>NZ_CP013106.1:951497-1268662 GCF_001431725.1 Halomonas huangheensis | reverse complement strand
CTCGACACAAGCCGTCTTCAGCCCCATCTGAGCTGCGCGAATGGCGGCCACGTAGCCACCGGGGCCCGCGCCAATGACGATCACATCAAACTTGTCGGCCATGTTGGCTCCTGTTCTTTCACTGTTGCAGACAGTCTGCAGATAATCCCTGTCTGTGCCGGTGCGACGAAAACGTCAAACTCCCAACGCTCAAATTTCCAACGCTCAAATTTCCAACGGTCAAATTTCCAACGGTCAAATTTCCAACAACAGACGCGCCGGATCTTCGAGCAGTTCCTTGAGGGTGACCAGGAATTGCACCGCATCCTTGCCATCGATCATGCGGTGATCGTATGACAGCGCCAGGTACATCATTGGACGGATCTCGACCTTGCCGTTCACCGCCATGGGACGTTCCTGGATCTTGTGCATACCAAGGATCGCGGTCTGCGGCGGATTCAGGATCGGCGTGGACATCAGTGAACCGAAGATGCCGCCGTTGGTGATGGTGAAGGTTCCGCCCTGCATCTCGTCGATACCGAGCTTGCCGTCACGAGCACGCTTGCCGAAATCGACAATGCCCTTCTCGACATCAGCAATCTTCATGCTATCGGTATCGCGAAGCACTGGCACCACCAGCCCACGCTCGGTGGACACGGCAACACCGATATCCTGGTAGCCGTGGTAGACGATATCAGTGCCGTCGATGGACGCGTTGACATCAGGGAAGCGCTTGAGTGCTTCGGAGGCGGCCTTGACGAAGAAGCCCATGAAGCCGAGCTTGACGTCATGCGCCTTGAGGAAGTTGTCCTTGTACTGGCCACGCAGCTCCATGATGGCGCCCATGTCGACCTCGTTGTACGTGGTCAGCATGGCAGCCGTCTGCTGGGCCTGAACCAGGCGCTTGGCGATGGTCTGGCGCAGGCGACTCATCGGCACACGCTTCTCGGGGCGCTCGCCCTCGACGGCCGGAGCCGCAGCTGCACTGGGTTTGGCAGCCGACGCAGCAGCGCCTTTCTTCGCACTGCCGTCCTTGACGGCCTTGAGCACGTCTTCCTTGAGCACGCGACCGTCCTTGCCGGTGCCCTTGATGGCAGACACGTCGAGATTGTGCTCGGCGATCAGCTTGCGAGCGGCCGGAGCGACAATCTTGTCACCGACCTGCTCGTCACTGTCACCATCATCGGCACTGGCCTTGGGTGCAACCTGGTCGGCAGTATCTGCCGCACCGCCAGCACCCGCCTGAAAGACAGCCAGCCGCGCTTCGGACTCAACCTGCGAACCCTCTTCCACTTTGATCTCGACCAGAGCGCCATCCGCCGGAGCAACAACCTCGAGCACAACCTTGTCAGTCTCGATGTCAACCAGTACCTCATCACGCTTGACGGCTTCACCGACCTGCTTGTGCCAGGTAGCAACAGTGCCTTCCTGAATGGACTCAGGGAAGGTAGGTGCCTTGACATCGACCTTCTCGCCACCACCATCCGAGGTAGCTTCCTTCTTGCTGTCGCTCTGGGCAACATCTTTCTTGTCTTCAGCAGTGGCAGGCTCGTCGTCAGACTTGTCCTTCGCAGCGCCACCTTCACCGATACGGCCCAGCACCTGCTCGGACTCCACGGTGTCGCCTTCTTCCACCAGCGCTTCCGCCAGGGTGCCAGCCTCGGACGCCACTACTTCGAGCACGACCTTATCAGTCTCGATCTCAACAATCAGCTCATCACGCTCGACGCTGTCACCCGGCTTCTTGTGCCATGCAGCCACGGTGCCTTCAGCAACGGATTCCGGAAAGGTTGGTGCCTTGATCTCGGTAGCCATGTCGTATCCTTATCTATTCTCTCGTCCTGACGGGCGCCTTAGAGGTTGAAGGCGTCTTCCACCAGCTGACGCTGCTGTTCGGTATGAACGGACATATACCCTGCGGCAGGTGCCGCGGATGCTGGACGACCTGCAAACTTCAGTTTGCCGCCCAAACCATCCTTGAGTAGGTCCGCCACGCTACGCAAATTGTGCTGCATGGAGTACCAGGCGCCCTGATTGAGCGGCTCTTCCTGGCACCACACGATATCCGTGGCGTTGCTGTAGTCCTTGATGGACTCGAACAGCTCTTCCTTGGGGAAGGGGTAGAGTTGCTCAACGCGAACAATAGCCACGTCGTCACGCAGGTTTTCTTCACGCCAGTTGGCGAGGTCGTAATAGACCTTGCCGGAGCACATGATGACGCGTTCAACCTTACTGGCATCACGCTTGCCCTGGTCCGGCAGCACCATGTTGAAGCTGCCCTTCGCCAGGTCCTCGAGGCTGGACACCGCTTCCTTGTGGCGCAACAGGCTCTTGGGCGACATCACCACCAGCGGCTTGCGCAGCGGACGGATCACCTGACGGCGCAACAGATGGAAGATCTGCGCCGGAGTGGTCGGTACGCACACCTGCATGTTGAACTCGGCGCACAGCTGCAGGAAACGCTCGAGACGCGCGGAGGAGTGTTCCGGCCCCTGCCCTTCAAAGCCGTGCGGCAGCAGCATGGTCAGGCCACACAGGCGTCCCCACTTGGTCTCGCCGGAGGAGATGAACTGGTCGACCACCACCTGGGCGCCATTGAAGAAGTCACCGAACTGGGCTTCCCAGATCACCAGTGCATTGGGCATGGTGGTCGAGTAGCCGTATTCGAACGCCAGCACAGCCTCTTCCGAAAGGAAGGAGTCATGAATGGTGAAGGCGGGTTGACCGTCGGCCATGTGCTGAAGCGGCACATGTACAGAGCCATCCTTCTGGTTGTGAATGACGGCGTGGCGATGTGAGAAGGTACCGCGGCCGATATCCTGACCGGTCAGGCGAATAGGATGCCCCTGATCGATCAGCGTGGCATAGGCCAGAGTCTCGGCAAAGCCCCAGTTGAGGCCCAGGCCACCGCCCTGCATCTTGCGGCGGTCCTCGTAGATCTTGGCGACCTGACGCTGCACGCTGACACCGTCCGGAATCTCACACATCTTCGCCGCAAGCTGCTGCAGACGCTTCATGTCGAAGCTGGTATCGGCGTGGCCGCTCCACTCATGTCCGAGGTAGGGCTTCCAGTCGACGAACAGAGAGGTGTTGGGTTCCTGCACCAGCGCGTTGGCCACGTGGTTACCGGCCATCAGATCGTCACGATACTTCTCGACCAACGCCTTGTCCGCGTCCTCGGTGATCACGCCATCCTTGATCAGTCGCTGGGCATACAGCGAACGCGAGGACGGATGATCCTTGATCTTGCGGTACATCAACGGCTGGGTACCAGACGGCTCATCAGCCTCGTTATGGCCGCGACGACGATAGCAGACCAGGTCGATGACGACGTCTTTCTTGAACTGCTGACGATAGTCAAGCGCCACCTGAGTGACATGCAATACAGCATCCGGATCATCGCCATTGACGTGCAGGATCGGCGCCTGAACCATCTTGGCGATATCCGTGCAGTACTCAGTAGAGCGCGCATCCAGCGGGTGCGATGTGGTGAAACCGACCTGGTTGTTGATGACAATATGTACCGTGCCACCGGTCTTGTAAGCACGGGTCTGGGACATCTGGAATGTCTCCATGACCACGCCCTGACCGGCAAAGGCGGCATCACCATGTACGTTGATCGGCAGTACCTTTCCGCCTTCCTCATCGTTACGGCGGTCCTGGCGAGCACGAACTGAGCCCTCCACCACCGGCGCCACGATCTCGAGGTGAGACGGGTTGAATGACATGGCCAGATGCACTTCGCCGCCCGGCGTCATCACGTTGGAGCTGAAACCCTGATGATATTTGACGTCACCGGAGCCACGCTCGATGATCTTCTTGCCGTCAAACTCATCAATCAGCTCAGACGGGTTCTTGCCGAGGATATTGACCAGCACGTTGAGGCGACCACGGTGGGCCATGCCGATGACCACTTCCTTGGTGCCATAGCTGCCGGCCCGCTGAATCAGCTCGTCCATCATCGGAATGAAGGACTCGCCGCCTTCGAGACCAAACCTCTTGGTCCCCGGATAGCGGGATGCCAGGTAAGCTTCCAGACCTTCGGCAGCGGTCACGCGCTCCAGAACGTGCTTGCGCATGTCCTCGGTAAAGGGCGGATTCGAGCGGACTGCCTCGAAACGCTGCTGCAGCCAACGCTTTTCCTCGGTATCGACGATGTGCATGAACTCACAGCCGATGGAACGGCAGTAAGTCTGCTCAAGGGCATCGACGATCACCCGCAGCGGAGCTTCGTCCTCGCCGAGAAAAAAGGAACCGGTCTGGAAATTG
This sequence comes from Halomonas huangheensis, assembly GCF_001431725.1. Lineage (NCBI taxonomy): Bacteria > Pseudomonadati > Pseudomonadota > Gammaproteobacteria > Oceanospirillales > Halomonadaceae > Halomonas > Halomonas huangheensis. The sequence continues at coordinate 1,264,414 of NZ_CP013106.1, read as the reverse complement.
GTGTCCAGATCGGACTTCGACAATTGATGGAACGTCAAGTCGAGATCGGGCACCGGTTTCGCATCACGCAGGCCGAGCGGATCAATGTTCGCCTTCTGATGACCGCGAAAGCGGTAGGCGTTGATCAGCTGGAGAACCTTTACCTGCTTGCGATTGTCTTCGCTGTCACCAGCTGCTGCGGTAACAGCGGTACGACGCTGCTTGCCAAGCTGGTAGAACTGTTCACGAATCGGCGTGAGGGGGGAATCCTGAGAAGCTGTGCCTTCGGGGCTGGGTAGCTGGTCAAAATACTCGCGCCATTCATCAGGAACGGCGGCGGGGTCGTCGAGGTACTGCTCGTAGAGCGCTTCTACGTAATGGACATTGCTGCCGGTTACGTGAGATGAGCGCCACATCAACTCCATTATGCCTTGTTGCATCTCTCGGTCACCCTGCACTGATGGGGTGGTATGGGCTCGACACTTGTCTTGCCTTGGGTGCGGCGCGGGAATACGAGTGCATTGGCAACGCGCCCGATCCTTCGTCTACCCGTGGCACTGACTCTTGTCGAGCGCCCTGTCGTTGTGCCGCTAACGTGCTAACGCTAGCCATGTATGGACCTGCTCCATGCTCAAAAGCCGGTGCACTGTGCACCGGCTCTTGAAACATAGCCAGATTCAAGTGCGCGACGTTACGTCGCGCCCTTGAGCCGGACACATGATAACAAGCCCGGCGCTGCTATTTAAGTGGCATTCGCCAGCAACATCTCACGAATCTTGCCGATCGCCCGTGTCGGGTTAAGCCCTTTCGGGCAAACCGCGACACAATTCATGATTCCGCGGCAGCGGAATACCGAGAACGGATCCTCGAGATCGGAGAGACGCTCACGTGTTGCGGTGTCTCGCGAGTCCGCCAGGAAACGGTAAGACTGCAGCAAACCCGCCGGACCGACAAACTTGTCCGGGTTCCACCAGAAAGACGGACAGGAGGTCGAGCAGCAGGCGCAGAGAATACACTCATAGAGCCCATCGAGCTTGTCACGCTCCTCTGGAGACTGCAGGCGTTCAATAGCCGGCTCTGGCGTGTCGTTCTGCAGATACGGCTGAATGCGCTCGTACTGCTTGTAGAACAGCGCCATATCAACCACGAGATCACGGATGACAGGCAGACCGGGCAGCGGACGCAGTACCAGCTTGTTGTTCTTGACCACATGCGACAGCGGCGTGATACAGGCCAGGCCGTTCTTGCCGTTCATGTTCATGCCGTCAGAACCGCAAACGCCTTCACGGCAGCTGCGACGATAGGCAACGGTGGCATCCTGCTCCTTGAGCATTTCGAGCAGGTTCAACACCATGATGTCGCGACCCTGAGTATCGACTTCGAACTCCTCCATATAAGGAGCGGAGTCAGTCTCGGGATTGTAGCGATACAGGGATACCTGAAGCTTGGACATGTGACTCCCCCTTAGTATGTGCGGACTTTTGGCTCGAACTTATCCATGGTCTTGGGCGCGAAGTTGACATCACGCTTGCCGATGCGCTTTTCACTCGGGAAGTACATGGAGTGCTTGAGCCAGTTGACGTCATCACGATCCGGGTAGTCGTAGCGCGAGTGAGCACCACGGCTTTCCTTACGCTCCAGAGCTGCAATCGCTGTGGCTTCTGCCACTTCCATCAGGTTGTCGAGCTCCAGCGCTTCAATACGCGCGGTGTTGAAGGCCGCGGACTTGTCTGAAAGGTGGGCGTTAGCGACACGCTCACGCAGCTCGGCCAGCTTCTGCACACCCTCGACCATGTTCTTCTCTTCACGGAACACGCCAAAGGAATTCTGCATGATGCTCTGCAGCTCACGCTTCAGTTCGGGCACACTTTCACCGCCCTCAGACTCGTTCCAGCGATTGATACGCTTCATCGCCGAATCGATATCGGATTCGGTGGCGTCGAGGTACTCGATACCCTCGTTGAGCGCACTCTCGATGAACATACCCGCCGCGCGACCAAAGACCACCAGGTCGAGCAATGAATTGCCGCCCAGACGGTTGGCCCCATGGACCGAGACGCAGGCAGCTTCGCCACAGGCATACAGGCCATTGACGATCCTGTCGTTGCCATCGGCATCCGGAGCAATGGCCTGACCATGAATGTTGGTGGCAATGCCACCCATCATGTAGTGACAGGTCGGCACCACCGGAATCGGCTCGCGGGCCGGATCCACGTGAGCAAAGGTCTTGGCCAGTTCGACGATACCCGGGAGACGCTTGCCCAGCACTTCTTCACCGAGATGATCGAGCTTGAGGAGAACGTGATCGCCGTTCTCACCACAACCACGGCCTTCGAGGATTTCCATGACCATCGAGCGTGCTACCACATCACGACCAGCAAGGTCCTTGGCGTTGGGCGCATAGCGCTCCATGAAACGTTCGCCATCCTTGTTGATCAGGTAACCACCCTCACCCCGGCAACCTTCGGTCACCAGTACACCGGCACCATAGATACCAGTCGGGTGGAACTGCCACATTTCCATGTCCTGCATCGGCACACCAGCACGCAGGCCCATGCCGATACCGTCACCGGTGTTGATCAGGGCATTGGTCGTGGACGCGTAGATACGGCCGGAACCGCCGGTAGCCAGCACTGTTGCCTTGGACTTGACGTGTACCACTTCGCCCGTCTCGATATCCATGGCGATGCAACCAACCACGTCGCCGTTGGCATTCTTGACCAGGTCGACGGCGTACCACTCATTGAGGAAGGTGGTGTTGTTCTTCAGGTTGTTCTGATACAGAGTGTGCAGTAGCGCGTGACCGGTACGGTCCGCTGCGGCACAGGTACGCGCCGCCTGGCCACCTTCACCGAAGTTCTTCGACTGACCACCGAACGGGCGCTGATAGATACGGCCGTTGTCGAAGCGCGAGAACGGCAGACCCATGTGCTCGAGTTCGAACACCGCCTTCGGACCTTCCGAACACATATATTCAGCAGCGTCCTGATCAGCGATGTAGTCGCCGCCCTTGACGGTGTCATACATGTGCCAGCGCCAGTCGTCGTTGGGATCGGATGAACCAATGGCACAGGTGATACCGCCCTGAGCGGAAACGGTATGGGAACGAGTCGGAAAGACCTTGGACAGCACTGCTGTCTTCTTGCCTGACTTGGCCAGTTCCAGGGCAGCACGCATACCAGCGCCGCCACCACCGATGATGATGGCGTCGTAGGTCAAAGTACGCATATTAGACATATATCAGGCTCCCCACAGCACTTGGATGCCCCAGACAAGGAACACGAAGATGGCAACGATGATGATGAACTGGGCAGCGACGCGAATCGCCGTTGGCTTGATGTAATCGGTAGTTACCGTCCACAGGCCGATCCAGGCATGTGCCGCGAGGGACACAAACGCCAGAAGAGAGAAGATGCGCATCCAGGTCTGCTGGAAGAGTCCGCTCCAGGTCGCATAGTCGAGCTGCGGATGCAGCAGCAGATATGCCACGAGGAAAACCGTATAGACTGCCATGACCAGGGCGCTGGCACGCTGGATGATCCAGTCGGACAGACCGCTGCGGCTGAAACTCGTGATATTGGTTACCATACCCAGACTCCCGCCAGAATGATCAGTACGACGCTTGCCACGATGGTGATCTGCGCCTTCTTCACGCCACCTTCCAGCGATACGCCGATGTTGGCGTCCATGATGAAGTGCTTGCAGCCAGCCACAAAGTGGAACGCCAGGGCGGACAACAGGCCCCAGGCAATCAACTTGGCAAGGAAGTTGTGGGCCAGCGCATTGCGCACTGCTTCAAACCCCTCAGGAGATGACAGTGAGGCATCCAGGGCCCAGAAGCCAAAGATCAGGCCAACGAAGAGAATGACGCCGGTGATGCGGTGCGTAATCGACGTCAAGGCGGGAAGGGGGAAATGGATCGTGGATAGATCCAGGTTTACGGGTCGTTTGCTATTCACGGCTCTCTACACACTCTCTTGGCCCACTCTACGACATGCGGGCCTGAGGCCCGAGCGGGCGGTGGTTTCGGGAAGGGCTTGCGCGCCAACCAGATAAGTTGGACACGGCTTCCTGTTCCTGCCAGTCGCGGGCTGAATTATAGGGACATGCCAAAGCCATGACAAATGGCGTATGCGGAGTGGTTCTCAGTCGCTTCCAGGAAATTTGGTGACGAATCGGCATAAAGCCCCCAAATCCGTCATGATGCTGCACTGCCATAATTCATGATATGGTGCAAAGCATCATATTCTCTACAAGCCCTATACAAGCAAGGGAATGGCGTACAACCAAGAGGCGTCGATCGGAGAATTGACAATATCTGGAACGCTTCTATAGTGGGCAAACCTTTTTGGCCGAGCGGGACCCATTTCGCCGGCATGTTAGTGAGAAAAGACAACTTATCGCTCCATATCGAACACATAAGGAGGCCTGACATGGCTGACAGAAAAGCGACCCTGACGGTGGATGGCCTGGAGAAGCCGATAGAACTTCCGGTTTACTCTGGCACCGCAGGGCCTGATGTAATCGATGTGCGCGGATTGGGTGCCGAAGGCCTTTTCACATTTGACCCTGGCTTCATGGCGACGTCCTCATGCGAGTCAGCCATCACTTATATCGATGGCGGCAAAGGTGTTCTACTGCATCGCGGCTACCCGATCGAGCAACTGGCCGAACATTCCAACTTTGTCGAAATGAGCTACATGCTGCTGTTCGGCGAGTTGCCCACCGAAGCCCAGTACAAGGACTTCGAAGCACGCGTACGCACGCACACCATGGTGCATGAGCAGCTTGCCAACTTCTTCAAGGGCTTCCGCCGCGACGCACACCCGATGTCGATTCTATGCGGTGTCGTCGGTGGTCTAGCGGCCTTCTATCACGATCATCTTGATATCACCAAGCAGGAAGATCGCGAGATCAGCGCCATCCGCTTGATCGCCAAGATGCCGACCATCGCCGCGATGTCGCACAAGTACAACATCGGCCAGCCGTTCAATTATCCGCGCAACGACCTGAACTACGCAGAGAACTTCCTCTACATGATGTTCAGCAATCCCTGCGAGCCATACGAGATCAATCCGGTCTACGCCAAGGCCATGGATCGCATCTTCATGCTCCATGCTGACCACGAGCAGAACGCATCGACCTCCACGGTACGTCTGGCTGGCTCCACCGGCGCCAACCCCTTCGCCTGCATCAGCTCAGGTATCGCCGCACTCTGGGGACCGGCACACGGTGGCGCCAATGAAGCCGTTCTCAATATGCTCGACGAGATCGGTGACGACTCCGAGGATAACATCCAGCGCTTCATCGATAGGGCCAAGGACAAGGATGACCCCTTCAAGCTGATGGGCTTCGGGCACCGCGTCTATCGTAACTTCGATCCGCGCGCCAAGGTGATGAAGGAAACCTGCGACGAAGTATTGGCAGAGCTCGGCCTTGGTGATGATCCGCAGCTCAAGATCGCCAAGCGTCTTGAGCAGATCGCACTGGAAGACGAGTACTTCATCGAGCGTAAGTTGTACCCGAACGTCGATTTCTACTCCGGCATCATTCTCAAGGCCATGGGCATTCCTACCAACATGTTCACCGTGATTTTTGCGGTGTCTCGCACTATTGGCTGGATTTCTCACTGGAATGAGATGATCAGTGAAAGCTACAAGATCGGCCGGCCGCGCCAGATGTACATTGGCCACACTCAGCGCGATTATCCCGCAGAATAATCGGGATTGCCGTCGCTATATACGCCAGAAGCCGCCCGCCCGGGCGGCTTCTGGCGTTTCAGGCCCCATATAGGTTGTGCTGGACGGGTCCACCTCGTATCCATTACTACTGACTGACTCACCCCACCACTTACCCAATCCGCCTATTTCATCACCCCAGGGAGCACACAATGAGCCGCAGGATATCCACAGTTGCCTTTATCGGCCTCGGAGTCATGGGCTATCCCATGGCAGGACACCTGGCGAGAGCCGGCCTCGAGGTCCGGGTCTACAACCGCACAGCAGCCAAGGCCCAAGCCTGGAGTGATGAATATGGCGGCAGCCATCACCCCACCCCCGCTGCTGCTGCCGAAGGTGCCGAGCTGGTAATGATGTGCGTGGGTAACGACGACGATGTGCGTGAGGTATCAATCGGCGAGAACGGTGTACTTTCCACCTTGACCGAGGGTAGTGTTCTGATCGACCACACTACTGCGTCTTCGACACTGGCCGAGGAGCTGAATCAAGCCTGCCTTGAACGCGGCATCGGATTTGTCGATGCGCCGGTTTCTGGCGGCCAGCAAGGGGCCGAGAATGGCGCCCTGACCATCATGTGTGGTGGCGCGGAAACGGATTTCAATGCTACACGAGCGATTCTCGAGCATTACGGTCGTGCGGTTACCTTGATGGGCCCTGCTGGCAGCGGACAACTGACCAAGATGGTCAATCAGATCTGCATCGCCGGACTGGTTCAGGGGCTGTCGGAAGGGCTGCATTTCGCAGAACAGGCGGGCCTTGATCAAAAACGTGTGATCGATGTGATCAGCAAGGGAGCGGCAGGCTCCTGGCAGATGGAAAATCGCCACGCCAGCATGATCGACGATCACTACCAGCACGGCTTTGCCGTCGACTGGATGCGCAAGGACCTGGCCATCTGCCTCGAGCAGGCACGCAAGCTACAGGCGCAATTGCCGGTGACGGCACTGGTCGATCAATTCTATGCCGATGTCCAGAGCATGGACGGCGGACGCTGGGATACCTCTTCCCTGCTCAAGCGCCTACGTCGGAACAAGGATTCATAACCTCCCTTCCTGGCAGGCCGACGCTGTGCATAAACCACTTGGCGTCGGCCTCGACCAGCATCTTTTGGCCTCTCTTCCGCGTTTTCCACACTTTCTGTGGATAACCCTGTTCACAACCTATCGAAACCGCCCTCGAATCGCCATGAACACGGGGCGCGCCTTAGATTGGTCATTTTTTAATCTATTACAACCCATTGAAAACAAAGAATAAATTAAAAGAATGCGCAGATGGGAGGGGCAAAAAGGATTGCTGCTTTAAAGAAGCACAAACCATGCAAGGGAGTGGACAATTACTGCGGACTGTCAAGCGATAAGGGCCTATCCGGCCGCTTTCTTTCGATAAATGACAATCACTAACAAAAAAAGAATGGACTTATCCACATAGCGAGGATGCATTCCGAAAATGCAATGGATTCCTCACATCACAGCCGCTGAGAAGCGTGATGACACAGAAGAAACATCAGAGAGGAAAGGTGGCGTCCCATAGGGGGTTCGAACCCCTGTTCCCGCCGTGAAAGGGCGGTGTCCTGGACCACTAGACGAATGGGACGCAGTTCTGAACGAGAAGGTGGTGGAGCCTAGCGGGATCGAACCGCTGACCTCGACACTGCCAGTGTCGCGCTCTCCCAGCTGAGCTAAGGCCCCGTATCTCGTGAAGACGGGACGCATCTTACTGACAATCCCCAAGGAGGTCAAGACTCTACTGCGCAACTTCCGCATCCATGTGGACCACAAGTCGCGATCTTCAAGACGCGAGCGACGAGCTGTCCGGAGCCACCCACGACCAACCGATAAAAGTCCGGGAGTCCACTGACAGCACGTTGCCCGCGCACAACGTGCTTATCGCTTATCGTCAAGGCAGTTCGCGATATTCCTTCTCGAAACGCTTGGCCTGCTTCTTCGATACCCCACCCAATACATTAATGGCATGACGCAGGCGAGCCCGGGTCATATCGGAGCCCAGAATCGCCATGGCATCCATTACGGAGGTACTCGACGCCGAACCGGTAACCGCAATGAACACGGGAGCGAGAAAGCCCTTCATCTTGAGATCAAAGTACTCACACAGTGTCTTGACCTCGGCGAGCAATGCTTCCTTGTTCCAACTGGGCACAACTTCCAATCGCCAGACCAGGAATTGCAGCAGGCGCAGCAGTTCCTCATGCTCGAGCTTCACGCTGGCGAAGCTTGACGCGTCGATATCCGGAAGACCGGAGAAGAAGTGTCCTGCCAGAGGAGCCACATCCGACAGGGTGTCTACACGGGTCCGCACCTGCGGTAGGATCTGGCCGACGTATGACGGATTGAAAGCCCACCCCATCAAGGCCTTGAGGAAAGCCTGATCATCCAGGTCTTCACGCAGATAGACACCGTTGAGCCAGGTCAGCTTTTCCAGGTCAAACACCGGGCCGCCCAGCGATACACGCTGGATATCAAAGTTGGCGACCATTTCATCGAGCGAGAATTTCTCGCGCTCGTCAGGCATCGACCAGCCCATGCGGCCGAGATAGTTCAACACCGCCTGGGGCAGGAACCCCATGCGACGATAATAATTGATCGACGTCGGATTCTTGCGTTTGGACAGCTTCGACTTGTCCGGATTGCGCAGCAACGGCATGTGGCACAGCGCTGGCATATCCCAACCGAAATACTCGTAGAGCAACTGGTGCTTGGGTGCCGAGTTGATCCACTCCTCGCCACGTAGCACATGGGTGATCCCCATCAGGTGATCATCGACCACGTTGGCCAGATGATAGGTCGGCATACCATCAGACTTGAGCAGTATCTGAGCATCTACCTGGGCCCAGTCGACCTCGATCGTGCCACGCAGCATATCCTCGACCACACAGCTGCCGCTTTCCGGCACCTGCATGCGTACGACAAAAGGCATACCCTCACGTTCGCGATGCGCCTGTTCGTTCGCGTCAAGCGCCAGATCTGCCGGCTTGAGCGCCAGATGCTGCCCAGCGGCCTTGCGTGCCTCGCGCAGCTCGTCGAGCTCTTCACTGGTGCGGTAGCACTTGAAGGCATGTCCCGCATCGATCAGGCGCTGAGCGTGCTCGGCATAGATGTCGCGACGCTCACTCTGGCGATAGGGACCATGAGGACCACCGACGTCGGGACCTTCACTCCACTCGATACCCAGCCAGCGCAATGAGTCGAGAATCATCTGTTCCGACTCGGGAGTCGAACGGAGCTGGTCGGTATCCTCGATACGCAGAATGAATTCACCACCGTGCTGACGAGCAAAGCAGAGATTGAAAAGCGCGATGTAGGCAGTTCCTACGTGAGGATCTCCAGTCGGCGAAGGGGCAATTCGCGTACGAACAGTCATATCTTCCTGCATCCTGATGGGGTTTGGAGCCATTCCGGCAGCGTTGGCGCATTATACGCGCCTTGCCAGCAACTGGCAGCCGTCCCCGGGTCCTCTTCTACCTTCATCAAGCAGGAAGTTTCTGGCCTCACCCCCAAACTGCTTCAGGAATCGTAGATTTCCCCTTACGCTGTGCTGTAGCGTAAAACCCAGCAACGGTGCGGCCTCAGGGCCTGCGAGCAACCCCTGACTGGCACATCCAGGGTAAATTCATCGGGATTACAGATTGAACTAATGGCGCCAATCCATGAGTATTCTAAATTCTTCAAGTTCCCGAACAGGATAGTTTCATGGACGCGCTGGGCCCGCGCATCAAGTCTCTTCGAATCGCTGCTGGCCTCAACAAGGCCGCATTGGCACGCCACGTTGGCGTGTCCGACGTCACCATTTCCTATTGGGAATCCGGGACCATCAAGCAGATTGGCCACGAGCGGTTGGTGGCTCTTTCCCAAGCCTTGAACTGCCCCCTGGCCCACCTGCTGGAAGGCGAACCCAACCGCCCTTCTCCTCTGTACCTGCGCTCACGACTTCCATTGCCGTGGAACGAAGCAGCCCACAAGGGTGTTGATCTGCCACTTGAATTGATTCCGGGTCAGCGCTGGGACGGGGACTGTCATCTGTTGACGCCAGCACCGGATGAAAGCTTTGACTTTCTACACGCCTTTGATCTGGTCGCCGCAGCACCAACCGAGATATTTCGACAGCCAGGTCTTTATCTCGTCACCGAAGGTGAGAGGCTAATGATTCGTCGTGTCGCTCAGGATGCCACTGGCCAGTTGACGTTCCAGCGTCAAGGGCAGAATGATGTAACTCCCTACCACAGTGGCTTACGTCTGGCAGCCAAGATAGTGGCTCTATGGCGCCATGAACCGCTGAGCGATATATCACGCAGCACTCGCTAGTCCATTCCCCCTCCGCTCCGGCAAGCGCCTTGGATCCTTGCTGACAGGATGCGGACTGGCCCGCGATTACTGACTCAGTTCCTCGACCGTCACTCTATCGGTGGTCCTTCTCACCTGCTGGCCGACCAGTACACGCTGAACCGCGGATACCAGTTGCCCTAATCCATGTTCGGATTGTGTGATCAATCGCCCCGTAAGATGCTCGCCCCGATCTCCCAGTCGTCGCTGCACGTCAGAGGGTTGCAACTCCACGGGCGTTGATCTCAAGCGCAACAGATAGTGGCCATCGGGAAGGCCGCTACCCGGGCCAAAAGGGCCTGCCTCAACCCGACCACCATTCACCACCGTGCGCTCCTGCCAGCGCACGCCACTGGCCTCCCGCACGACGACCATTTGCACACGAGTGCCATCCGGCAGATTGGTACGCCCAACAACCTGCATTCGTCGATCTGCCAGCAACACTGCCTCCAGCGTCACTTCTACGGGTTCCACCATTGGCTCGATACCGGCCAGTTCGTCCTCGGCTTCGGTCTCTGCTGTTGCCACCGTATTGTCTGACACGGGTGTATCGACCTGCGTGGCCGGATCTGGCGCATTTTCCTGATCGTCCGCGCTGTTATCGCAGCCTGCCAACACCAGCAGCAGTCCCAGAACGATATAGCCCATCATGCGCATCCAGCCTCTCCCTTCAGCAACGACTCATCAGACATTTTGTGGTCAATGAGCTCAGTCCAGATATCTCATCATTATCGACTCGGCGTCGGTACAAGACACAAACCCGGTCCAGGCTTCATCACCCTCAACTCGACACCACCATCAATTTGACATCACCATCACCTCGACACCACCAAAAGGCGCATCAGCAACGAAGTTATTCAATCTGACATGCTACCGCATGTATCTGCTCACGCACCCAACGCCGCAAGCGATCGCCGTCCGTGCGCTCATGCCATATCTGCATCAGGTCCACACTGGGTAGTGTCAGCGGCAATGAGTGAATACATAACGACGCATCAAGATAAACCGCCTGTTCAGCAACCGACTTCAGGCAAGTCAGCAGATAATCGCTGTTGGGGACGATGCGTGTCGGTGCGAGAAAGCTCGAGACCCCAGCTATTACTCTGCGCTGGGTGCCCAGTTGATCCAGAGCACGGTCCACGATGCCATTGAGGTCTCCCGTAAGAGTTGTCAGAAGATGCTCGCAGGCCAGGTAGGTATCGAGATCCAGTGCTCCCGAGCTGGCAATCCGTGCATTGTCCTTCGCAGCCAGCACTACAAACGGTTCAGACAACAGCCGCTGTTGACGAAAGGTCTCCGGCAGATCGGAAAAGAAGCCGGCGATCGCCAGATCACAGGTGCCCTTCTCCAGCGCCTCGCGCGGCAATGTCCCCCCGGTGTTATGAGTCACCAGAGTGAGATTGGGTGCTCCGCGACGCAGTTGTGGAAGCAGGCTGGGCAACAGTCGTTGCTCGAGATAATCCGTGGCGTAAATGTGCAGGCGTTCGTCACGCTGCAGGAAATTCTGACCCTCCATCTCTTCATAGAAGGCATCCAGCTGGACCAGCATGCGACTCACCGGCAGCGCCAACTGGTGCGCGCGCGGAGTGGGGGTCAAGCCACGTGGCGCACGCACGAACAATGGATCATCGAACTCATTACGCAACTTACCAAGGCGATGACTCAACGCAGGCTGGCTGAGCGACATCCGCTCGGCGGCGCGTGAGACACTGCGCTCTTCATAGAGAACCTGGAAGACCCACAGCAGATTCAAGTCCTTGCCTGTGATATTCATGATTTGAATACCAGATATAAAAAGTTTCGAATTATCGAATCATAGCTGTTGTCTCATGATAATGCCCATCACGACACTCTCAACGCGGAGCCGCTGACAATGAAGATTCTGATGGTACTGACTTCTCACGACCAACTGGGCAACACCGGAAAGCCAACCGGCTTCTGGCTGGAAGAATTTGCTGCCCCCTACTACGCGTTCAAGGATGCCGGAGCAGAGGTTACTCTGGCCTCACCTGACGGCGGACAGCCGCCGATCGACCCGATCAGTAATGCTGATGATGCGCAGACTCCGGCAACAGAACGCTTTCATCAAGACAGTGACGCACAGCAAGCGCTTGCCAATACTCTGGTGCTGGCCGAGCAACGTGCAGATGACTTCGATGCGCTGTTCTATCCCGGTGGCCATGGTCCGTTGTGGGATCTCGCCGAAGACCCAGCCTCCATCGGCCTGATCGAAACGTTTCACCACCAGCAAAAGCCGATAGCAGCAGTCTGCCACGCTCCCGGCGTGCTGCGCCACGTACGCACACCAGACGGAAAACCACTCGTCGCCGGACGCCGTGCAACAGGCTTTACCAACAGTGAGGAGCAGGCAGTGGGCCTGACGGAGATCGTCCCTTTCCTTGTCGAGGACATGCTCAAGGCCAATGGCGCTGAGTTCTCTCGGGACAGCGACTGGGCAAGCTATGTGGTCAACGATGATCTGTTGGTCACGGGGCAAAATCCGGCATCGTCCGAGGCCACTGCACAAGCCCTGCTCAAACTGGTTCGCTGATCCGCCGTCCATGAAACGACGAACGCCTCCAATCGGAGGCGTTCATCTTCGTCAATGGCGCATAGGTGAGCTCAAGCCTTCTTGACGTACATTGACTTGAGTTTCATTGGGCCAATGCCATCAACCTTGCAGTCGATATCATGGTCGCCATCCACCAGACGAATATTCTTGACCTTGGTGCCAACCTTGACCACCGACGACGACCCCTTGACCTTGAGGTCCTTGATCACGGTGACGGTATCACCGTCTACCAGCAGATTACCGTTGGCATCACGGATCTGTGCTTCCTCATCCGCCTGTTCAGACTCTCCGGCAACCCACTCGTGGCCACATTCAGGGCACACCAGCTGCATACCGTCATGGTAGGTGAACGGGGACTGGCAGCCGGGACAGGGGGGCAGTTCACTCATGGCAAAATAACCTCGCAAGACAGAACCGGCAGACTACCCCGCAGACCGCAGAATTGCCAGTCGGCCAACGCCCGGCTCGGGCGTCACACCTCCTTCCCAGTGCTCGCGAGGCCTGCATAGGGTCATGCCCGCTGATAGGTCCCCAGCAAGCGATTCATCCCCAGCAGGTTGGGCTCCACCTTATCCAGCAGCTCAGCCATGGTCAGCCCTTCGGGGAAGTCGGTTTCGGTATCCAGCGCCAGCACCCAGAAGTAGTAACGGTGCAGACCATGACCTTGTGGCGGCAAGGGGCCACAGTATCCCAGCTTTCCTGCGTCATTGACTCCCTTCGTACCTAGATCCGAGCCTTCGTCCAGCGATGTGATCGTGGCTGGCAGGTTATAAAGCACCCAATGTACGAAACCGTATCCGCCAGCCTTCACCAGCGGTGCATCCGGATCATGACAGATGATTGCTATGCCACGAGTGCCCTCAGGCACACCGTGCCATGCCAAGGCCGGGGAAAGATCCTCTGCTTCCATACTGTTGCGCTTCGGGATCTCGCCGTCCGCGTCGAAGGCACTACTGGAAACCGATAGCGTCGATAGCGCGAATACCATGTCATTTCACCTCTTGCGGAACCAGATTATCCTGCCGTGCCGGACGAACCGACGAAAACATGCTGGGTTCAGTATAAACGGCAGACCTGCATGACTCTCTTGCATGACTCTGACACGTTAGCCCCAAACTCACCAAATGCCGAGCCAGATACTTGGCTATTGCTACCCTGACTAGCTGACTAACCTCCTGCCGCCGAGCCAACGTCCCTTATCTCTGGCATGATGATCGCTACAGGTCCCGATCGCTGAGTGACCCATGAAACGTCTACTGATTGTCGCCCACGCCCCCTCTCCCAACACCCTGCGGCTGCGTGAGGCTGTGTGTCGCGGTGCCGAACATCCAGGCATCGAAGCTGTAGAAGTCAATTGCCACGCCCCTCTCGACTGTGGTCCTCAGCAAGTGCGCGAGGCTGATGCCATTGTGCTCGGCACCACAGAAAACCTCGGTTACATGAGCGGTGCCTTGAAAGACTTCTTCGACCGTAGCTACTACCCGGTACTTGAAGAGACTCAGGGCCTGCCCTGTGCGCTGTATATCCGCGCCGGGCACGACGGAACCGGCACTCAACGCGCGGTGGAGAGCATCGTCAAGGGATTACGCTGGCGTTGGGTGCAGGAACCACTGATTCTGCGAGGAAAGTGGCAGGATGCCTTTGAGCAACAGGTCGAAGAGTTGGGCATGGCCATGGCAGCAGGACTCGACAGCGGCATCCTGTAAAGATGAACGTGCCGTGTTACCACTGCTCATGATGACAACGATGGACATGAAGTCGATAGACATGAAAAAGGGCCATGGCTGCCTATCGCCATGACCCTTCTTCTTCATCGTGCTTTTCCGCAAGGCATCAGTTGAGGCGTTCAAACACCGTGGCAACGCCCTGGCCCATGCCGATACACATGGTGGCAAGACCCAGGCGGGTATCCTGCTGCTTCATGACATTCAGCAAGGTGGTGCAGATACGTGCACCAGAGCAACCCAGCGGATGCCCAAGGGCGATCGCACCGCCATGCAGGTTGACCTTGTCTTCCATACTGTCACGCAGACCGAGCTCCTTGAGTACCGGCAGAGCCTGAGCCGCAAAAGCTTCATTCAATTCGACAGTATCGATGTCAGTGATGGTCAGGCCAGCGGCCTTGAGCGCCTTCTGCGATGCCGGCACCGGGCCATAACCCATGATCGAGGCGTCACACCCGGAAACTCCCGTGGACAGCACTCGCGCCAGCGGTTCAAGGCCCAGCGCCTGAGCTTGCTCGTAGCTCATGACCGCCATGGCACTGGCGCCTACCGACAGCGCCGAGGAGGTGCCCGCCGTCACCGTGCCGCTGCGTGGATCAAACACCGGCTTGAGCCCACCCAGCGACTCCAGGGTGGTTTCGGGACGAATCACCTCATCCTGCTTGACCAGAATACGACGCCCTTCACTATCGTGGCCCTCGACACCGATGATTTCATTGTCGAAACCACCGGACTGCAGTGCTTGCCAGGCTCGTTGATGAGAGCGCACGCCAAAGGCGTCCTGATCCTCACGGTTGATACCGTGCAACTTGCCGAGCAGTTCGGCCGTCAACCCCATCATCATCGCCGCCTTGGCAGCATACTTGCTGGCAGC
Source organism: Halomonas huangheensis (assembly GCF_001431725.1). Lineage (NCBI taxonomy): Bacteria > Pseudomonadati > Pseudomonadota > Gammaproteobacteria > Oceanospirillales > Halomonadaceae > Halomonas > Halomonas huangheensis. The sequence continues at coordinate 1,249,190 of NZ_CP013106.1, read as the reverse complement.
GGGATTGACGTCGACGCCGTGGGTCATGGGCACATGCTCCATGTGCTCGACACCACCAATTACATAGAAATCGCCCATTCCCGCCTTGATATTAGCGGCGGCGATATGCAGCGCGCTCATCGACGAGCCACACAGACGATTGACGGTCTGCGCCGGCACCGAACGTGGCATGCCGGTCATGATCTGGGCATTTCGGGCGATGTTCATCGACTGTTCGAGCGTCTGGTTGACGCAGCCCCAGATCACATCATCGACGGCCGCCGGATCGAGGTTGGGGTTACGCGCAAACAGAGCGTTCATCACCTCGGCGGACAGATTCTCGGCACGCACGTGACGGAAGGCACCATTCTTCGCGCGGGCCATGGCAGTACGAACGCCGTCGACCACCACGATATCTCTCGGATTCAAACTCATGGATATTCTCCTGTGTCGTGGGGTCACTTGGCGTAGAAGGTGTCGCCATTGTTGGCCATCTGGCGCAGTTTTTCGGTCGGCGCATACAGCGGGCCGAGCTCATCGGCCAGACCCTCTGCGACGGCAACGAACTCCGCCAGGCCCATAGCATCGATGTAACGCAGCGCACCACCGCGGAACGGCGGGAAACCAATGCCATAGATCAATGCCATATCTGCCTCGGCCGGGCTGCCGACGATACCATCCTCCAGACAGCGCACGGTTTCCATGCACAGCGGTACCATCATCCGCGCGATAATGTCCTCATCGCTGAACTCACGACTGGCAGTGGTCACCGACTTGACCAGCTCCAACGCCTGCTCATCGACCACCTTCTTCGGCTTGCCCTTGCGATCTTCTTCATAGCCATAGAAGCCTTTGGCGTTCTTCTGGCCAAGACGATCATTCTCGAACATTACCTGGATAGCGGTTTTCTCTTCACGCGCCATGCGATCAGGGAAGCCTTCTGCCATGACCTCATTGGCATGCACGGCCGTATCCATACCGACGACATCGAGTAGATATGCCGGCCCCATCGGCCAACCAAACTTCTCCATGACCTTGTCGACACGCTGAAAATCAGCACCCTGCTCTACCAGCATGCTGAAGCCACCGAAATACGGGAACAACACACGGTTGACGAGGAAGCCCGGACAATCGTTGACTACGATCGGTGTCTTGCCCATGGCGCGGGCATAGGCCACCGTCGCCGCCACAGCGGCATCACTGGTCTTTTCTCCGCGGATGACTTCAACCAGCGGCATGCGGTGCACCGGATTGAAGAAGTGCATGCCGCAGAAATTCTCAGGGCGCTTGAGGTTCTCGGCCAGCCGATTGATCGAGATGGTCGAGGTGTTGGAAGCGAGGATGGTGGTGTCCGAGACCTGAGATTCGACCTCGGTCAGCACGGCATCCTTGACCTTCGGATTCTCAACGACCGCCTCGACGACCAGGTCAACATTACCGAAGTCGCCATAAGATAGTGTCGGACGAATATTGGAGAGCTTCTGCGCCATACCATCGGAAGTCAGCTTGCCACGCTCGAGCTGCTTGCCGAACAGCTTGCGAGCTTCCTTGAGGCCCAACTCGATCGCCTCTTCCTTGATGTCCTTCATCAGGATTGGCGTACCCTTGGACGCGCTCTGGTAGGCAATACCGCCCCCCATGATGCCAGCGCCAAGCACCGCAGTCTGCTTCACTGGCTGAGCCTGCCCGGCGTACTGCGACCCCGCCTTCTTGACCACCTGGTCGTTGAGGAACAGGCCGACCAGGTTGTAGCAGACCTCAGTCTGCGTCAGCTTGGCGAAACTCTTCGACTCTATGGCCTGGGCGCGCTCGCGACCTTCACCGGCGCCCTTCTGGATAACCTTGATCGACTCAATCGGTGCTGGGTAGTGCGGCCCCGCCTTGCCGGCGACATAGCCCTTGGCGGTCTCGAAAGCCATCATCTGCTCGATAGCGTTGAGCTTCAGGGGGCTGGTCTTCTCGCGACGCCGTGCTTCAATATCAAACTCGCCTGCGTTGGCACGCGCCAGAATATCCAGTGCCGCAGCTTCCAGTTGATCGCCCGGCACCACGGCATCCACAGCACCAACCTTGAGACAGGCATCGGCACGGTTTTCCGTACCACCGGCAATCCATTCGATGGCGTTATCCGCACCGATCAAGCGCGGCAGGCGTACACAACCACCCCAACCCGGCAGGATGCCCAGCCTGGTTTCAGGCAAACCAATCTTCGCGGTTTCGCTCATCACTCGGAAGTCGGTACACAGCACAACTTCGCAACCACCGCCCAGTGCCAGACCATTGATTGCAGTGACGGTCGGGAACGGCATGTCCTCGAGACCATTGAATATCCCGTGTACACGTTCGAGCATGGCGGTGATCTCTGCCTCTCCCGCTTCGAACATGCCATGAAACTCGGTGATATCGGCACCGACAATGAAGGCTTCCTTGGCGCTCTTGAGCATCAAACCCTTGAGACCACTTTCAGAACGCACTGCCTCAAGCGCTTCGCCCAACTCCGCGACCACCGCCGCAGATAGCTTGTTCACTGACCCGTCCTTGAGGTCAAAGGTCAGTATGGCGATATCATCGCCATTGCGCGCCACCGTAATGGCATTGCCTTGATAGATCATCCACGAATCTCCGCTCAGGTCTTCGCTGTGGTTGTTGATCCCGAATTCATACGGCCGTTTGATTTGTTCAGCAGCTTGGTCCAAAGCCGGGATCGCGTCAAGCCCTACTTTGTAGCCACACCCGGTAACGCGGGTACCAGCCACAGACCTTCTCCCGCCGATTGGCCATACTGTAACCATCTCCCGACGCAGGATTGACCCACACGGCCTCGATCATCGAACATTCAGCCGCCATTCGCTCGGTGCGCCACTGTCATTGTGGCCGCCTTTTCTCAAGGGTCCACCCCATGTCCGACATGCCAGTCTCATCCTCTTTCCATGGACCGACCCGAATCCAGCGCCTTGTCGAGCGCTGGGTAGCGCGTCTACGGCCCTGGCACTGGGTCTGGCCCCCTATCGCCTTCATCGCCGGTATCGCCAGCTTCTTCCTCGTCCAGCGTCAGCAGTGGCTGGGGGTATTGTTGGCTGTCGGTATGCTCTTGACCTGGTTGCTGCTGCTTTCAGAGAGCCTGATCGGTCGAATGATGGCCAATCGTGGGTATCCAACATTGCCTCGTGGTGTGACAACATTCATCGCACAGATGGTTCACCAGGAAACACTATTCTTCACGCTGCCATTTCTGCTTGCCACCACAGTATGGACCAGTGGCCAGGCGGTGTTCACAGTGGCGATGGTCGTGCTGGCAGTGCTGTCGATACTTGACCCGCTCTACTATCGTCTCGCTGATCAACGGCGCGCGCTCTACCTGATTTTTCACGCTCAGTGCGTCTTCCTGCTGGTATTGGTTACCCTGCCGCTGGTGCTGCACCTTTCGACAGGTCAGAGCCTTCTGCTTGCCTCACTGGCGATGGTGATCGTCAGCCTGCCCAGCCTGCTGCACCTGCTTCGCCCTATGACTCGTCGTCGCTGGCTGGCGTTGATGGCCATACTGCCCGTACTGGCTAGCGCTGCCTGGCTGGGGCGTATCTGGGTACCACCCGCGACTTTATGGCTGTCTGGCAGCGCGCTGTCTCCGCAATTTGATGCCGCTCAGCGCACTCCTCAGGGGAGCCTTACGCTGACTCCGGCAGCCGTGGCCAATCATGGGCTCTATGCCTATACCGCCATTCATGCCCCGCGCGGGTTACGCGAGGAAGTCGTCCACGAATGGCGCCATGATGGAAAATTGGTGGACCGTATTCCTCTCGAGATACAAGGTGGTCGCGGTGAGGGATATCGTGCCTGGACCCGCAAGCAGAACTTTCCCGAGGACAGTGCCGGCCGCTGGCGCATCGATGTGATGACGGCCGGAGGGCAAAGCATCGGTGTGATTCGCTTCCGGGTCAGCGATGACGAATCTCTCGCCACTCTGGCCAATGGCAACATTTCACCACAGATGGGACTGCCTGGCTTGCGTCTACGCTGGCTGACAGCTCGCCCCGAGCAGGGCGATTCAACCAGGCCGCTATCTGAAGATATCATTGAGCAGGTGGAGGAAGTCGTCGAGCAGGCCACTCAAGCTGTTGAGCAACGTCAAGACGACGATGAGGAGACGGCGCCTGCCGAGGATGAGGAGACGGCGCCTGCCGAGGATGAGGAGACGGCGCCTGCCGAGGATGAGGAGACGGCGCCTGCCGAGGATGAGGAGACGGCGCCTGCCGAGGATGAGGAGACGGCGCCTGCCGAGGATGAGGAGACGGCGCCTGCCGAGGATGAGGAGGCGGCGCCTGTCGAGGTTGAGGAGACGACGCCTGCCGGAAGCTGAAACGGAGACTGCAGCGGGAGACAATATTCCTCGAGAAGCCTCACAACATCCTGTAGACGCATAGCCGATAGACGCATGGAAAAAGAGGCCCAAACCCGTTCTGCAAGCACCCATGATTCGCAATAGCTTGCATTACACGCAAAGCGTTCGGACAATTATCGATCTGTTGCCTTTCAATGATGGACGGTCATGAACGAGAACATTGGTTTGCAGCTGGCCCGCGCACCACGTATCTGGCGTGCTGTGCTGGACCAGCGCCTGGCTCCTCTGGGGCTGACTCAGACCCGTTGGGTTACTCTCTACCATCTGTCACATATGCCGGATGGACAACCGCAGTGCGACCTCGCCCGGGCGATTGGCGTCGAGGCCCCTTCGCTGGTGCGGACACTTGACCAACTCTGTGAACAGGGTCTGGTCGAGCGTTGCCCATGTGACCAGGATCGTCGTACCAAGCGCATACACCTGACGCCCAAGGCTGCACCACTGCTGGAGCAGATCGAAACAGTGGTCAGCGAAGCGCGCCAGGATATGCTTGCTGGCATCGATGACAATGACCAACAGAAGCTCAACGAGCTGCTGACACGCATCGAAGCCAACGGTCAATCACTGCTGAATGCGGAGCCCGACACCGACTGCGACTGACAATGCAACATCGGTTCAATGCTACATCGGTGGCAGTTCCTCCCCGGCGTTCTCCGCTCAGGGGGGCGTGTTCGGTACGCCTCCCATCACCCGGTCTGGATTGCCCTGCAACACATCTCGCAACGCCGTGGCTGGCGCAGCCAATTGTGCGAAAGCCTCGGCTTCCAGAGACTCGTCCCACCACACTGTCAATGACTTGTCGTTCGACTGCACCACCACCGCATCTTCCGGCAACTGACTCAACAAGCGTGAAAACAAGGCACTGGCCTGTGGCGTTAACGGTCGTAACGGCTCCACGCGCCAGCGCCAGCCCTGGACGTAAGACTTCAGGGAATGGCTGGCGTGAGTATCACGGACCAGCAGAAAACCCGGCCCGGGGCGCAGGCCCGGATAGAGCCAACGATAGGCTGCCATCTTGTCCCGGTTACCGTGAAGAGGCCCGTCCTCGAGCCTGACACTGACGTCCATTCCCGCCGCCGCCGAGCGAAGCCGAGCGAGCCTACGATCACGTACGCTGGGCCGCAACCACATGGCTGGAGCAAACACCAACCCAACCACTACCAGGATCATTAGCCACAACATGCGGTTTCCTCAGCCAAAATGTTCATGTTCAGCGTTGTCTTGATCACGCGAGCGTCCTAGAGTGGGAGACATCAATTCCGACATCGATCGCCGCTGGAGGCGTCTCCCCATGAGCAACGAATACCGTCATGTGCTGGTTGCCGTAGACCTGACCAAGGATTCGCACCGAATCCTTGAGCGAGCACTACAGATTGCCGACCGCAACCATGCCAAGCTGTCGATCATCCATACACTGGAGCCATTGGGCTTCGCCTATGGCGGAGATATTCCCATGGACCTGACCAGTATTCAGGACCAACTCGATGAACATGCCAAGCAAAGGCTCGCTGAAATCGCCGACAACAATATGTCGCGGGAAAATCAGCACGTTGTCGTCGGCATGCCGGACACCGAGATTCATCGCTTTGCCGACGAGAATGATGTCGACCTGATCGTGGTCGGCTCCCATGGTCGTCATGGCTTTGCTCTGCTGCTGGGCTCAACGTCGACAGGCGTGCTGCATGGTGCTCAGTGCGATGTACTCGCCGTGCGTGTGGGTATGGACAGCGAAGAGTAACTGCCGTCGGAATCGCGCCGAGTGCTCGGCAGCCTCACGTACGAGGCTGCCGAGCGCCCTTCTCATTCTTCCCCGGCGACCATCGCTTCCAGCTCCATCCAGCGCTCCATTGTCTTGTCGAGCGAGTCCTGAGCGGACTGCAGGACGCCCAGACGCTCGTTCACTGCGCCGGAATCCTGCTGATAGAAGGCTGGATCGCCGACCTCCGCTTCCAGCACTGTGATTTCATTCTCAAGCCGCTCGATCTCGGCAGGTAGCGCATCAAGCTCACGCTGCAACTTGTAGGACAGTTTGACTGGTTTCGCCCTGGCAACCGACCTGCCCTGAACCGAAGTGCCCTTGTCCTGCTCGGGAGGCAGCGCTTCAGCAGTGGGTTCTACCCCCTGACGCGCAGCTCCTTCCCAGGGAGCCGGCGGCAACTTGCCCCCCTGGCGCACCCAGTCCGTATAACCACCAACATACTCGCGTACGCAGCCCTGGCCCTCGAAGGCCAGCACGCTGGTAACGACGTTGTCCATGAAGGCCCGGTCGTGGGAAACCAGCAACAAGGTTCCATCGAAGTCCAGCAACAGCTCCTCGAGTAGCTCCAGGGTCTCGACGTCGAGGTCGTTGGTCGGCTCATCCAGTACCAGCACATTGGCGGGCTGAGTAAACAACTTCGCCAGCAGCAATCGATTCGACTCACCACCCGACAGGGCCTTGACCGGCTGACGCACGCGCTCCGGTGAGAACAGGAAGTCCTGCAGATAACTCATCACATGACGGTCGCGCCCCCCGACAGTGATACGGTCACTGCCCTGGGCCACGTTGTCGTAGACGGTCTTTTCCGGCTCTAGCCCTGCACGCAATTGGTCGAAATAGGCCACCTGCAGCTTGGTACCCATGCGCACTTCGCCCTCACTGGGCGCCAGCTCGCCAAGCAGGATCTTGAGCAAGGTGGTCTTGCCCGCCCCATTGCGACCGATAAAGCCGATCCGATCACCACGCTGAACCTCGATGTTCAGATCGCGAATAACGGTGGCATCCTCGAAGTGCTGGGTCACATGAGACAGCTCGACTACGCGCTTGCCGCTGCGTTCGCCACTGTCTACCGACAACGATGCCTTGCCTTGACGCTCACGACGCTGGCTACGCTCCTGCCGTAGCTGTTCCAACGCCCGTACACGCCCCTCGTTGCGAGTGCGCCGCGCCTTGATGCCCTGACGAATCCAGACTTCTTCCTGGGCCAGCTTCTTGTCGAACTCAGCGTTCTCGCGCGCTTCCACTTCAAGCTCGTGCTGCTTCTGGGCCTGATAGGTGGCGTAGTCGCCGGGATAGCGTCCGAGACGACCGCGATCCAGTTCGAGAATGCCGGTGGCCAACCGCGACAGGAAGGCACGGTCGTGGGTGATGAACAGCACCGCCCCGGTAAACGCCAACAACTGTTCCTCCAGCCAGGCGATGGTATCGAGGTCAAGGTGGTTGGTCGGCTCATCGAGCAGCAGCAGATCGGGATCGGCCACCAGTGCACGGGCCAATGCCACACGCCGCCGCCAGCCGCCGGATAGCGAAGACATTTCCGTCTCCGCTGGCAGCCCGAGGCGAGTCAGCACCACATCGATGCGCTGATGGAAAGACCAGCCGTCGATGGCTTCGAGGCGCGTCTGTAGCGTGGCCATGCGGTTCATATCCGGGTCACTGGACTGCACCAGTCGATGGTACTCAGAGAGTAGTTCACCGGCTTCCGGCAGCCCCTGAGCCACCATTTCAAAGATGGTGGTATCAGTCGCATCGGGCAATTCCTGCTCGAGGACACCGATCTTGAGCCCCGGCGCACGCCAGATGTTGCCGCCATCGGGCAGGTTTTCGCCAGAAACCAGACGCAATAGCGTCGATTTACCCGTACCGTTGCGGCCCACCAGTGCCAGCCGCTCACCCCTCTCAAGGCTCAGCTCGGCATGGTCAAGCAGGATATGGTGGCCATAGGCCAGTTGCAGCTGCTCGAGTCGTAGCAGAGTCACTCAATATCTCCTTTGCAATTGCACGCAGTGTACCTCAAGGCAGGGGCGGTCAGGCACTGCCAATCAGAGTTTCGCCTTTCACTTCCAATGGCCTGCACCCGCGCCAAACAGTACAATCCGAACCTGCTGTGGTGTTTCGCAAGATGTCACCACGAAACACCACGCTAGCCATACACACAGCATTGATCCGTTCCAGCCACACCCGGGAGCTCAGATTGTCCAACGCCGTACCTTCGCCCACCGAGCTGCTGCCCGAGGCTTTGCGATTCACTTCGCCAGCGCCTCTCGTCGATATCGGTGCCAACCTGACCCATGAGAGCTTTACTCAGGATCTCGAGCCGACACTTACCCGAGCTCGAGACGCTGGCGTGGAAACCCTGATTATCACTGGCACCGATATAGAGCATGCACGCCAGGCGGTGGCGTTGAGCCGTCAGCATGATGGCCTCTACGCCACCGCGGGAGTGCATCCTCACGATGCCAGCGGCTGGACACCGCAAGTGGCAGCGGCCATGGCTGAATTGTATCGAGACCCACTGGTGGTAGCAGTTGGCGAGTGCGGACTCGATTTCAACCGCAACTTTTCCACTCCACAGCAGCAGGAACATGCTTTCGAAGCTCAACTGGCACTGGCCGCCGACAATGGGCTACCGCTGTTCGTTCACGAGCGTGATGCCGGAGCGCGTATGAGCAGCATCCTGCGCGCCTGGCGGGACGATGTCCGTCAGGTCGTCGTGCACTGCTTCACCGCAGACCGCGAGACGTTGCACCGCTATCTGGATCTCGACCTGCATATCGGCCTGACTGGTTGGATCTGCGACGAACGTCGAGGCCACCACCTGCGAGAGTTGGTAGCTGACATTCCGGGCAACCGATTGATGGTCGAGACCGATTGCCCGTATTTGCTACCACGCAATCTTCCGGCCAAGCTCAAGGGACGTCGCCATGAGCCAGCATTGTTACCGTGGATTGTTCGCGAGATCGCTCACTGGCGCGATGAAAGCGAAGCTCAGCTCGCCGCCAGCAGTAGCGCTACAGCACGCGAATTCTTTGCTCTCGACACTGACAGGTCCCAGCCCGGGGGAGGTTCGGATTGATGTCGCTCACCGCCCGCGCAGCCACGAATAACCATTTCCCCAGGGAGTCCTGACATGGACGACATTCCAGCTTTCATTGCCGTGGAAACCGGCGAAGACGGTGGCCTTCCACTCTCCATTGCCTGGAGTCTGCCAGACGGCACCATCAAGCAAACGCTGATCCAGCCAGATGATAACTGGCTGGATGATGAAACCATCTCACTAGGTGACTATAGCCTTGAAGAACTGGCCAGCATGGGCGTCAGTCCGCTGGACGTGATTCGTGAACTGGAGAACGATCACTTCAACGCGACCATGCACACCGCAGGAGTCTTTGACGACGAAGCGGCCCTTTCCAGACTGTTCGATACCTATGGCCTCGATCCCTTTGTCGAGCTGGCGCCAGCAGATACCTTGTATCCCGACCTGATGTCCGGTGAGTGGTCGCGTGCGCGCAATGAAACCTTCGGTGAGCTGGGACTCGAGCCAATGCGGCCGGAACAGGAAGTCGAAGTCATGCTGCATCTGCATCAACGCCTGACGAATTCAGACTGATTCGGACTTCAACAGCTACTCACCTTCAGCAGGTACGCGCTTCGGCAAATACCGAATGCAGCAGATACCTTCCTCAAGCGGGCTGGGGCACTTCCCGGCTCGCCATCGGCATCCCCACCACAAGATGCCCACGCCCTATCGTCAGCGCGTCACTCAATGACAGCCGTTGCTGGTAAAAGGCTCGCAACGTCAGCTCAAGAGCCGCAGCCCGCAACGGTAGTCCATCACTCAGATAGCGCATTGCGCGCTCTGCGACCCGAGCTTCAAAGACTTCACGGTCGACGTCCACCTCGCCGAGGTTATCTACACTGACGTTGAAGCGAATCCCACAGGCCCTGCTGAACAACAGTTCCAGGGCCTGTGGCGCGATCTCAACCTTCTCGAAAGCATGCTGCTGCTCTGCATCGCGGCCATCCGGAATATACCAGTACCCATAATCCTCCAGTAAGCGGCGCCGCTCACCGGCGATGCACCAGTGGCTGATCTCATGCAACGCACTGGTATAGAAGCCACGGGCGAAGATCACCTGGTGCCAGTCACAACCGTTACCGGCCGGTACATACAATGGCTCATCACCACCGCGTACCAGGCGGGTGTTGAAGGTCTCGGCAAAGAGTCCGTCAAACAGGGCAATGATGTCCTGCAACTGGTATTCGGTGCTCTGGGGAGTGCTTTCCGGATCAGGATATGACATGGGCATGATTTGTTGCATCAGTCGTTGCATCGAAAAAAGCGGGGCTGTCCGTTCGCTCGCAAACAGCCGCCACAGTGTACACCAGCCGACCAGATCATGATGCCTGGCCAGGGTCCGGGACCCAGGGGCCGTCAGTACCGAAATGAAGTGCACTCCACTGGCGCATCTGGCTGCGCCAAACTTGTGCAACATTGATACACTTCAATCAGCCTTTTTCAGCACGACCGATTGAGGTTACTTCCTGCGGGCAAGACGCCCGTCCGACTCTGCATGGAGCATATCGCAGTGCGTGTTCTACCCACGGACCTTCTGTCCACCAGCCGCCGCGAAAGCGGGCCGCTGATCCGCCTGGCCCTTCCCATCTGCGGCGCGCAATTGGCCCAGGCAGGCATGAGTGTCGTCGATATCATGATGACCGGACGCCATAGCGCGACCGACCTTGCTGCGGTATCCGTAGGAGCCAGCCTATGGATGCCATTGATGCTGTTCATGACCGGAACATTGATGGGTCTGACGCCGATCGTGGCGCATCTGCTGGGCGGTAACCGTCGTCAACAGATTCGTCCCAATGTTCACCAGGCACTGTGGATCGGGGTCGTCATGGGAGTAATCTCAGCCATCCTGCTATGGTTCTGCGTTGCCCCTGTATTCCGTTGGATGGAGGTTCCGGAAGCAGTCGCTCAGCAAGCCCAGGCCTATGTGGGCGCGGTTGCCTTTGGCATGCCCGGCGTGGCGATATTCCTCAGCCTTCGGGCCTTCTCGGATGGGGTCAACCATACTCGACCGGCGCTGTGGATCAGCCTGATCGGATTAGCCGTCAACATTCCCAGCAACTACCTACTGATCAATGGCGGCGAAGCCGTGGTGACACTGTTCGGCTCAGCTACCCCAGCCTTGATCGCAGACATCCCGGCGCTGGGCGCCTGGGGTTGTGGTATTGCCACCGCACTGGCGATGTGGGTCATGAGTCTAGCCATGATGCTCTATACCCAACGCAGCCGGGCCTACGGCGATATAGAACTATGGCAATCACCAAGTCTCCCGGACATGGCGGTGATCCGTGAGCTACTGTTTGTCGGGGTACCGATCGGTGTGGCTATCTTTGTCGAGGTCACGTTATTTACCGTCATCGCGCTGTTTATCGCCAGCCTGGGCGAGATCGTGGTTTCCGCACACCAGGTGGCACTGAACTACACCTCGCTGCTGTTCATGCTGCCATTGTCGCTGGGCATGGCACTCACCGTACGCGTCGGAAATACCCTTGGCCGTGGTGACGCCCACCTCGCCCGACTGGTGGCCTGGAACGGCATTCTGATCGCCTTTGGCGTCGCTGTGCTGAACAGCGTCGTACTGTGGTTTACCGCCAGTTCGGTGATCGCGCTCTATACCCACAACCTCGAGGTGCAGGCACTGACTCTCAGTCTGATCGGTCTGGCAATGCTCTACCAGGTATCCGATTCTCTGCAGGTCGCCATGGCTGGTGCGCTGCGCGGTTACAAGGACACCCGAGTGATCATGCTGATCACCCTGCTCGCCTATTGGCTGGTGGGCCTGGGTGGCGGTCATCTACTCGGTGACTATGGCCTCGGCTCCTGGTTGGCACCGATGGGCGTACACGGCTACTGGATCGGCCTGGTAGCAGGTTTGACAGTGGCCGCTGTACTGCTCGGTGAACGCCTGCGCCGCCGCAGCCGACGCATGATCGTCAAGATGCATCAAAGCGAGGCATGAGACGACGGGCTTACCTCGTGCTGTTGTTGGCCGGCTGGCTTACTGCTTGCAGTGACAGCGAGTCGGCCAGCGAGCTCGCTGGCTGGCAGGAGACACTTGGTAAAGCTCTGAACCAGCCGGCCCCCAAGCCCCGCCAACCGGGAAATATCGGCGACTTCCCACAGCCCCGCGCGTTGTTGCAGGAAACTGCAGATGTTCGCGAAGGCATGCTGAACATCTATGCCCTGCGCCGCTGCGGCATCATCAACCTGATTGCCCAACGCAACAACCAGCTTGGCCGAGTCGCACCACCCAGTCAGCGCTGGATCTACGAACTGACCCTATGGCGGCAACTGGACAGCTGTCTGACCAGCGACCTCAGCAACGATCTCGCCGAAGAAGACCTGCAGCGCCTGCAACGGCTCACCGCACTCAAGACCCACGAACTGCCGATCGTCAGCTACAACACGCTGGTGGGCTCCGAGGAGTGGACAGGTAGTTTCTCTCGAGCCAGTTCGCCCCTTGACCCCAGCGACTTCTCGGCAGTCACCATACAATTGCCAGCCCTGCGCTATCTACTCAACGCTGTCACCCACCAGTTCGACCACCAATGGCAGCCCGACTCGGCGCAACTTGAGCAGCATCTGAAACAGCTCCGAGCACGCCCCCTGAGTGCACAACTGATGCGCACTCTCATGCTGGCAACAACACGCCTAGATGAAGGCAGTGCTTTGCTCTCTCAAGCACTGGAAACCACCACAGACTGTTCAACACAATCGAGCGCCACGCTGCCTGTCCCACCCAGGTGGCTCGATGATCTGGAGCGCCAGTCACTGCGCTGGTTCACCACCATGGATGAACTGCTGGACGCCCATATTGCGGCCTCTACCGCGCTTCAGCAATATCGTCGTACATGGCTCTCGATTGAAGCTCCTGAGGCTCCCCTACCTCATTTCCAGCGGGCCTACCAACATCACAAGCGGCTGCTCCACACTTTTCACCAACGCTGCAACTGACACCGGGGCTTACGTTGCATCATCAGTCTGTGCTATTGATGAAGGTAGTGACGCCGAGCGCGACACTCGACCAGCTGGTCGAGAGGTGAGCCGTACACACGCAGCCGCTGGAGGGACATCATGGGAATCCCACTGTCACCCCGCTCCGCCAGAGTCATTGATCTTGAGTCCATGCGCCAACGCCAGCAGGCGCGTCGCCGGTTCGTGCGGCTGTCGCCGGAGCTGGACTCGCTGGAGATGGTCTATTGCCTGGCATCCGATCCAGACACTCTATACGGCATGCCGATTCTGGCCTGGGGACTACGCGAGAATGGCGATATCGTCGGTCTGGTTCCGTGGATGGAGTCGCTGACTCCTTGCGAGCAACTCAATGACCCGGATTACGGACATTTTGTTGGTTACCGCGATCCGGAAACCGAAGAGCTGCTGGACGGGCCTCCCGAGCACAAGGAAATGGAGTTGCATCACGCAGCGGCCTACTTCGAGTACGAAGATACCGCAGAGACCACACTGATCCAGACACTTCCCGAGCACCAGGGTACGCATGCCCTGTGCCTGGATGAAGAACAGTCCCCCTGGCAGCTCAAGCAGATCTTCGGTTGGCGCCTCTACAGTGATGGCAACATCGAGGCACTGCTGGCCGATGAAGAGCAGATCCAGTCAGTACCTGTCGTGGCCACTGATCCTTGTCTCTACCCCGGTCATAGCCGTCATCGTGTGGTGTATTTCTTCCAGCGTCAGATCGCCAACCTCATACGCAATGAGGACGCGGCCACACTGGAAGCTCTGGCGATGATGGTAATGCCTGATTCATCCCCTGAAACGAGTTGATCCCTTCACAGCGACAGAGCTGTCACGCGCAAGGCATGCCAGGCCATACTGAAGTGTGGAAGTGGCAAAGAGTGGCGGGGCTTCCAGCGCCTCGCCACTCTTCGTCGGATGGGTCCATCGATCCAGCCCTATCAACCAAGGCGAATAAAATACAGGTGGGTGCCATCCGCTTCAGACTGGTGATTCAACAGTTCGTGGCCAAGAAACTGGCAGAACTTGGGAACATCACGCGTCGTCGCCGGGTCAGTGGCAACTACCATCAAAACCTGACCGGATGTCATATCGCGAACCGCGTTATGCATCAGCATGATCGGTTCAGGACAGAACAGTCCGGACGTATCCAGTTCCCTGTCGCTGGCAGGCAGCGTATCGGCAGAATCCACCATCAGTACCTCGGAGTTGAAGCAATGATAAAAATCATCATCGAGCGACGCATCATGCCTGGTCTGGAAGAAGAGTACGAGCAGGCTGCTCGAGAAGCCATGCGCCAATCATTGGGGGCCAATGGCTTCTTCGGCGGAGAAAGTCTTGTTGAGCAGCATCACTCGGATCGTCGCCTGATGATTACCAAATGGCGCGATCTGCGCGCCTGGAAGGAATGGTACAACAGTGACGCGCGATTGCACGCCATGCAACGCGTTCAGCCACTGCTGACAGAAGAGGAAAAGGTCACCATCTACGAACCGGCCTACTGATCATCAGGGTCAGGCACTACGGCTCGGAAAGTAAAAAACCTCACCGGACAGCGGCACGTTCTCAGTCAAGCGAACGCTTTAGTCAAGCCGTACATGGACCGTCACTTCTTCCCGGTCATGGTAGAGGTGACGACAACGTATCTCCGCCCTCACTCCCGCGTCAGTGAGTCGCTCGCTCAGGCCATCGAGACACCAGGCGACCTCCTCCCAGCGTTTCTTCATCGGCAACTTGAGGTTGAATACCGCCTCACGACACCAACGTTGTACCAGCCAACGTTCGACCATCGACACCACTCGCGCTGGTTTGTCGACGATATCGCAGACCAGCCAATCGAGCCGAGTCGGTGGCTCCCAGACAAAGCCATCCTCACGCAGATGCTCAACCATTCCAGAGGACATCAACGTGCTGTCCATGGGACCATTATCGATGGCATAGACGTTCATCCCCTGATGGACGAGCTGCCAGGTCCAGCCGCCGGGAGCCGCGCCAAGGTCCGCAGCCTGCATGCCTTCGGCAATGCGTTCCTGCCACTGATCACGGGGAACAAACTCATGCCAGGCTTCCTCGAGCTTGAGTGTCGAGCGACTCGGCGCGCCAGGCGGGAAACGCAAGCGGCGGATACCGCCCGGAAACTCGCTGCGATTGCCCGGAAAGCTCATCCCTAACTGGACCTGATCGCCATCACGCCATACCAGGTGCAGGCGTCGACCACCGGCCTTGCGGCGCAGCGCCCCGCGCTTCTTCAGGTGACTGGCCAACGGACGCTCCAGCGCCTTCATCAAGCCCGACAGCGCCTTGGCTTCGTTGGTATCCGGTGTTTCCTGCCAGATTTCCTCGAAGCTCCAGCCGCTGACCTTTACCTGATCGATGATCGGCGACAGACGATCTTCACGTGACAATTGCAATGGCGGAAGGGCCACGAGGGTCTGGCGTGCAAACACCAGATCCTTGAGTCCAAGCTGTCGATGCAGTTCATTGGCGGGTCGATCACTGTCGAGAATCACCCGTACCAACCCCTCGCTTACCCAAGGCTCGACGTGGGCAACCTCGCCCAGCGCCTCGATACGATCCTGCAACTCTGCCGTCAGATCCGGCTCAAAGCCCGGACGACATAACATCAACAATTCATTCGGCTGCATGATGGTCCTCTACAGCAAGGCGTTTCGAGCGCTGCTGGCCTCGCGCATACCCTTCAAGGTCCTGCAATTGAACATTGAGTGCATTGGTCGAGATCAACACTTCCCACAGAGAGAAAACCAGTGAAATCGACAATGACACCAGGCTGATACCAAACAACACCAGGCCTACCCAATTGAGCGAAATGAACAGGGCAAACATCGACACGGTACACAACAGGAAGCTGAAGACCCCCGCCACCTGCATGCGCTTGGTCAGCGATATACGCCGACGCAGCAGCATGATCTGGCGCAGCCGCGCTTCTTTACTCAAGCTGGACTCGGCTTCCGCCAACTTGCGAATCAGCGATGCCAGCGTCAGGAAGCGATTGGTATAGGCCAGCAGCAATAGCGAGATGGCTGGAAACAACAATGCAGGAGTAGTAACACTCACCATATAGCGCTCCACTTCATTGGTCTGAATGTCCGTTATCGCTCACCAACCAGCCATTCCAGAGGCACTTCGTGCTGCCCGCGCTCGTCAGAAATGAACATCTCGCCATCACTGATCATCACCGCCCAACTCAAGGAACGAGGCATATCACGGGCCAGTTCTTCGAGGGCTTCCGGCGCAACCGCGACCACATTGATATTCTTCAGGGTCCTGACCGGGGCCAACTCCTTGTCCTGCCAGACCCTCAGGTTACCGTAAGCCACCAGGCTGAAACGCTCGCAACGCCTCGAACACCAGGTCATTCGCTCGCTGGCCGGCTGCCCGACTTCAATCCAGTGCACGACTCTGCCATCCAGACTTTTTTCCCACAATGCTGGTTCATCAACATCCGACAACCCTCGACCAAAGGCCAGATGTTCATGATGAAACAGCGCATAGGCAATCAAGCGGACAGCCAGACGCTCTTCGGTTTCCGATGGGTGGCGCGCAACAGTAAAGCGCAACGTCTCATAGACGTTGCGATCCATATCGGAAAGATTCAATTCGATCTTGTAGGGAGTGGCTTGCAGAGCCATGGGCAGATTTCCAAGGTGCATCAAGGGCCGCAGTCTACCTTGGATTCGCGGCCATGTATTGGTCAGTCACAAATCACCAACAGGAACATCAACTCAGGGCGTCTGCCCCAAAACTGGTTCAGTCCTCAACCAGTCCCTGTTCACGCGCCATTGCTCTTGCTGCCCGTGGTCCGGTCCAGAGTGTCGGCAACATCACCAACGAAACCGGAATCGCAGTGATGACGATGAACTGCTGAAGAGCACTGATCTGACCAGCCCCCATATAGAGCAGAATACCTGCCATCAAGGCCATGGCGACTCCCCAGAATGCCCTGATCACTGGGCTTGGATCATCATGACCGCTACCGACCACAGAGATCGCATAACTCATCGAGTCACCGGTGGTCGCAACGAAAATAGTCGTCAGCAGCAGGATCGCCAATACCATGACCGATCCACCGGGCAGAGATTCTGCAACGGTCAATGTCGCGACATCAAACTGGAAATTGTTCAGTGCCTGGCTGAGATCAAAGGTACCGCTCAGTTGGTGATAGATGCCCGAACCGCCCAGCAATGTGAACCAGATGGCCGTCGCCACCGGAGCCATGACGGCAACCGCGACAATGACCTGGCGGATGGTACGGCCACGAGAAATACGCGCAACGAAGATCGCCATCAGAGGGCCATAGCCGATGAACCAGGCGAAGAAGAACACCGTCCACCACTGCATCCACCAGTCAGGAGCGGTCTGCGACGTCATGGTGGCCATCTCGAAGAAAGAGCCTAGATAGGTGCCAAAACCCTGGAAAAAAGCATTGGTCAGGAACAGTGTCGGCCCAAACACAAGGATGACTGCCGCAATCGCCAACGCCAGCAGCACATTGAAGCGGCTCAAGAGCTGAATACCGCGATGAATCCCGCTTACCGCGGAAGTGACATAGATCAGCCCCAACATGACCAACACCGCCAGCTGTGTGGTGTAGCCATCAGCGACACCAAACACGCGATGCAAGCCAAAACTCACCTGAGTGGCCAGAAAGCCAATCGGCCCCACGGTTCCCGCCACGACGGCAATCACACACAGCGCATCGACGACACCGCCCAGAGGCCCTTTCATCAGACGCTCGCCCAACACCGGCGTCAGCAATGTACGCGGCTGCAGCGGTAATCCCTTGTCGTAATGCGCATGCGCTAACGCAACAGCGGCCAGCGTTCCCAGCACCGCCCACCCGAGGAAGCCCCAGTGCATGAAGGACTGGGCCAGCGCCCCGGCAACAGCTTCAGGAGTCCCCGGCTCGGTAGAAAAAGCCGGTGGCGTCACGATGAAGTGATACACCGGCTCTCCGGCGGCAAAGAACACTCCACCACCCGCCAGCAGCGTACACATGATCATCGACAACCACTTGAAGGTACTGAGCTCGGGGGTATCGAGCTTACCGATACGCGCTAAAGCGCTGGGACTGACGGCAACGCCAATGGCGATGAAGAAGGTCAACAGCAGCAGCAGCTGAAAGTAGCTGCCCATTGTCTTCGCCGTCCAGGCAAAGCCCGTGGCGATACCGCCAGCCACCATGTCGATGTCATACAGCGAAAGGGCTATGAACGCGACAATAAAACCGATGCTGAGCGTCAGCACGATAGGGTCGCCCAGACGATGGGCTGACGAACCAGTACCATCAGCAACAGCAGGATTGGAATCAGTCATATCAAGATGTACGGCAACAAGGCACGCTAGATAACGCACCGGATAACCGGAAGCTCCTGTTTCTAGAGGAATGGAAAAGGGGGGAACTACAAGAGGGAATACATCAGCTATAAGCCGTAAGTTATAAGTCGGAAGAAGGAAGAAGGAAGAAGGAAGAAGGAAGAAGGAAGAGGTATACGGCGTCGCCTGAAGGGCGAGTGTCAAGGAAGAGACGAATAGAGTGTGAAGATACTGGCACCGAGAAACCCACCACTCGAACAGGTTTGGGGGTTTTGATGTCCGAAGGACAACTCTTCCTTCTTTCGTCTTGAGACTTCCCTCTCACTATAAAAAGCGAGGCCTTCCCATGATGCGAAAAGCCCCGATCATCTCTCGATGACCGGCTGAACTTCGAGAGAGCTCTGAATAAATGCCTGACGCCTCTGCACCCGCTGTCGCGGGCTTGAGCCGGTGTACGGGACGCCGCTTCGCAGCTGTACATCCCGTACCCGTTCGCACCTGGCAAGATATATCTTGCCCTGGCGGTGCGAACCCTACTCTCACATGGTAATGCCAGGCCATCGTCAGGCAAAAAAATCCCCCGGATGCATCGCATCCGAGGGACTTTTTCTGAATAAATGCCTGACGATGACCTACTCTCACATGGGGAGACCCCACACTACCATCGGCGCTGAGCGGTTTCACTACTGAGTTCGGCAAGGGATCAGGTGGTTCACACTCGCTATGGTCGTCAGGCGAAAAGGGTGTAGATCATGCCGATCTGATACGTCTCGTCGTATCCGTCAATGTCCTGTCGTGCGTCATCGACCAAAACCACTTGGGTGTTATATGGTCAAGCCTCACGGACCATTAGTACCGGTTAGCTCAACGCCTTGCAGCGCTTCCACACCCGGCCTATCAACCAGCTGGTCTTGCTGGGTCCTTCAGGAGGCTCAAGGCCTCAGGGAGATCTCATCTTGAAGGGGGCTTCCCGCTTAGATGCTTTCAGCGGTTATCCCGTCCGTACATAGCTACCCGGCGATGCCACTGGCGTGACAACCGGAACACCAGAGGTACGTCCACTCCGGTCCTCTCGTACTAGGAGCAGCACTTCTCAAATCTCCAACGCCCACGGCAGATAGGGACCGAACTGTCTCACGACGTTCTAAACCCAGCTCGCGTACCACTTTAAATGGCGAACAGCCATACCCTTGGGACCGACTTCAGCCCCAGGATGTGATGAGCCGACATCGAGGTGCCAAACACCGCCGTCGATGTGAACTCTTGGGCGGTATCAGCCTGTTATCCCCGGAGTACCTTTTATCCGTTGAGCGATGGCCCTTCCATACAGAACCACCGGATCACTAGAACCTACTTTCGTACCTGCTCGACGTGTCTGTCTCGCAGTCAAGCACCCTTATGCTCTTGCACTCAATGCACGATTTCCAACCGTGCTGAGGGTACCTTCGTGCTCCTCCGTTACTCTTTGGGAGGAGACCGCCCCAGTCAAACTACCCACCACACACGGTCCTCGAACCGGATAACGGTCCTGAGTTAGAACGCCAATGATGCCAGGCTGGTATTTCAAGGTTGGCTCCACCCCATCTAGCGACAGGGTTTCAAAGCCTCCCAGCTATCCTACACAGGCAACATCAGCGTCCAGTGTGAAGCTGTAGTAAAGGTTCACGGGGTCTTTCCGTCTAGCCGCGGGTACACAGCATCTTCACTGCGATTTCAATTTCACTGAGTCTCGGGTGGAGACAGCGTGGCCATCATTACGCCATTCGTGCAGGTCGGAACTTACCCGACAAGGAATTTCGCTACCTTAGGACCGTTATAGTTACGGCCGCCGTTTACCGGGGCTTCGATCAGGAGCTTCGGCGAACCTAACACCATCACTTAACCTTCCGGCACCGGGCAGGCGTCACACCCTATACGTCCGCTTGCGCGTTTGCAGAGTGCTGTGTTTTTAATAAACAGTTGCAGCCACCTGGTATCTTCGACCGCTTCGGGCTCCGGAAGCAAGTTCCTTCACCCTGATGCGGCGTGCCTTCTCCCGAAGTTACGGCACCATTTTGCCTAGTTCCTTCACCCGAGTTCTCTCAAGCGCCTTGGTATTCTCTACCTGACCACCTGTGTCGGTTTGGGGTACGGTCCCACAGTATCTGAAGCTTAGAGGCTTTTCCTGGAAGCGTGGCATCGATGACTTCCTGACCGTAGTCAGTTCGTCTCGCTTCTCGGCCTTCTCCATGAAGAGAGTGATCCGGATTTACCTGAATCACTGGCCTACAAGCTTTCACCAGGACAACCAACGCCTGGCTCACCTAGCCTTCTTCGTCCCCCCATCGCAATACTGTGAGGTACGGGAATATTGACCCGTTTCCCATCGACTACGCCTTTCGGCCTCGCCTTAGGGGCCGACTCACTCTGCTCCGATTAGCGTCGAACAGAAACCCTTGGTCTTCCGGCGGGGGAGTTTTTCACTCCCCTTGTCGTTACTCATGTCAGCATTCGCACTCGTGATACCTCCAGCAGACTTCTCAATCCACCTTCATCGGCTTACACGACGCTCCTCTACCGCTCGCCATTCGGCGAACCCGTAGCTTCGGCACCTGGTTTGAGCCCCGTTACATCTTCCGCGCAGGCCGACTCGACTAGTGAGCTATTACGCTTTCTTTAAAGGATGGCTGCTTCTAAGCCAACCTCCTAGCTGTCTAAGCCTTCCCACATCGTTTCCCACTTAACCAGGATTTCGGGGCCTTAGCTGACGGTCTGGGTTGTTTCCCTTTTCACAACGGACGTTAGCACCCGCTGTGTGTCTCCCACGCTTGCACTCACCGGTATTCGGAGTTTGCCTCGGGTTGGTAAGTCGGGATGACCCCCTAGCCGAAACAGTGCTCTACCCCCGGCGGTGATACGTGAGGCGCTACCTAAATAGCTTTCGAGGAGAACCAGCTATCTCCGGGCTTGATTAGCCTTTCACTCCGATCCACAAGTCATCCAAATCTTTTTCAACAGATCCTGGTTCGGTCCTCCAGTTGATGTTACTCAACCTTCAACCTGCTCATGGATAGATCGCCCGGTTTCGGGTCTATTTCCAGCGACTGGTCGCCCAGTTAAGACTCGGTTTCCCTACGCCTCCCCTATACGGTTAAGCTCGCCACTGAAAATAAGTCGCTGACCCATTATACAAAAGGTACGCGGTCACAGAACGAGTCTGCTCCCACTGCTTGTACGCATACGGTTTCAGGATCTATTTCACTCCCCTCTCCGGGGTTCTTTTCGCCTTTCCCTCACGGTACTGGTTCACTATCGGTCAGTCAGGAGTATTTAGCCTTGGAGGATGGTCCCCCCATGTTCAGTCAAGGTTTCACGTGCCTCGACCTACTCGATTTCACAACACTCGGGTTTCGGTTACGGGGCTATCACCCACTATGGCCAGACTTCCCAGTCTGTTCACCTACCGGTCGTGTTGCTTAAGGGCTGGTCCCCGGTCGCTCGCCGCTACTGGGGGAATCTCGGTTGATTTCTTTTCCTCGGGGTACTTAGATGTTTCAGTTCCCCCGGTTCGCCTCCCAACACCTATGTATTCAGTGTGGGATACCCAACTTGTGTTGGGTGGGTTTCCCCATTCAGAAATGTCCGGGTCACAGGTTGTTTGCCACCTCGCCGAACCTTATCGCAGGCTTCCACGTCTTTCATCGCCTCTGACTGCCTAGGCATCCACCGTATGCGCTTCATCGCTTGACCATATAACCCCAAGGGGTCTGTCAATCGATGATGCACGACAATTGCCGGATACGCTTGAGACGTATCACTTGCCCTTTTCCGAAGAAAAGGGACTTGTCAGCATGATCTACATTGTTAAAGAGCAATAGAGCCGAAACTCTAAGTGGTAGGCTTTACACAAAGCACACGACTTAGAATTCACTACAATGACTGTTGATCAGGTAATCGTGCTGCGCACAACGGAGACTTACGCTACGAAGCTTGATCAGGTAAATCTTTCTGTCGCACGACGAAGATTCACGACGTTTATTTTCATAAACGAGTGAAGCTTCAACACGGCGATCAGGAAGATTTTGGTGGAGCCAAGCGGGATCGAACCGCTGACCTCCTGCGTGCAAGGCAGGCGCTCTCCCAGCTGAGCTATGGCCCCTCTATAAGCAATCTGGGCAAGACAAGGCGCCTTATTGCGAAGTGTAGTTACCTACACGAGCAATCAAGCAACACCGTATTGCGCAAATTTGGTGGGTCTGGGCAGATTTGAACTGCCGACCTCACCCTTATCAGGGGTGCGCTCTAACCAACTGAGCTACAGACCCGGCACCTTGATGATCACCAAGCCTGCTTTCGTGTCGGCTTGCCGACCTTACCCTCCTTTCCATACAAGGTCAGGGGGCACGCTCCAACCAACCGAGCTACAGACCCAAACAATCATTGCTCTATCTTGATCAGGTAATTCATTGTGAGCACTTACCGACAGTCAGCGACTTGTCGATTAAGGAGGTGATCCAGCCGCAGGTTCCCCTACGGCTACCTTGTTACGACTTCACCCCAGTCATGAACCACACCGTGGTGATCGCTCCCCCGAAGGTTAAGCTAACCACTTCTGGTGCAGTCCACTCCCATGGTGTGACGGGCGGTGTGTACAAGGCCCGGGAACGTATTCACCGTGACATTCTGATTCACGATTACTAGCGATTCCGACTTCACGGAGTCGAGTTGCAGACTCCGATCCGGACTGAGACCGGCTTTTCGGGATTAGCTCCACCTCGCGGCTTCGCAACCCTTTGTACCGGCCATTGTAGCACGTGTGTAGCCCTACCCGTAAGGGCCATGATGACTTGACGTCGTCCCCACCTTCCTCCGGTTTGTCACCGGCAGTCTCCCTAGAGTTCCCGACCGAATCGCTGGCAAATAGGGACAAGGGTTGCGCTCGTTACGGGACTTAACCCAACATTTCACAACACGAGCTGACGACAGCCATGCAGCACCTGTCTGAGAGTTCCCGAAGGCACCAATCCATCTCTGGAAAGTTCTCTCGATGTCAAGGGTAGGTAAGGTTCTTCGCGTTGCATCGAATTAAACCACATGCTCCACCGCTTGTGCGGGCCCCCGTCAATTCATTTGAGTTTTAACCTTGCGGCCGTACTCCCCAGGCGGTCGACTTATCGCGTTAACTGCGCCACAAAGCTCTCAAGGAGCCCAACGGCTAGTCGACATCGTTTACGGCGTGGACTACCAGGGTATCTAATCCTGTTTGCTACCCACGCTTTCGCACCTCAGTGTCAGTGTCAGTCCAGAAGGCCGCCTTCGCCACTGGTATTCCTCCCGATCTCTACGCATTTCACCGCTACACCGGGAATTCTACCTTCCTCTCCTGCACTCTAGCCTGACAGTTCCGGATGCCGTTCCCAGGTTGAGCCCGGGGCTTTCACAACCGGCTTATCAAGCCACCTACGCGCGCTTTACGCCCAGTAATTCCGATTAACGCTCGCACCCTCCGTATTACCGCGGCTGCTGGCACGGAGTTAGCCGGTGCTTCTTCTGTGAGTGATGTCTTTCCTCCAGAGTATTAATCCAGAGGCGTTCTTCCTCACTGAAAGTGCTTTACAACCCGAAAGCCTTCTTCACACACGCGGCATGGCTGGATCAGGCTTTCGCCCATTGTCCAATATTCCCCACTGCTGCCTCCCGTAGGAGTTCGGGCCGTGTCTCAGTCCCGATGTGGCTGATCATCCTCTCAGACCAGCTACGGATCGTCGCCTTGGTAGGCCATTACCCCACCAACAAGCTAATCCGACATAGGCTCATCCGATAGCGCAAGGTCCGAAGATCCCCTGCTTTCTCCCGTAGGACGTATGCGGTATTAGCCTGAGTTTCCCCAGGTTATCCCCCACTATCGGGCAGATTCCTATGCATTACTCACCCGTCCGCCGCTCGACGCCTGGAAGCAAGCTTCCATCGTTTCCGCTCGACTTGCATGTGTTAGGCCTGCCGCCAGCGTTCAATCTGAGCCATGATCAAACTCTTCAGTTGAAAAATCTGATAGTGCATTGGCTGCACCAAACCTGGCTCAAGGTTCAAACGTTCTCAAAAAGATCCTAAGACCTTTGACGAGTCGCTTGCCTTGATATTTCAGTGACTACATCACTGACTCATCGGCAAGCGCCCACATGAATTACCTGATCAATTTTTTAAAGAGCGGCTCCGAACTCTCGAAGAGTGGAGCGTCTCGCTGTCTTGCGACTTACTTCGCTGACCTTGAAGACCGAAGCGAAGTGCCCTGCGAGGAAGGCGTATTCTACAGAACCGGTGGATTTCGTCAACCTCTTTTTTCCGTTCGATCCTGATGCCCACTGGACAACCAGGCCTCGAACCCGAGGTGCGATCCGTGATCGCTCGATGTGACTGAGTGACCCCGATTCGATGGAGGCGCATTCTACCGAATCCGGTGAGAATGTCAAGCAGCGATTTTCAAAAAGTCTTTTCAAATCAGCTACTTCTACCCATCTTCACCGCTTGCGACGTTTGCTCGTCGCCAGCAGCGGATGCGTACTTTACGGATTTGCACCGAGGTCTGCAAGAGGCTTCTGTAAAAAAGTTTCAGAAACTTCCAAAAGCCGCGAACGCCACCTCTTCCCTCTTCCCTCTTCCCTCTTCCCTCTTCCCTCTTCCCTCTTCCCTCTTCCCTCTTCCCTCTTGCAGCTACACCACCCACAACTCCATAAACCGATCCACCGACATGGCTTCAAAACGTTCACGGTCCTGACAAAGCGCCATGATTTCCTCACAGCGGCGACGGGGAAACCGCGTGGCAAGGTGGCGTGCAAACTTGTCGATCAGCACCGGCATGCCTTCCTTGCGACGCCGACGATGTCCGATGGGATACTCCACCGCCACCTTGTCGGTGGAGCTGCCATCGGAGAAGAACACTTGTATGGCATTGGCGATCGAGCGCTTCTCAGGGTCGAGGTAGTCACGGCTATAGCCGGTATCCTCGGTCACCACCATCCTGTCGCGTAGTTGATCGATGACCGGGTGGGCGTGGTGGAAGTCATCTTCATAGTGCTCGGCCCTCAACTCACCGAAGACGAGAGGAACCGCCGTCATGTACTGCAGGCAATGATCTCGATCGGCAGGATTGGCCAGTTCGCCCTGCTTGGAAATGATGCGTATCGCCGATTCATGAGTCGTCAGCTCGATACGTTCGATATCCTCCAACCGATCCTTGACCTCGGGATGCAACGATACCGCAGCTTCACAGGCGGTCTGCGCATGGAACTCGGCGGGGAATGACAGCTTGAACAGCACATTCTCCATTACATAGCTGCCGAACTCTCTCTGAAGGCTGAACCTCCGCTGGTCATCCGGCTTGAGCGCCAACTCCCTATTGGTGTGGCTGAAGCTGACATCATAGAAGCCCCACTGAGGTGCACTAAGCACGCCAGGAATACCCATTTCCCCACGCATGGCGATATCTACCAGCCGCACTGCCCGCGAAGTAGCATCGCCCGCCGCCCAGCTCTTGCGTGACCCGGCATTGGGCGCATGGCGATAGGTACGCAGGCTCTGCCCATCAACCCAGGCATGAGACAATGCCGACAATGTCTGTTCTCTATCCGCTCCCACCAATCTGGCCACAACCGCCGTGGAAGCCACCTTGACCAGTACAACGTGGTCCAGCCCCACTCGGTTGAATGCATTATCCAGCGCCAGCACTCCTTGAATCTCATGGGCGCGAATCATCGCATCAAGCACATCACGCATGGCCAAAGGTGTCTCGCCACGTGCCAGCCGCTGCTGGGAGAGATGATCCGCAACCGCGAGAATGCTGCCGAGGTTATCCGAGGGATGACCCCACTCCGCTGCCAGCCAGGTATCGTTGTAGTCCAGCCAGCGAATGCAGGCACCGATATCCCAGGCCGCCTTGACCGGGTCCAGCCGAAACGTCGTACCGGGAACTCGTGCGCCATGCGGCACCTGGGTACCTTCGACAATCGGACCAAGATGCTTGAGACATTCGGGAAAGCGTAGCGCCAGTAATCCGCATCCCAGACTGTCCATCAGACAATGGCGTGCCGTATCGAAGGCTTCGTCACTTTTCAGCTCCACCTCCAACACATAATCCGCGATCCGCTGCAGCTCCTCGTCGTACTCGGGACGGATGTTGCTTTCGACAGTACTCATGCTGACCTCCCCCTGGGTGCAGAACGAACGACGCCGCCCGATAGGGCGGCGTCACAGTCCTCACGCAGTCACTTCAGCGGGCACTCTGACCTTGCCCTCCATCAGTATTCGCGCACTGCGGCTCATGGTTGCCTCAGTCGCGACCCAACTGCCTTCGACCTCCTCCACACGGGCGCCAACACGCAGTGTTCCCGATGGATGGCCAAACACTACGGAGTTCCGGGCACCACCACCCGCGGCAAGATTGACCAGGGTACCCGGCACAGCGGCCGCCACGCCGATCGCTACGGCGGCAGTGCCCATCATGGCGTGATGCAACTTGCCCATGGACATCGCGCGCACCAGCAGATCGACCTCATCGGCGGCAATCTGCTTGCCGCTGGAGGCCGTGTAGCCACGCGCGGGCGCCACGAACGCCACTTTCGGTGTGTGCTGACGCGTGACCGCCTCGTCGAGGTGCTTGATCAAACCCATGTGCAAGGCGCCATGGGCACGCAAGGTCTCGAGCCTCGCCAGCGCTGTCGGATCACCATTGATGTCGTCCTGCAGCTCGGTTCCGCTATAGCCCAGATCACCGGCATCGACAAAAATCGTCGGGATACCGGCGTTGATCAAGGTGGCGCGAATGCGTCCAGATGCCGCCACCTGCTCAGGCACTTCCAGCTCATCCACTACATTGCCGGTGGGGAACATGCTGCCCTCGCCTGCCGCGGGATCCATGAACGACAGCCCCACTTCGGCCGCCGGAAAGGTCACGCCGTCGAGCTCGAAGTCACCACTCTCCTGCACCTGGCCATTTGCCATCGGCACCCGCGCGACGATGGTCTTGCCGATATTGGCCTGCCAGATACGTACTTCGGCATCACCATCAGCGGGAATGCGCTCGGCAGGAACAATGCCCATTTCGATGGCGCAAGGCCCTACGGCGGACGACAGGTTGCCGCAGTTGCCACTCCAGTCGACAAACGGAGAGTCGATCGACACCTGACCGAACAGATAATCGACATCATGTTCCGGCGACTCGCTCTCGCAGAGCAATACCACCTTGCTGGTGCTGGAGGTGGCGCCGCCCATGCCATCGGTATGCTTGGCATAAGGGTCGGGGCTACCGACGATGCGCATCAACAGGGCATCTCTTGCCTCTCCAGGAACGCGCGCCGCCTCGGGCAGGTCCTGTACGCGCAGGAAGACGCCCTTGCTGGTACCGCCGCGCATGTAGATGGCGGGAATCCGTAACTGCGGGGCAAAGGGGGCTGTCATATCAGGCGACCTCCGACTCAAGGAAATCCTCGGCGAAGCGCTGCAACACGCCGCCCGCAGAATAGATGGACACTTCCTCGAAGGTATCGAGGCGACAGATCACCGGAACGCGCTCGCTGTCGCCGTTGGCACGCTGGATCACCAATACCAGTGAAGCCCCTGGCGCAGGCTGGCCTTCAACATCATAGGTTTCAGTGCCATCCAGCTTGAGGCTGTGGCGCGTGGTGCCTTCCTCGAACTGCAGCGGCATCACACCCATCCCGACCAGATTGGTACGGTGAATGCGCTCGAAGCCCTCCGCGACGATGGCTTCGACCCCGGCCAGTGCCACGCCCTTGGCCGCCCAATCCCGCGACGAGCCCTGGCCATAATCGGCACCGGCGATGACGATCAATGGCTGACCACGCTGCATATAGGTCTCGATTGCTTCCCACATGCGCGTCACCTTGCCTTCCGGCTCGACACGTGCCAGTGATCCCTGCACGACCTTGCCGTCCTCATCCCGGACCATTTCATTGAACAGCTTGGGGTTGGCAAGGGTCGCACGCTGCGCGGTCAGGTGATCGCCACGGTGTGTGGCATAGGAATTGAAGTCCTCTTCCGGCAAGCCCATCTTCGCCAGATATTCACCCGCCGCGCTGTCCGCCATGATGGCATTGGACGGCGACAGGTGATCGGTGGTGATGTTGTCAGGCAGGATCGCCAGTGGACGCATGCCCTTGAGCGCACGCTCTGCGGCCATGGTGCCTTCCCAGTAGGGCGGGCGGCGAATATAGGTGCTGGTGGGACGCCAGTCGTAGAGAGGGCTCTCGGCCTCCTCGACCGCGCCGAGGTCGAACATCGGGATGTAGACCTGCTTGAACTGCTCGGGCTTGACGTGCTCGCCGACAATGGCATCGATCTCCGCATCCGACGGCCATAGGTCCTTGAGCGTGACGGCATTGCCATCCGCATCGTAGCCCAGGGCATCCTGCTCGATATCAAACCTTACCGTTCCGGCGATGGCGTAGGCCACGACCAGCGGCGGAGAAGCGAGGAAGGCCTGCTTGGCATAAGGATGAATACGACCATCGAAGTTGCGATTACCGGACAGCACCGCCGTGGTATACAGATCACGCTCGATGATCTCCTGCTGAATCTTCGGCTCCAGCGCACCCGACATGCCATTGCAGGTGGTGCAGGCGTAGGCGACGATGCCGAACCCCAGCTTCTCCAGCTCCGGCAGCAGTCCGGCCTCTTCCAGATACAGACGCGCCACTCTGGAGCCGGGGGCGAAGGATGATTTCACCCACGGCTTGCGCACCAGTCCCAATTCATTGGCCTTCTTCGCCACCAGGCCAGCAGCCACGACATTGCGTGGATTGGAGGTATTGGTACAACTGGTGATCGCGGCGATGATCACCGCGCCATCCGGCATCCGTCCGGCCTTCTCTTCCTCCAGCGCCCGATCGAGGTTCACGGCGATGCCACGCTCGGCGAGCGCCGACGTCGGCAGTCGACGGTGGGGATTGGACGGGCCGGCGAGAGTTCGCTCTACAGATGACAAGTCAAAGGTCAGTACCCGCTCGTATTCTGCGGCCTCGAGGCTATCGGCCCACAAGCCGGTGTGTCGGGCATAGTGCTCGACCAGCGCGACCTGCTCGGGCTCACGCCCGGTCAGCTTGAGGTAGTCGATGGTCTGTTCGTCGATGTAGAACATCGCTGCCGTCGCACCATACTCCGGCGTCATGTTGGAAATCGTCGCCCGGTCACCGATGGTCAGGCTCGACGCCCCCTCTCCGAAGAACTCCAGCCAGGCGCCAACGACCTTCTGCTGACGCAGGAACTCGGTCAACGCCAGCACGATATCGGTAGCGGTGATCCCCGGTTGGCGTCGCCCGGTCAGTTCAACACCGACGATATCCGGCAAGCGCATCATCGAGGCGCGTCCCAGCATCACACTCTCGGCTTCCAGACCACCAACACCTACTGCTATGACACCCAGTGCATCTATATGCGGCGTGTGGCTATCGGTGCCGACACAAGTATCCGGGAACGCTACCTTCCTGCCACTCTCATCCGAGCGAGCATGAATCACCGGCGACATCTTCTCCAGATTGATCTGGTGCATGATGCCGTTGCCGGCAGGAATCACATCGACATTCTTGAACGCGGTGCGAGTCCAGTCGATGAAGTGGAAGCGATCCTCGTTGCGGCGATCCTCGATGGCGCGGTTCTTGTCGAAGGCATCGGGATCAAAACCGGCGTGCTCCACCGCCAGCGAGTGGTCGACGATCAGTTGCGTCGGCACCACCGGGTTGACCTTGGCCGGATCACCGCCCTTCTCGGCAATCGCATCACGCAGACCAGCGAGGTCCACCAACGCGGTCTGGCCAAGGATGTCGTGGCACACCACGCGGGCGGGATACCAGGGAAAGTCCAGGTCGCGCTTGCGCTCGATCAGCTGCGTAAGTGCATCGGTGAGCAACTCGGGATCACAGCGACGCACCAGCTGCTCGCCAAGTATGCGCGAGACATAAGGTAAACGTTCATAGGCGCCCGGAGCGATGGCATTGACTGCCTCACGGGTGTCGAAATAGTCGAGCCCTGTAGCGGGCAAGGGCTTGCGATAGTCAGTATTCATGTCGGCGGGTCACGGAGTCGGTCGCCACACGCTCATGAGTTCATTCATGGCGATGCGGCATTGGCATTATGGTCGACGGTGCGGAGAGTGGCCGGGGACTGGATGGCCCGAAACCGACGCCTGCGGCGTCGTTCCGGGCCTGAGGTCTAGCGGCGCTGCTCGATCGGCACCCACTCGCTGTGCTCGGGGCCGGTGTAATCGGCGCTCGGGCGGATGATGCGATTGTTCTCGCGCTGCTCGAAGACATGCGCGCACCAGCCTGTCACCCGCGAGCAGACAAAGATCGGGGTGAACAGCTTGGTCGGAATATCCATGAAATGATAGGCGCTGGCATGGAAGAAATCGGCGTTACAGAACAGTTTCTTCTCCCGCCACATCACCGCCTCGACACGCTCGGAGACGTCATACAGGCGAGTGTCACCGACATCCTCGGAGAGCTTCTTCGACCACTGCTTGATGATCGCGTTGCGTGGGTCGGACTCACGATAGATGGCGTGCCCGAAGCCCATGATCTTTTCCTTGCGCTCCAGCATGCCCAGCGTCTCGCGCTCGGCTTCTTCGGCACTCTGCCAGTCCTGGATCATCGCCATGGCCGCCTCATTGGCCCCACCGTGAAGCGGTCCTCGAAGGGAGCCAATGGCACCAGTCACGCAGGAATGCATATCCGACAACGTCGAAGCACAGACCCGTGCAGTAAAGGTCGAAGCATTGAACTCATGCTCGGCGTACAGGATCAGCGATACGTTCATGACCCGTGCATGCAGCTCCGAAGCCGGCTCGTCACGCAACATATGCAGGAAGTGGCCACCGATGGATTCATCATCCGTCTCGGTGTCGATACGCACGCCATCATGGCTGAAGCGATACCAGTAACAGATGATCGACGGCAGCACTGCCAGCAGGCGATCCGATGCATCCTGCTGCTGCTCGAAACTGTCTTCGGTCTCGAGGTTACCCAGCATCGAAGCCCCGGTACGCATGACATCCATCGGGTGAGCGTCGGCCGGAATCTGCTCGAGCACCGTGCGCAGCGCCTGAGGCAGCCCGCGCAGGCTCTTGAGCCTGGTGATATAGGCATCCAGCTCCGCCTGGTTGGGCAGTTTGCCTTTCAGCAGCAGATAGGCCACTTCCTCGAAACGGGCCTTTTCCGCCAGCTCCTCGATGTCATAACCGCGATAGGTCAGTCCTGACCCGCTCTGGCCCACCGTACACAGTGCGGTGGAACCGGCACTTTGACCACGCAGGCCTGCGCCTCCAAGGGTTTTATCTACCATGGCGTGACTCCTGTCTTCTTTATTGTGTAAGTCTTGATACAAACATCGTATAGCTCGTAGCTCAGTCCTGTTGACCGCCGTTCTCGGCGAACAACGCGTCCAGTTTGCGCTCGAAATCGTGATAGCCGAGTACGTCATACAGTTCTTCGCGGGTCTGCATCGTATCGACCACATCGCGCTGATGACCATTATCCTGGATGCTCTGGTATACCTTGAGCGCCGCAGCATTCATGGCGCGGAAAGCCGACAACGGATAGAGCACCATGCGGCACCCCACTTCCGTGAGTTCCTGCTGGCTGAATAGTGGCGTTGCGCCAAACTCGGTGATGTTGGCCAGAATCGGCGCCCGAACCCGCTCGCAGAAGGCGCGATAGTCATCGAGGGTGTGCACAGCTTCGGCAAAGATGGCATCAGCGCCAGCTTCGATACAGGCGTTGGCCCGCTCGATCGCGGCATCCAGGCCTTCCTTCTGGAAAGCATCAGTACGCGCAATCAGATAGAAGTCCGGGTCGATGCGAGCATCTGCGGCCGCCTTGACTCGATCCACCATCTCCTGCTGAGAGACGATGGCCTTGTTGGGACGGTGTCCACAGCGCTTCTGTGCCACCTGATCCTCGAGATGCACGGCCGCAACTCCGGCACGCTGCATTTCCTTGACCGTGCGAGCAATATTGAAGGCCCCGCCCCAACCGGTATCGATGTCCACCAGTAGCGGTAGATCACTGGCACCACAGATTCGGTGAGCATCTTCGACTACATCGTTCATGGTGGTGATGCCCAGGTCAGGAAGACCGAAAGAGGCATTGGCCACCCCACCCCCGGAGAGATAGATCGCCTGGTGACCAACACGCTCGGCCAACATGGCCGTATAAGCATTGATGGTTCCAACAATCGGCAGTGGTCGGTTGGCCTCGAGGGCGGAACGGAATCGCGCACCTGGCGTCATCTGGGGCATTGGGGTCTCCAACAAACAGTTGTAGTGAACAGGTCTGGATAAAATTCAGTGGCCAGGCGCCACCAACGGCCGACTGACCACACTGGGTTGATCATCA
Source organism: Halomonas huangheensis (assembly GCF_001431725.1). Taxonomy (NCBI): domain Bacteria; kingdom Pseudomonadati; phylum Pseudomonadota; class Gammaproteobacteria; order Oceanospirillales; family Halomonadaceae; genus Halomonas; species Halomonas huangheensis. The sequence goes on along the minus strand of NZ_CP013106.1, from coordinate 1,216,287 downwards.
CCTTCCAGAGAGGCGGCATAACGCGCCAACACATTCTCTCTGGACGCAGCGACGTGGCGACGCATCAGCAACTCGGCCAGTTCGGCATCTCCGGCCTCGATGGCATCAACAATACGATGGTGCTCGACGAAAGCGCGCTGAGGACGACTACCACTAGCACTGAACTGCGTTCGGTACATACGTACCAGGTAATAGAGGTCGTCACACAACAACGCCATCAACATGCGGTTGTGGCTGCCCTGCACGATGCGATAGTGAAAATCGAGATCACCCTCGCGCTGATAGTAGGCTTCACCGCGAGCCAGGTCGGACTGTTGCTCGTGCATCGCGAGAACCTCACGCAGACCGGCAATCTCAGCCGCCGTCATATGCTCTGCTGCAATACGTGCGGCCATGCTCTCGAGCGCCTCACGCACATCAAACAGCTCCATCAATTCCTTCATCGACAACTTGACGACCCGCGCACCGACATGCGGCACGCGCTCGATCAAGCGATGCGCTTCCAGGCGTCGCATGGCTTCACGCAGCGGGCCACGCGAGATCCCGTAAGCCTTCGACAGACCCGGCTCGGTAATCTTGCTGCCAGGCGGTAGTTCACCGCGCACAATGGCATCCTGCAGTTGGTGAAAAACCCGCTCCGCAAGCGTACGGACTTCAGGGATGGATGTAGTATCGGAATCAGGAGTATCCATGAGGCATTGTCGACAATGATTGCGTGAAAGAAATGTATGACAGCACGATACACGGGTCAATGGCCGTATGTCAGCCATCGTCTACATCATTGGTTGTAGACAATGAATGCCAAAAAGGCACAAGTGTCGACAATCTTCCGAGCAACGCCAACGAGAGCCCCATATGGCGCCCCATTCGTAAACTACCCTTCCGCCTGAGCCCGTTGGTAGAAAGTGGGTAATATGCCTCTGTGTCGGCGCAGACATTTTCCGATGCTTTGCCTAGAATGATGCGCCGCAAACCGCAGAGGCTCAGCATGAACCCAGTGCTCGATATCGTTACCGTGCCCTACCATGACGACCCGCTGAGCTATTTCCAGGCTCTGCGGCTGCGCCCGGGCGCGGTGCTGCTGGATAGTGGCCGCCCCCGCGCACCGGGTGGGCGGTTCGATATCATGGCCAGTGATCCGCTGGAAGCTCTGACAGTCGACCAGCACGGCCATTCGTTCGACTCCCGAGGGCATAGGGTTGATGGCAACGCCTTTGCTGCGCAGCAGCGCCTGCTCGAAGGTCTTGCCTATAGCGTTCCCCACAGCGAACTGCCCTTCCTTGGAGGACTGATCGGTTATTGGAGTTATGACCTCGGCCGTCATCTCGAACCCGTCGGCCAGCAATCCCACCGAGTCGTCTCCCTGCCCCTCGCGCGGGTCGGACTCTACGACTGGGCCCTGATACAGGACCACCAACTCCAGCAGAGCTGGCTGGTCGCGACCGCTGAACGCCGCCATCAAGTGCAGCAATGGCTGAAGGTTCAACCGCCAGCCACCACCTTCCATCTAACCTCTGACTTCAGTGCCAACCTGAGCGCCGAGCAGTATCAGCAACGCTTTGCCAGCGTGCAGCGTTATATTCGCGCCGGTGACTGTTATCAGATCAACCTCGCCCAACGCTTCAGTGCCAACTTCCAGGGCGACCTGTGGCAGGCCTATCTGCAATTGCGGCAGGCCACGCCGACGCCCTTTGCCGGTTACATGGCCTGGCAGCAAGATCAGCAGCAGCAAGCCATTCTCTCGCTGTCGCCGGAGCGCTTTATCGAGTGTCGCAATTCTCGGGTCGAAACACGCCCCATCAAGGGCACACGACCACGCGGCACGACGCCGCAGCAGGATGCCGAGCTCGCCGCCGAACTGACCGCCAGTCTCAAGGACCGTGCCGAGAACGTGATGATTGTTGATCTGTTGCGCAACGACCTGGGGCGTGTCTGTCGGCCGGGCAGCGTTCAGGTGCCGCAGCTGTGTGGCCTGGAGAGCTACGCCAATGTCCACCACCTGGTCAGTGTCATCCGTGGAGAACTGAGTCCAACCACCACTCCACTGCAACTACTGGAGGCCGCCTTCCCTGGTGGCTCGATCACCGGAGCTCCCAAGGTCCGCGCCATGCAGATCATCGATGAACTGGAGCCCGACCAGCGCAGTGCCTATTGCGGTAGCCTTGGCTATCTCGATGTGCGCGGCCATATGGACACCTCGATCGCCATCCGTAGTCTGGTGGCCGATGCGGGGCAATTGCATATCTGGGGTGGTGGAGGCCTGGTTGCTGACTCCGATGGCGAAGAAGAGTATGCCGAAACCCTGGCCAAGATCGGCCATCTCATGGCGGCCTTGTCGGCACCGTCACAGCCGCATGACGAAGCATAAGAAAAGGAGCTGTTAAAACCAACAGGAATAAATGACCGCTAAATCGGTATTGGGGAAGCCCGTCACGGCTCTGGTAGGGTAACTCCATTCTCGAATGGCATCATTCTGGAGCTTCCTGATGGAACAGCAACTCGACATCATCAACCGCGACCTCGGTAGCGATCCCGCGGCCTTGATTCGCTGGTCACTCGAACAGGGCAGCCAGCCCATCTGCACCACCAACTTTCGCCCGTTCGAAGCGGTCATCCTGCATATGGTGGCCTCCCAACGGCCGGATATTCCTATCGTATGGATGGATCACGGCTACAACACCGACGCGACCTATCGCTTTGCAGATGCATTGGTCAAGCGCCTCGATCTGAACCTGATCACCTATCTGCCGAAGCGTACGCGAGCGCATCGGGAGGCGGTGGAAGGACTCGCCCCGAATATCGACGATCCCCGTCACGCGGCCTTTACCGAAGAGGTCAAGCTGGAGCCCTTCAATCGCGCGCTGCGCGAGTTGGCCCCGGATGTCTGGTTCACCGCCTTGCGCGCTGAAGACACACCGGAACGGGCACTTATGGCGCCAGTGTCACGCAATGCCGACGGCCTGCTCAAGATCGCTCCGCTGCTCAATTGGACTGCACGGGATCTCTATCAGTATCTGCAGACCCACGACCTTCCCAACGAATTCGACTACTTCGACCCGACCAAGGTCGAGGCCAAGCGTGAGTGTGGTCTCCACCTGCAGCACTGATTCAGGCGGCTGATCGCCAGATCAGCAAGCCAGAACCAGAGAGGCCCTTCCGATCATGGAAGGGCCTCTCTGGTTCTGTACTGAGGATTCTACGGAGGGTCTTGTACCAGAGATGCTCTGAGTTGATCAGATCACCCCTAGCGTACCGGCAGCTCAATGCCCTCGAACAGCGAGTGCTCATGGCGAGGTCCTGCGGCCAGCGCGGCATCCACCAGATCACGATCCAGATGCGCGGCAAAGCCCTGCAGGAAATCGTACATGTAGCCGCGCATGAAGGTACCGCGACGGATACCGATCTTGGTCGTCGAGCTCTCGAACAGGTGGCTGGCATCCAGTGCCACCAGGTCATGATCCAGAGCTTCATCGACTGCCATATGAGCGACGATGCCTACTCCCATACCAAGACGCACATAAGTCTTGATCACATCGGCATCGGCTGCAGTCAGCACCACATTCGGCGACAGGCCGCAGGCGCGGAAGGCATCATCAAGCTGGGAGCGTCCGGTGAAGCCGAAGACATAGGTCACCAACGGATGGCGAGCCAGCTCATCCAGAGTCAGCCTGGAGGATTGAGCCAATGGATGGTCTCGTGGTACCAGCACACAACGGTTCCAGCGATAGCAAGGCAGCAACACCAGATCGTTGAACAGTTCGAGTGACTCAGTGGCAATGGCAAAATCCGCCTGTCCCTCGCTGACCATCTGGGCAATCTGCCGTGGAGTCCCCTGCTGCATATGCAGAGCGACTTCGGGATAGTGCTGAGTAAAGGAGTGAATCACCGGAGGCAGGCAATAGCGTGCTTGAGTGTGAGTCGTCGCAATTGACAGACTGCCGCGACGCTCATCACTATGCTCCTGCGCAACATCCTTGATGTTGGCAGTCAGCCGCAGCACCTGGCCGGCCAACTCGATAATCGCCTCCCCGGCAGGGGTGACACGAGTGAGATGCTTGCCGCTGCGCGCGAAAATCTCGACCCCCAACTCGTCTTCAAGCAGACGAATCTGCTTCGAAATACCGGGCTGAGAGGTAAACAGACTCTGAGCGGTTGCCGACACATTCAGGTTGTGCCGTGAAACCTCCCAGATGTAGCGCAACTGCTGTAATTTCATGACCGACTCTCACTCCTCGAGCAGGCGCGGCAGGCCCGCGCAGCAATGGCATAATCTTCAAAGGGTGTGCCTCACCGGCAAGCCTCGATGACAGGTCCCAATGAAAAAGTGCCATAAAAAACTTTCCACTGATTACTTTATAGCATATAGAATAAAAATGTAGCTGTCAGTGCAACGAATGACAAAAGCTATTGATGCAATATTTGCCAGCCATCGGGCCGACGGATAACATCGTCCCACCGGACATGACAGATTGTGTCCCCAAAACGCTCGATGAAGCGCAACGTATAACGGAGATTCACATGGCCAATAACGTCGATGTCACCAACGCCAACTTCGAGCAGGAAGTTCTCAAATCCGAGTCTCCTGTTCTGCTGAAGTTCTGGGCGCCCTGGTGCGGACCGTGCAAGGTAATGGCTCCGGTGGTCGACGAGGTCGCCGGGGAGCGTGACGGGTCACTGAAGGTAGTCAGTATCAATGTTGACGATGCTCCCGAGATCGCCGCAGAGCAAGGTGTCCGCGGTGTACCCACGGTGATGTTGTTCAAATCCGGCACCAAGGTCGCATCCCTGGTCGGAGCTCAATCCAAGTCTCAGTTGACTCAGTTCATCGAACAGAACGCCTGAGCCATACCGCGGTAACGCATCTCGGTAGACATATTCGACAACGCCCCGCTTTTTGCGGGGCGTTGTCGTTTCTGGACTTGAACACCGTTTCTGGACTTGATCACCGTTTCTGGACGTGATCATTCGAGGATCTAATCCTTACGCGAAATACTCCGCCTCGCCCTCTCCCACAGCGGCCGACTCGCATCCTCCACCGCTCCGCCACGAGCAGGCCCCAGCAGGTGGGCCATCCAGCGTGTCTGAGGATGGCTGTCCAGCGCAATCTTGAGCGTCATGGTCAGCACTACCGATAACAGCATCCCGACCACGCCCAGAATCCATCCCCACACTACCAGCGACAGAAACGCGACAAAGGTCGAGAGCCCCAGTGCTCGCCCCATGACTCGTGGCTCGATCAAGTTGCCCATCACGAAGTTGATCACCAGGTAAACCAGGCTGAGCAGCAGTGCCTGCGCCACACCGCCATCCGGTGATACCAGTACGAGGAGCACCGGGGGGACCGCGGCAATCGCTGAGCCGATATTGGGAATATAGTTCAGTGCGAAGGCCAACACTGCCCACAATAGCGGGAAGTCGACCCCCAGTATCATACAGGCGATCCACACCAGCACCCCGGTAATCAGGCTGATCACAGTCTTGACGGCCAGATAGCGCTTGAGGGTCTGACTGAACTCACCGAAGCGAGCAAGGCTCGGGGCAGGATTGGCGAGAGCACGCGACAGCTTGTCACGAAAATTGAGGGTCTCGAACATCAGGAACAGCACCATCAGCCCAACGACGACACTCTGCATCATCAGATTACCCAACTGCCCCAGCAGACCGGGAATCCAACCACCTACCTGTTCGGTGTTGACCAACTCCGCCAGGCGTTGAGTATCGATAGCCAGCCCCATGCTGGCCAGACTATCGAGGATGCGCAGATAGTACTGGTAAAGCTTGTCCTCGATGCCCGGCAGCGCATCGACAAAAGTCCCCACACTGTTGACCAGCAATAGCCCCAACAACCCGATGAAGCCACCAATCACGATCAACGTCAGCCACACTGACAGTCGAATCCCGAGGCCTCGCCGGTGAAGCCATTGCACCGGCGCCGTACACACCACCGCAATGAACAGCGACAGTATTACAGGAACCAGCAACCCCGCCCCCGCACGCATGCCGGCAATGATGATCACCAACGCTGCCAGCGTCAGTGTCAGGTTGAGAGGAAGCGCCTTTTCATCTTCCGAAACTTGCTCGTCCATGGTCAGATCATCTTGTGTCAGAAGGATGCCATCATGCCGCGACTATCGTTTCAGCACAAAGGAAGGAAGTCACCCACCCCCTCTGTATCGAGAGATAATCGCCGCCCGTGGCCCCAGAAAATCAGTCCTGAAGCATGCAAAGAGTATGCAATATCCGTCAGCACTGGAACCACGTTGCTCTCCGGGCGTCCCAGCTAAGCAGGGTCGGCATCGACTACCCTGTCAATCGCGCATATCACAAGGAGGTTCTCATGACCCGCTCTCTCGCACACTACACGACGCGCCCTTTCAATCACCTGGCATTGGTAGCTGCGCTGGGCGCTGCCCTGATCAGTAGCCAGGCCATGGCCGAGCCTCGAGAATCTTCACGCTTCATCGATGTTCAGGCCACTGCCGAAGTGGATGTCGCGCCCGACGAAGCCGTCCTCAGTGCTCGCCTATGGGAACTGACACCCGCCACCCCTCAGGAATCTGATCAAGGACACCAGGGCGACGAGCTGGCCGAGACACGTGGACGTCTGGAAGATCGTGCGGCCAAACTGGTAGAGGCGTTGGAGGCCGCTGGTCTGTCCAGCGATAACATCAATGCCGGTTCGCTGCATGTCCAGCAGGAAGTCCTGCACCGTCCGCAAGGTAACGACGAAGCACCGGTGCCCATGGTACGCACACGCCTGGAGCGCCCGATCAGCCTGTCCATCTCTGACCTGTCTTCAGTCCCCACCATCCTTGATGCCTTGACCAAGGCCGGCGTGAACTCTCTGGATGGCATCACCTATGGCCTGGAAGACCAGTCAGCTGCCGATGACCAGGCCCTGACCCGTGCCCTGGAACGTGCGCGTGCCAAGGCCGAACTGATGGCCGGCAGCCTCGGTGTTGAATTGGGCGATGTCATCAGCATCAACGAGGTCGCCGATCAAGGCTATCAGCCGCGCATGATGGCCATGCGTGCCGAAGTGGCAGACAGCAGTGGCGGTGCCGAGTATCGGCCCGGTAACATCACCATCGATGCTGGCGTCAATGTACGCTGGGAAATCGAAGCGCCGACTGCCGATGACGGTGAATGATCCGTCGATTTAATTACGCCAGAATACCGCCCACAAAAGCCCGGTAGCTGGATGCAGAAGCCCCCGACAGTTTGCACTGTCGGGGGCTTCCATATGCAAGCGTTGATGCCATTCAGCACTCGACCTGTCCCTGGAGTGACGTCGCTGCTGGATCAGTTGATGCGTTCGACGCCGCCCATATAAGGACGCAGCACTTCGGGCACGGTGATCGAGCCATCCTCGTTCTGATGGTTTTCCATCACCGCGATCAGGCAGCGTCCCACCGCCAGGCCAGAACCATTCAGGGTATGCAGCAACTGCGGTTTCTTCTCTCCCGCCGCGCGGTAACGAGCGCGCAGGCGACGCGCCTGGAAGTCCTCACAGTTGGACACCGAGGAAATCTCGCGATAGGTTTCCTGACTCGGCAGCCAGACCTCCAGGTCGTAGGTCTTGGCCGCAGAGAAGCCCATATCGCCGGTGCACAACGTCACCACACGATACGGCAGCTCGAGTGCCTGCAGGATCGCTTCGGCATGGCCGCGCATTTCCTCGAGCGCATCGTAGCTGCGCTCCGCTTCGACCAATTGCACCATCTCGACCTTGTCGAACTGATGCTGGCGGATCATGCCGCGTGTATCACGCCCATGAGAGCCGGCCTCACTGCGAAAACAGGGAGTATGTGCGGTCAGCTTCAACGGCAGCGCCTTGCCATCGACAATCTCGTCGCGCAGCAGGTTGGTCAGCGGCACCTCGGCCGTCGGGATAAGATGAAAACCGCGCTCGTCATCGAGGCGGAATAGATCCTCTCCAAACTTGGGTAGCTGTCCGGTACCGAACAGCGACTCGCGGTTGACCATGTAGGGCACATAGCATTCCTCGTAGCCGTGCTCCAGAGTCTGCTTATCGAGCATGAACTGGGTCAGTGCTCGATGCAGACGCGCCACAGGGCCACGCATCACCGCGAAGCGCGCACCCGTCAGTTTGCTGGCCAGGTCGAAGTCGAGGTCGCCCTTCTTCGCTCCGATATCGACATGGTCACGCACCTCGAAGTCAAAGCTGCGCGGCTCACCCCAACGGGCCACTTCGACGTTGTGATCCTCGTCCGCCCCCTCCGGCACGCTTTCATGCGGCAGATTGGGGATACCTGCGGCGATGTCATCGCTCTCCGTCTGCACTTCATTGAGCGCAGCCGTGGCGGCACTCAGACGATCGCCGAGATCACTGACTTCGTCGAGCAACGGCTGAATATCCTCGCCGCTGGCCTTGGCCTTGCCAATTGCCTTTGAGCGGGTATTACGCTCGTTCTGCAGGCGTTCCGCCTCAACCTGCAACTCGCGGCGGCGGGACTCCAGAGCGGACAACCGTTCAGTATCGAGAACATAACCGCGGGTGGCCAATCGTTGCGCGACCGCGTCAAGGTCGCTGCGCAGCAGTTTCGGATCGAGCATGGAATCTGTGTCCGTCGCCTGTTGAGTATTCAAGGGAAAATGATCAGAGGCCCATTGTAGGCAAAAGCGCCTCGAGTAGCACCTCCTGCAACGCAGACAACTCCTCGCTGACGCCTGGCGACATCCATCGTCAGGTGACATCCATGGCGCATATATGATGGAAATCGGCGCCAGGCTGGATGCGCCGCATCATGCACTCGGGTACAGTGCCTTCACCAAAGGAAAAAAGTTATCGGCCCTTGACCGATAATGCTTATCGACCGAGACCATGATTGCACCACTGCCCAACGCTACCGCGCCCCAGCTGGATCAAAACTACATCGGCTTTCTCGAGGCCCTGAGGACGACAGGATTCGAGGGCGAGATCGCCCCGGATTACGCCAACCGTACCGTGTTGGCGACTGACAACTCGCTCTACCAACGCCTGCCTCAGGCGGCGGTGTTCCCCCGCCACGCGGAGGATCTGGAGCGGATGGCACGCCTCGCCAGTGAACAACGCTTTCATGGCATCCGCCTGACGGCACGTGGTGGCGGCACCGGCACCAATGGCCAATCGCTGACCGATGGCATTGTGGTCGATGTCTCGAGGCACATGAACCAGATCCTCGAGATCGATGTCGAGAATCGCCGTGTGCGCGTTCAGGCCGGCGTGGTCAAGGATCAGCTCAACGCCGCCCTCAAGCCCCATGGCTTGTTCTTTGCCCCTGAGTTGTCGACCTCCAACCGTGCCACCCTCGGCGGGATGATTGCCACCGACGCCAGTGGTCAGGGCAGCTGCGAATATGGCAAGACCCGCCACCATGTATTGGAACTCGACAGCATTCTGATTGGGGGCGAACGACTGGTCACTCAGGCTATCGGTGAGGACGAACTCGAGCGCCGCTGCACTGAAGATTCGGCTTCCGGCCGTGCCTATCGCATGGCCCGAGAGATTATCGATACTCAGCGCCAGCTTATTGATGATATTTTCCCCCCGCTCAACCGCTGCCTGACCGGCTATGACCTCGCCCACCTGCGCGAGGAAGACGGCCGTTTCAATCTCAACAGCGTACTGTGCGGTGCCGAAGGCTCACTCGCCCTGACCAACGAGGCAGTGCTCAATGTACTGCCGATCCCGAAGCACTCGACACTGGTCAACGTACGCTATACAAGTTTCATGGACGCTCTGCGCGATGCCAGGGCGCTGATGGGTGGCGACGCTCGTCCCACCTCCATCGAGACCGTCGATGACCGTGTGCTCAACCTGGCGATGGAGGATTTCGTCTGGGACAGTGTGGCCGAGTTCTTCCCTACAGGAGACGAAAGTGCGCCGGCCATTGCGGGGATAAACCTGGTTGAATTCAACGATGATGACCCTGAGCGCCTGGCCGAGCGAGTCGCTGATTTCTGTCGTCACCTCGAACAGGACGCTAGTGTTCCGCGTCTCGGCTATACCCTCGCAGAAGGCCGTGCGGCGATCTCTCGGGTCTATGCCATGCGCAAGCGCTCGGTCGGTCTGCTGGGGAATGTCCAGGGTGAGAAGCGCCCCCTACCCTTCGTCGAGGATACGGCGGTCCCCCCTGAACACCTCGCCGACTTCATTGCCGAGTTCCGCGCCCTGCTTGATGGCCATGAACTGGAATACGGCATGTTCGGGCATGTCGATGCCGGAGTGCTTCACGTACGTCCAGCACTGGACATGAAGGACCCGGCACAACAACGCATGATCCGGGAAATTTCCGATGCTGTGGTCGCCCTGACCCAGAAGTACCATGGCTTGCTGTGGGGGGAGCATGGCAAGGGAGTGCGCTCGGAGTACGCACCGCGCTTCTTCGGAGAACTCTACCCCAGCCTGCAACGACTCAAGGGCGCATTCGACCCACACAACCAGCTCAATCCGGGCAAGATTGCCACACCACTCATTCTTTCGCCCGATGCCGCGGGAGCTGACCGCGAAGGCGAAGGTAACGATACCAGCGCAGCGATCAGCGATGACCCGGGCCTGCTGGCAATCGATGCAGTGCCCATGCGTGGTGACTTTGATCGCCAGATCGACGAGCGGGTGTGGCAGGTCCACAGCGATGCGGTCTACTGCAACGGTAACGGCGCCTGTTACAACTACGACCCCAACGACGCCATGTGTCCGTCGTGGAAGGCCACTCGTGACCGCATTCATTCACCCAAGGGCCGTGCCAGCCTGATGCGGGAGTGGCTACGACTGCAGGGGCAGGCCGGTATCGATGTGGTCGAGGAATCACGACGCAAGAAAAGCGAAGGGCTCGGTGGGTTCCTGCGCCATCTACCCGCTCGAACAATGAACAGCATGCGTGGCAAGGACGACTTCTCTCACCAGGTCTATGACGCCATGGCCGGCTGTCTGGCGTGCAAGTCCTGCGCGGGCCAGTGTCCCATCAAGGTCAACGTGCCGACCTTTCGTTCCCAATTTCTCGAGATCTACCACGGCCGCTACCTGCGTCCGCTGCGTGACTACCTGATCGGCGGGCTGGAATTTCTACTTCCCTGGCTGGCGCCTGCGGCACCGCTGTATAACGCCGCTCTCGACAACCGTCTCATCGATCGCCTGATGGCCAATGGACTGGGCATGGTCGACAGTCCGCGCCTTTCTCGAGCACGCCTCAAGAAGCTGCTCAAGGCCTGGGGAGTGGCCGAGGCCACGCCAGTGGCACTGAGCAGGCTGACCCAACGCCAGAAAGCCAACAGCGTAGTGCTGGTACAGGATGCCTTCACCAGCCACTTCGAGGCACAGCTGGTCGCCGATATCGTAGAGTTGCTATCGCGGCTGGACATTCGCGTGTTCGTCACACCCTACAGACCCAACGGCAAGCCTCTCAACGTGCAGGGCTTCCTCGGCGCCTTCGAGCGTACCGCTAGCCGTCAGGCAGAACACCTGAAGGCGCTGGCCGACAGTGATGTGCCGCTGGTAGGGATCGACCCTGCAATGACGCTCATCTACCGTCAGGAATACGTCAAGACGCTGGGCAAGGAGCAAGTGCCGGAGGTCTCGATGCTGCAGGAGTGGTTACTGTCTCTCGGTCCGCGAATCGTTCCCGCAGGTCTTGATGTCAGCGACGAAGCGCCGTTCTCATTGATGAGCCACTGCACCGAGAAGACCCAGGCTCCCGGCAGCCCCAAAGCATGGCAACAACTGTTCGAGCGCTTCGGCCTGCAACTGGAGGCGCTACCCAGCGGCTGCTGTGGCATGTCTGGTACCTATGGCCATGAAGCGCGCAACCTGGCAACCTCGAAGCAGATCTATGCCCAGTCCTGGCAGCCGGTGGTCGATGAACACCGGGGGTCGGGACGGCTGCTGGCGACAGGCTATTCCTGCCGCAGCCAGGCAAAGCGTCTGTCCGACAGCCAACTCCCTCACCCCCTTCAAGCACTGCTCGACGCCCTGCGCCGAGCAAGCTGAGTCGGCAACGCCAGAACGCCTCGTCAAGCAGGATCAGCAGCCAGACTCCGGCCCGATACAGCAGCGACCCGGAGTCTGGTGACAGTTGCCTCCTAGAGCGTCATGAAAGGCGTGCCTTTACCATCGGTGAAGGTGTAGACCTCGTAAGGTGCCTGCTGCTCACCTGGCATGCCAGGCGTCCCTACCGGCATCCCCGCGAGGCCAACACCATCAACATCGGGCCGCTCCTCGAACAGCTTCTGCAGTGCCATCAATGGCACATGGCCTTCAATCACGTAATTGCCCATCTCGATGGTGTGGCAGGCCCCCAGACCATGGGGCACCCCGGCATCCGCCTTGATCGGCTCCAGGTCGACCGTTTCCACGATGGTAACATCAACACCGGTCTCTTCCTCGAGGAAGCTGGCGTATTCATCGCAGCATCCGCACTGGGGGTGCTTGTAGAGTGTGGCCTCTTCCGGCATTTCGGCGAGGGCCGTGGCCGAGCCCAGCATCAGGGTGGCGGACAACATCAGCGGATAGGTATAGCGGTTCATGGGCGATCCTCCGGGATTGTGTTTTCTTGAACCATGGCGGTGTTTACCGTATCGACGTTGCCTCTGTTGAAGAACAGAAACTTGACCAGTGCGGCGACCAGCAGACCGACCAGCAACAGCATGCTGAGTGGCATCAACCAACCAAACCAGCCTACGGAGGACATCCAGACAAGGCATTCAGTCAACATCATCATGTAACTCCTGACGTAATATTCGGAAATGAGTAGCTTTCAGCTGTAACCGGCGACAGGCAAATGGCCTCTCACCCGCAAGTCTGTCGAAGCGTCAGGATCTGGGAGGTCGCCTGGGAGGCGCAGGGAGATACTCCACCATGACCAGTAAAGGCGCACTGGCCATGGGCTCGGGGGCAGCGGCAAAACTCGGTAACGTAACCGGTAACGTCACGCAGTTCGCGCACCCGGATGCGCTGCCATGGGGCATGTTGGCATCGGACACGCTGGCATCCAATGCATTGGACTCGGCAACCGCGCAGTCGACGACACAGGGATGCATCGACGCATTTACCACCAGGCCTGGCAACGACAGCAACACGATCAACAGCACGGCCACCAGACGGCGACTCACTGTTGTCTTGTGAAGTCTGTGGTTCCAACTGGCGATCACGTGGTATCCCCATAGACAGTATGTTGGCGGCAAACCTTGCCGCGGCAGGCGTTACCACTTCACACAATACCGGTTTCCCATCCCTCCGCAAGCCATGTGCAGCACCAGGGTTGTGGCGTAAGGAGGAAGAAAGGGGGTGTTTGTGCCGACTGTCGATACGCGGGACTAACGCAGTCCGGAGGCACAGGCTGATCGTGCCTCCGGTACTTTCAAAGGAGAGATACGCAAAGGAGAGATACGCAAAGGAGAGATACGCACAGGCGAGATACGATGATGGTCCCAGGCCCCCTAGAAGAACAGACTGCGTAGTCCTTCGCCGGGATCATCCTGACGCATGAAGGCCTCACCAACGAGGAAACCATGCACATCGTGCTCACGCATCCGCAATACATCGTCGCGAGTATTGATTCCTGATTCGGTAATCACCGTGACTCCAGCCGGGACCCGCGGCAACAACTCCAGCGTGGTCTCCAACCGCGTATTGAAGGTGTGCAGGTCACGATTGTTGATGCCGATCAGGCTCAGATCCAGCGCCAGAGCACGCTCCAGCTCGAGCGCATCATGGACTTCCACCAGAACATCCATGCCTAGTTGGGTGGCCTGCTGGTGGAGATCCTTCATTTGCTGATCCTCGAGTGCCGCCACGATCAGCAGAATACAGTCAGCTCCAATGGCTCGCGCTTCACTGACCTGATAGCCATCGACGATGAAGTCCTTGCGGATCACAGGCAGATTGCAGGCATCGCGTGCCTGAATCAGAAAATCCTCATGCCCCTGAAAGAAATCTGCATCAGTCAGCACCGACAGGCAGGCAGCGCCTCCCTGCTGATACTGAGAGGCAATCTCGGCGGGCTGGAAATCCTCGCGAATCAGTCCCTTGGATGGTGATGCCTTCTTGATCTCGGCAATCACCGCCGGATCCCCTTCATCGATACAGTGTTCCAGTGCAGCGACGAAGCCACGCGGAGTACTCTGCTCGGCGGCCCGCGCCAACAACTGCTGTTCGCTGATCTGTTGCTGGCGACTGGCCACCTCTTCGTCCTTGCGTGCCAGAATGCGGGTCAGAATGGTCGGCGTACTGGTCATCGTTATATACCTTTATTGAGCAAAGACTCGGGAAAAATTGGCCAGCTCTTTTTCGTCCTTGCATGCCAGAATACGAGGAAGAATGGTCGGCGTACTGGTCATCGTTATATTCCTTTATTGAGCAGAGGCTCGGGCAAAATTGGCCAGCTCTTTTTCGTCCTTGCATGCCAGAATACGAGGCAGAATGGTCGACGCACTGTTCATCGTCATATTCCTTTATTGAGCATAGACTCGGGGAAAATTGGCCAGCTCTTTTTCGTCCTTGCGTGCCAGAATGCGGGGCATAATGATAGGCGCACCGGTCATCGTCATATTCCTTTATTGAGCAAAGACTCGGGTAAAATTGGCCAGCTCTTTTTCGTCCTTGCGTGCCAGAATGCGGGGCAGAGTGGTCGGCGTACTGGTCATCGTCATATTCCTTTATTGAGCAAAGACTCGGGTAAAATTGGCCAGCTCTTTTTCGTCCTTGCGTGCCAGAATGCGGGGCAGAGTGGTCGGCGCACTGGTCATCGTCATATTCCTTTATTGAGCAAAGACTCGGGTAAAATTGGCCAGCTCTTTCATCTTCTCCAGCGGAAGCTTCGACGCCTGAGCGTCTTGCGCCATCATCACACCTTCCTTGAGACTCGTTGCAACATCCGCAGCATACAGCGCCGCTCCGGCATTCAGTGCCACGATGTCCGCTGCTGGCCCTTCACCGACCAGCGCCTGCTGTACCAGACGCAGACTGTCTTCAGCAGTTCTGACCTTCAGCGAGTCCAGAGACTGACGCTCAATCCCCACATCCTCGGGCGTCAACGTATAACGGTGAATCTCGCCATCCTTGAGCTCGGCAATCTGTGTTGGCGCAGCCAATGAAATCTCGTCGAGTCCATCTTCAGCGTGCGCCACCAACACATGCTGACTACCCAACTGTCGAAGCACCTCTACCATCAAGGGCAGCAGTTCGGGAGCATACACTCCCAACAGTTGATTGGGGGCGCCAGCCGGGTTGGTCAGTGGGCCAAGAATATTGAACAGGGTACGCACCCCCATCTCGCGGCGCGGCCCGATTGCATGGCGCATGGCCGGATGATGATTGGGTGCGAACATGAAGCCGACTCCCACATCATTGATGCAGCGCGCTACCTGCTCGGCATTCAGGTCCAGGCCGATTCCTGCGACCTGGAACAGGTCGGCACTACCCGATGACGAAGACACCCCCCGGTTGCCGTGTTTGGCAACGTGGGCGCCGCCGGCTGCGGCGACGAAGCTGGATGCTGTGGAGACATTGAACAGGTTCGCGCCATCGCCACCCGTACCCACGATATCCACCACGTTCTCGCAATCAAGGGTGACCGGGGTCATCAACTCTCGCATGACCTTGGCACAACCACCGATCTCATCGGCAACCTCACCTTTCATTGCCATCCCCATCAGGAAGGCAGCAACCTGTGCATCGGTCGCTTCTCCGGTCATGATAGTCCGCATGACCGCATGAGCCTGGTCGAAACTGAGATTTTCGCGGCGCATCACCGCGCCGATCGCTGCTGATATCTGCATTTTATTATCTCCTGGTCGGCGTTCGGTTCAGCGTCGCTGGATAAAGGCAGCCAGCATTTCATGTCCCTGACGTGACAGAATGGATTCCGGGTGGAACTGAACTCCCTCGATATCCAACTCCTTGTGGCGCATTCCCATGATCAACCCCGGAGTCACATCGCTTTCATCGGTCCAGGCAGTCACTTCCAGGCAGTCAGGAAGGCTATCACGATCGACCACCAGCGAATGATAGCGGGTCACCGACAGCGGATCGTCAAGGCCCTTGAACACGCCCTGGTTGGAGTGGCGAATATCGGAGGTCTTGCCATGCATGACTTGAGGTGCCCGTACAACCTTGCCGCCGAATACCTGGCCGATTGCCTGATGGCCGAGGCAGACACCGAGCAGCGGTAGCTTACCGGCGAAATGCCGAACCACCTCCATGGCAATCCCAGCTTCATTGGGCGTACAGGGACCAGGTGAAATGACGATATGACTCGGCGCCAGCGCCTCGATCTGCTCAATGGTGATGGCATCATTGCGGTGGGTGACAACTTCGACACCCAGCTCACCCAGATACTGGACGATGTTGTAGGTGAAGCTATCGTAGTTGTCGAGCATAAGCACTGCCATGATCATAACCCCCTGTATATTAATATATTAATTCAAATCATTACCCGGATAGTTGTCCGGGTTGATCGATGTACCCATGCCAGCCATGCGGGGGAGACGTTCAGGCACAAAAATGCCGCCCGCAGGCGGCATGTTCCAGACACACAAAAGCCGCCCCTTGGTCAGGAGCGCCACCACTGCGCCGGAATATGTGTCAGTTGAATGTTCATGAGATGCATAGTGCCGTGTGGCGGCCGGCCCTGTCAATTGCATACAGCAACCTGCTTCATTCCAGCCTACAGATACCACCGATATAACCAACGCTACTGGCAGGCTCGTTGATCAAGAAGCACAAGACTCAGCAACCTGTCGGCCGGCAGCAGGTAATTGCGTTTCCCCCTACCCTCTGCTTATCTTCAGTAGTCTGACAACGAATAGACTGACAACGAATAGACTGGCAACGAATAGACTGACAATAAATGGACAAAGAACATAAGGATCCTCTGATGAAATGCTCGATGCTGGCCATGGGATTGGCATATGGCATGTTTACCGCTACCGCACATGCCGCTCCACAGCAGGATGTGTACGACGCTGTCGAGCAACAGCAACAGCCGTTGCTACAAACCCTGGAAACACTGGTGAATATTGACTCAGGCACCGGCTTCGTCGCTGGCCTGAGCGAGGTCGAGGCAGTTCTCACAGAGCACCTCGAAGCATTAGGCGCCAAGGTGGAAGCTCACCCCGCCGAGGTCTACGGCGGCAACACTCTGGTCGGCCGACTTCAGGGCAATGGTGAGCGCAACATCATGTTGATGATCCACTACGATACCGTGTTCGGCGAGGAAACGGCCGAGGATCGCCCCTTCCGCATAGAGGATGGGCGCGCCTATGGTCCCGGAGTAGGTGATGCCAAGGGTGGCGTGGCAGTGATCCTGCACAGTCTAGAGGCACTGAAGACGCTCGGCTTCGACGACTATGGTCAGCTGACCGTGGTCCTCAACCCCGATGAAGAAAAAGGCTCGCTCGGGTCTCGCGACCTGATCCAGCAACTGTCCGCCGAACAGGACGGAGTGCTGGTGTTTGAACCTACCTTCAGTGACGGGGCCTCCGATGCCGTAACTGTCGTCACCAAAGGTATCAACTACGCTTTCCTTGAGGTAACTGGTCGAGCTTCCCACGCCGGAGGCGCCCCCGAACAGGGACGCAATGCCGTGATGGAGCTCTCCCATCAACTGCTTCAGTTGGGAGAGCTCGGCGACCCTGACAAGGAAACCACTCTCAACTGGACGATTATCGAAGGTGGCAGCAAGCGCAATATCATTCCCGAACATGCCCAGGCTGAGGGTGATATGCGCTACTTCGACAGCAGCGAATACGAACGCGTGCTGAATGAAGCTCGTGAGATCACCGCCAACCAGTTGATTGATGATACTGAAGTCGAATTCCGTCTCGACAAGGGCCGCCCACCCCTGCCCTCCAACCCTCAGACCGAAGCTCTCGCGGAGCAGGCGCAGCAGATCTATCAGGAACTCGACCGTGAACTACAGGCGGTAGAGATAGGCGGAGGTACCGACGCAGCCTACGCCTATCACGAGGACGCAGAGACTCCTGCCGTGCTGGAGTCACTCGGTCTGGTCGGCGGACGCTACCACAGTGACGAGGAGTTCATACTGGTCGATAGCATACTGCCACGCCTCTATCTAACCACACGCATGATCATGGAACTGTCCAACGCCGAAGACTGAGCATAGGCTCTGCCCCACAGGAGCCTGCATTCGTCCATCGACAGATGCCGGACACAACAATGCCGCCCTTGAGGCGGCATTGTTGTGTCCGGCATAGCTATTTGGGCAACTCCTGATACGACGACTCACTCAGTCTCTGGAGCCATCGAGGCCACGCTCGGCCATGGCCACGGCACGGAACAGCGCACGGCCCTTGTTCAGGGTTTCCTGCCATTCCAGTTCAGGTACGGAATCCGCAACCACGCCGGCACCGCACTGCACATGCAATTGCCCATCCTTGATCACCGCAGTGCGAATGGCAATCGCGGTATCCATATTGCCATGCCAGGACAGATAACCCACGGCTCCGGAATAGACGCCTCGTTTGACCGGTTCCAGCTCGTCGATGATCTCCATGGCCCGGATCTTGGGCGCGCCAGACAAGGTACCCGCCGGGAAGGTTGCGCGTAGAGCATCCATCGCAGTGTGCCCCGGCTTCATCCGGCCCGTGACATTGGAGACGATGTGCATTACATGCGAATAGCGTTCGACCACCATCTGGTCAGTCACCTCAACAGAACCCACCTCGCTGATACGCCCGACATCATTGCGCCCGAGGTCGATCAGCATCAGATGCTCGGCCACTTCCTTGGGATCATTGAGCAGATCCTGCTCCAGTGCCTTGTCTTCGGCTTCTGTCTTGCCTCGCACGCGGGTGCCGGCAAGAGGGCGCACCGTCACCACGCCCTCCTCCATGCGAGTAAGAATTTCCGGTGAGGACCCCACCACATGGTGATCGTCCAGATGCAGGAAAAACATGTATGGCGACGGATTGAGGCTACGCAGAGCACGATATAGATCCAGAGGCTCAGCACCGAACTCGATGCTCATCCGCTGTGACGGTACGCACTGCATGAGGTCGCCGGCAAGAACATAGTCCTTGATGCGCTCCACCGCAGCCTTGAAGCCGTCTTCCGAGAACCCGGAGGTGAAGTGCCCTTCCTCGATGGCAGGCCGCTCCCCGACAGGCCGTCGCGACAGTGTCAATGGACTACGCAGGCGATCTTCCAGATCCGCGAGGCGCTGTTGAGACCGCTGCAGGGCGTCAGCTTCCGCCGGATCGGCATGGGTCCATAGCGTCAGGCGGCCATACAGATTGTCGAAAACCACCAGCTCTTCGCTGACCATCAGCAGAATATCCGGCACCCCGATCGGATCAGGCTTTTCAACACCCGCCAGCCGCGGCTCGATGTAGCGAATGGTGTCATAACCGAAATATCCCACCAGACCACCATCAAAGCGCGGTTGATCGTCCAACTGCGGCACCTTGAAGCGCGCGTGAAATTCCTCGATCCACGCAAGAGGATCCGGAACTTCGGCGACTTGCTGGGTCTGGCCATCGAGTAAGTGAGTCACAGTATGCCCGCGCACTTCGATACGCTCGCGACATGGCAGACCAATGATCGAATAGCGCCCCCACTTCTCTCCGCCAGTCACGGACTCGAGCAGGAAAGTCCAGGGCGCATCGGCCAGCTTCAGATAGGTCGACAGCGGGGTATCCAGATCCGCCAGTACTTCACGGGTGACCGGAATACGGTTGTAACCGGCGTCAGCCAGTTGCTTGAATCGCTCGGCAGTCATCATGCCTGAAGTCCTCGATATAGCAGAAAACGATGGTGTTCACAGTGGCTCAGAGGATGAGCTTCACCATCGCCAGATACCGGCACACTCCACCATCATGGGCACAAGCAGGCGGTTGGGACGAACCTTGATCGAGAAACCTTGTAGAGGCATCGAGCTGTCCATTGCAGCGAATCCAGCGTAAATGGGAAGGGGTGCACGCTATAGCAAAAAACAATCAAGTAACGGCATAACCATAGCGTCTCCCGAAAGACACTAAACGAGTTGTGCCAGCGATTCAACCAACAGATCCGGCTCGCTGCTGGATACCGGCTCCCCATGATTGTAGCCATAGGGAACAGCTACGGTGACAAAACCAGCGGCCTTGCCCGCGGCCACATCATGGCGCGAATCGCCAATCATCATGGAGCATGCCGGCGCGACGTCGAAGCGCTCGCAGGCATACAGCAGAGGCATGGGGTCTGGTTTACGCCGTGGCAGACTATCGCCCCCCAGCCAACCCTCGAAATAGCCATTGATTCCGGTCGTTTCGAGAATCGGGCCGACAAACGCTTCGGGTTTATTGGTAACAATGAACAAGGGGATTCCACGCACCCAGAAACCCTTGATGGCCTCGATGGCTCCTGGATATAGGCGAGTCTGAACACAGGGATGTTCAGCGTAGTACGACAGAAACTGCTCGTGAGTCGTGTCTGCAAAGACCTCACCGGGCGCCTCTCCCAGTGCATCCGTCAAGGCTCGCTCGATCAACACACGCGAACCATTGCCGACCCAACGACGCACCTTGTCTTCTCCGGCCATCGGTAATGCAGCTTCCAGCAGAGCGGCATCGACCGCAGCAGTCAGGTCTGGAACCGAGTCGACCAGGGTTCCATCCAGATCAAAGACCACCAGGCCTATGTCCTCGAGTAGGTCACGCATGCATTTATTTCCTGGCTGATTCGGCACACAAGCAAGCAGGATGCCAGAAATGTCCCTATGGTCAATGCCTTCTGCATGCCGGCCCCTTCTACCGAACATCCAGCCATGCCCAACAGCTGCTGCTCTCAAACACCTTGTGCATAGGACAGGCTGAATCGCTCTGCTCTTCACATGGCACATAAGCCCTCTATGCGCATATGATGGCCACTCCACAAATTCAAGGAGCTCTTGATGAGCAAACCCACCATTGTTGTTGTCGGCGGCGGCGCCGGCGGCCTGGAGCTGGTCACGCGCCTGGGCCACCGGCTCGGTAGAAAAGACAAGGCCGATGTGATTCTTGTTGATCGAAATGCCACCCATATCTGGAAGCCACTACTACATGAAGTTGCTACCGGCGTCCTCGATTCAGGGCTCGATGAGATTTCCTATCAGGGGCACTCCGCCGCTCATGGCTATCGCTTCCAGCGTGGCACCCTGAGTGACGTGGACCGCGAAAACCAGCAGATCACTCTGGCTCCCATCAGCGATGAAGACGGCGACGAAGTGCTGCCCGCGCGCCAGATTCACTATGACCACCTGGTGTTGGCCGTGGGCAGTGTCAGTAATGACTTCGGTACCGAAGGCGTCAGAGATCATTGCCATTTTCTCGATAGTCCGGGGCAGGCAGAAGGCTTTCGCAGGGCTCTGCTCAACACCTTTCTGCGCATCAGCGGCAGTGAAACCAGCGAGAGCCCGGTTATCGCTGTAGGCATCATTGGTGCAGGTGCCACTGGCGTAGAACTTGCCGCCGAACTGCACGATGCCTCACGCATGCTCAAGAGCTATGGTTTCACCTCGCTAGGCCGTGAGCAACTCAGGGTCCATTTGATCGAAGCGGCTCCCAAGGTACTTCCGGTGTTGCCGGACCGTATCAGTCAGGCGGTACACCGGGAGCTCGAGAAGCTCGGGGTCAAGGTTCATGTAGGCACCAAGGTGACGCGTGTCGATGACAGCGCCATCTACACATCCGATGACAGCCGGATCGATATCGACCTCGGGGTCTGGGCAGCCGGCATCAAAGCACCTGAATTTCTCGCCGAGCTGGGGCTCAGCGTCGAACGCAACAACCGCATCAAGGTCTCCGCCACCATGCAGAGCCTCGACGATCCTCGGATATTCGCCTTCGGTGACTGTGCCAGCTGTCCTCAGGAAGACGGCTCCGTGGTGCCTCCACGCGCCCAGGCAGCACACCAACAGGCCAATGTTCTGTACCATAACCTGTGTGCCACCATCGAAGGCAAGCCGATGAAGGACTTCAAGTTCCGCGATCACGGCTCACTGATCTCACTGGCTCATTTCGACGCTATCGGCAGCCTGATGCGCGCAGCTTCGGCGCGCAGCCTGTTCATCGAGGGCAACCTGGCAAAGTTCTTCTACGCATCGCTCTATCGCATGCACCAACGCGCCATTCACGGCACCGTGAAGACCGGCATGATGCTGGTGGTCGATGGCCTCAATCGTTTCCTCAAGCCACGTATGAAGCTGCACTGAGGGAAGGCCCACAATCCACTAGCCATAAACCAGCAAGGCTGCCATTTCGGCAGCCTTGCTGGTTTCCATATCACGCGATTCGGTGCACCACGCAAGCCTTACAGTGATGGCTTGTCCTGCTGCCCTTCACCGTGGTGGTAGACATGCACATCGCGCTGCGGGAACGGAATACTGATGCCTTCCCTGTCAAAGCGACGCTTGATGTCTTCGGTCAATTCCCAGTACACGTCCCAATAGTCGACCGCCTTGACCCACGGACGCACGATCCAGACCACCGATGAATCGCCCATGGCATTGATTCGAATATTCGGTGCTGGAGTCTCGAGCACCCGCGAATCGTCGGCGATCGCCGCTTCAAGCACACGACGCACCGTATCGATGTCGTCGTCATAACCGACACCAACCGCCAGATCGACACGTCGAGTGGCATGCGCAGAGTAGTTGGTGATCGCTCCACTCATCATCTGGCCATTGGGCACGATGATCTTGCGGTTGTCCGGAGTCGTCAGTTCAGAGGTGAATATCTGGACATCTTCTACCGTACCGCTGACGCCACCCGCTTCGACATAGTCACCAATGCGGTAGGGGCGGAAGATGATGACCATCACCCCGGCCGCAAAGTTGGCCAATGAGCCCTGCAGTGCCAGACCAATGGCAAGACCCGCAGCACCAATCACGGCGATCAGCGATGCCGTCTGGATACCGATCTTGCTGATGGCCGCCAGGATCACGAACAGCAGCAACAACGTATAGATGATGTTGCCGAGGAACTTGATCAGCAACGGCTCCATCTTTGCGCGTTCCATGCCCTTGATGGTCATGCGGTGCACCGCCTTGACCACCCAGCGCCCGATAATGAAGATGGCCGCCGCTGCCACCAGATTGATTGCGAACTGAAGCCCGGTGGTCGAGGCAAACTCGATCAGCGCTTCAACATTCAGATTCTGCAGAAACTCCATGCACCACTCCTCTTGAGGATTCCCTTTTGCGGATCGTTACTTGCGGTTCGTTCTTCGAACATCAACCGGGTGTTGCACCACCGGATTCACTTCTCGCCTCCGAAGAGGACCTGCCCAATACGGCCCCACATTGCGTCAGCCAACGCCGCTTGGCGGCAACAGACAACCGTTTGATGCGTGCTTCCTCGCGTAGCGCCTCACTGCGGTCGCCGACGGGCACCTGATGAACCAACGTCAACGGGCCTCGTCCCCTGAGTGCCTTGGCACCACGACCACTGCGATGCTCCTCGAGCCGACGCACCACATCAGTGGAGATGCCGGTGTACAACGCTCCAGCGGCCGTCTCTACAACATAGACGTACCAAAGTGGCACATTATAGTCGTCTTTTTCACACATAATCGTTTGAGCATAGAAGTCCATTGAGCATAAGTGGACTATGCCAGACTGGCCAGTTCACGACGGAAAGCCTCCAACACCGTGTCATAGTCGTGCGCGTCTTGCTGACGGCAGGCATTGAAGATCGCCGAACCGGCCACGAAAGTGTCCGCCCCGGCACGGGCAATCTCGGCGATATTGTCGACCTTGACGCCACCATCAACCTCGAGGCGAATATCGCGGCCGCTGGCATCGATACGCTGGCGCGTCTGGCGCAGCTTGTCGAGCGTCGAGGGAATGAACGACTGGCCACCAAAGCCCGGATTGACGCTCATCAGCAGGACCATGTCGACCTTGTCCATGACGTAGTCGAGATATGACAGCGGCGTGGCGGGATTGAAGACCAGTCCGGCCTTGCAACCACCATCACGAATGAGCTGTAGAGAACGGTCGATATGTTCCGACCCTTCTGGATGGAAGGTAATATAGGTCGCCCCCGCATCGATGAAGTCACCAATCAGGCGATCCACCGGCTTGACCATCAGGTGGACATCAATAGGCGCGGTCACACCGTGCTTACGCAGCGCTTCACAGACCATCGGCCCCACGGTCAGATTGGGCACAAAGTGATTGTCCATTACATCGAAGTGCACGATATCGGCGCCGGACGCCAGCACATTATCGACTTCCTCACCCAGGCGGGCGAAGTCGGCGGAGAGAATCGAAGGGGCGATCAGAAAATCAGAAGTCGCTGTCATGATGAGGTCCGCAGCAGGGCACAAAAACGGCATTCTAACAGCTAATGGCAACATGTTGTCGGGGGTGAACGACAGCACTGGACGCCAACACATATTCCAAAATATAATAACCAGACGGATTGTAATTCCTATCGATCAACCATAGCCTGCGTTCAAGCGATACTTTTCCCAACGTTCCAACAACGCCTTCCCTACAACACCAGCAAGGAGTCAGCACATGTCTCTGCCCCTGTTTCTGCGTCGCTCTGCACTCACTTTGACGCTGACCAGCGCTATGGCCGCAGGCGTCGCAGCACCAGCAATGGCTGAGGACAGTGAACTGCTGAACTCGTCCTACGACATAGCCCGTGAACTGTTCGCCACCATCAATCCGCAGTTCCAGCAGCAGTGGCAGGACGAGCATGGCGAGAACCTGAACATCCAGCAATCGCATGGCGGATCCTCCGCACAGGCACGTGCCATCCTCCAGGGGCTGCGTGCTGACGTCGTGACCTACAACCAGGTCACCGACGTCCAGGTGCTGGCCGATGCAGGTCTGGTCGCCGAGGACTGGCAGAGCCAACTGCCCAACAATGCTTCGCCCTACTATTCCACTACCGCCTTTCTGGTACGCAAGGGTAACCCCAGGGGCATCGACAGCTGGGACGACCTGGCAGCCGAAGATGTGGAACTGGTGTTCCCCAACCCCAAGACCTCCGGCAACGGCCGCTACACCTATCTGGCCGCCTGGGGAGCTGCCGAGCGCATGTTCGATGGTGATGAAGACAAGGTGCGCGACTTCATGCGCAACTTCCTCGGCAATGTGAAGGTCTTCGACACCGGTGGCCGTGGCGCAACCACCAGCTTCATCGAGCGTGACATTGGCGACGTACTGATCAGCTTCGAATCCGAGGTCAACAATATCCGCGAGGAATACGGCAGCGATGAATACGATGTCGTAGTGCCCCCGGTAAGTATTCTCGCCGAGTTCCCGGTGGCGGTCGTCGAAGAGAACGCCGAGCGCAATGGCAACAGCGACCTCGCACGCGCCTACCTTGATTACCTCTACAGTGAGGAAGCCCAACGGACCCTGGCGGGCTTCAATTATCGCGTGCATGACGAAAAGGTGGTTGAGGAGTTTGCCGACCGCTTCCCGGACACCGAGTTGTTCAAGGTGGAAGACGTCTTCGGTGGCTGGCCTCAAGCAATGGAAACCCACTTTGCAAGCGGCGGAGAACTGGACCAACTCCAGCGTCGCCAGGCTAACTGATCGGCGATGAAAGCACTCTCTCCTACAGGATCATTTTCCGCCCGGCGCCGTGTGCTGCCGGGCTTTGGCCTGTCTCTAGGCATCAGCCTGACATTCGTCTCGCTGGTGCTTCTGCTGCCACTGACTGGCCTGATTGGCCAGTTGAAAGGTCTGTCACTCGCTCAGTACTGGTACATCATCAGTGATCCGCGCGTGGTTGCCAGCTATTTGACTACCATGGGTGGCGCTGCCGTCGCGTCTCTCGTCAATGCCGTCTTCGGACTGTTGCTGGCCTGGGTGCTGGTGCGTTACGAGTTTCCCGGCAAGCGCCTGCTCGACGCATTGATGGATCTGCCCTTCGCGCTACCGACAGCGGTAGCCGGGATCACTCTAGCCACGCTCTATTCCGCCAATGGTTGGATGGGCAAACTGCTGGAGCCATTGGGGTGGCAGGTGTCCTACACCTGGATCGGCATCGCGCTGGCCATGGCCTTCACCAGTATCCCCTTCGTCGTGCGCACCGTGCAGCCGGTACTGGAAGACCTGCCGGCGGAGATAGATGAAGCGGCGATGAGCCTCGGTGCACGCGACTCGGTGGCCTTTCGCCGAGTCATTCTTCCGCATCTGTGGCCAGCACTGGTCACAGGCACCGGGCTAGCCTTCGTGCGCTCACTGGGTGAGTTCGGCGCCGTCATCTTCATCGCCGGCAACCAGCCCTACGAGACCGAGATCACCTCGTTGATGATCTTCGTCAAGCTGCAGGAATACGACTACGTCGGTGCTTCAGCGATCGCCTCAGTGGTGCTGGCCAGTTCGCTGCTGCTGCTGTTGGCCATCAACATGTGGCAAGGCCGCTTCATTCGTCGACTGCATGGAGGTCACGGCTGATGCAACGCATTGGAGACTCTCGCTGGGTCCGCATTACCCTGATTACCGCAGCAATCAGCCTGGCCAGCCTGTTTCTGCTGCTGCCGTTGCTGGCCATCTTTGCTCAGGCCTTTGCCGAGGGCGTCGCGACCTTTGTCAGTAACGTTACCGATCACTTCACCCTCGCCGCTATCGGCCTGACATTATTCATCGCCGTGCTGACGATTCCCGTCAATCTGGTATTCGGCATCATGCTGGCCTGGCTGGTCACCCGCTTCTCGTTTCCGGGCCGCCGACTATTGCAGACGCTGATCGATATTCCCTTCGCCATCTCACCAGTGGTCGCGGGGCTGATATACCTGTTGCTCTACGGCCGCAACGGTTGGGTCGGCGGTTGGCTCGACACTCATGACATCCAACTGATGTTCGCCTGGCCGGGCATTCTAATGGTGACCATCTTCGTCACCTGCCCGTTCGTCGCCAGAGAACTGATTCCACTGATGCAGGCTCAGGGCTCGCGTGAGGAAGAAGCCGCAGTAACACTCGGTGCACGAGGCTTCACCCTGTTTCGCCGCGTCACCCTGCCCAATATTCGTTGGGCATTGCTGTATGGCGTGATCCTGACCAACGCCCGTGCCGTCGGCGAGTTCGGTGCGGTATCTGTCGTCTCTGGTGCCATCCGCGGGCAAACCAATACGCTGCCCCTGCACGTCGAACTGCTGTACCAGGACTACAACACCGTTGGCGCCTTCGCCAGCGCCGCCCTATTGGCATTGATCGCCCTGTTGACCCTCGCCGCCAAGGCCCTGCTCGAGTGGCGCGCCGCGCCTCGGGAGATTGACTGATGAGTATTCGGCTAGAGCATATACAGAAACATTTTGGACGCTCACAGGCACTGTCACCGACACAATTGGACATCGCCAACGGTGAGTTGATTGGTCTGCTCGGCCCCTCTGGCTCCGGCAAGACCACCCTGTTGCGGATCATCGCAGGACTCGAGACACCGGACCCAGACCCACGCACGCGAATCCTGTTTGGTGAACGTGATGTCACCAACGTGCATGTCCGCGACCGGCATATCGGTTTTGTCTTCCAGCACTATGCGCTGTTCCGACACATGACGGTGTTCGATAATGTTGCCTTCGGCCTCAGCGTACTGCCGCGGCGTGAGCGTCCTTCCAGCGGCCAGATTCGTGCACAAGTGCTGCGACTGCTGGAAATGGTGCAACTCTCTCACCTTGCCAAGCGGTATCCTGCGCAACTCTCTGGTGGTCAGCAACAGCGGGTTTCGCTGGCCCGCGCTCTGGCACTGAAGCCAGAAGTACTGCTGCTTGATGAGCCTTTCGGCGCTCTCGATGCCAAGGTGCGTCAGGAACTGCGCCGCTGGCTACGCCACCTGCACGACGAACTGGGCTTCACCAGTGTGTTCGTGACCCATGACCAGGAAGAAGCCCTGGAACTCTCCGATCGGGTGGTGGTGATGAGTGACGGTCATGTTGAACAGATCGACACCCCAGAAGCGCTGTATCGCTCCCCTGCCAATCGCTTTGTCTTTGAGTTCCTTGGAGACGTCAACCTACTCGAAGGTGAAGTGAGCAACGGTGTGCTGACCTGCGGCGATGCTCAGCTCAAGATCGACGAGTTGCCTGCAGGTCGGCAGGAAGTCCTGATGCGGCCCCACGAGATTGGCCTGTCCGAAACTGCAGATGAACGTTCGCACCTGCCAGCTACTGTTACCGCAGTTGTGCCGGTAGGCGCAGAAGTGCGTGTCGAACTCTCCGCGGACTGGATGAGCGAGCCCTGGCAGGTCAGCTTGCGTCACGAGCAGGCCAGCAGACTGAAACTGCATCGAGGCTCCAGAATCTATGCCAGAGCATTGAGCTGGCACCATTATCCCGAGACCAGCGCCACCCGGCAGCCAAGTCTTGCGGACAACTGAAGTCCACGCTTGCCACCGCACATGGAATGGCTGGACAGGCGTCAACAGGAATTGGATGATTCGGCCTTGTCTGGCGGAGGCTGGATGACGTCCCAGGAGATCATGACGTCTCCCACATCCAGTGAGCCAATCCCTGAACAGCATACAACCAGCGCTCCCGAGCCACCAAAGCCGGGCCACCAAAGTAGAGTGGCAGCACTGGTTATCAACAAGGAGTTCTCTATGACGGGTCGTATTCTGTTGGCCGTTGCTGGACTGAGTGCCGCACTGTTGTTGAGCGCCTGCTCCAGTCCCCAGAACCTTCAGCCGATGCCGCAACGCAGCGTCGATGTGCCTGTTTCAGGTCAGGGACAACAGGTCTCGGTGATCGCGGTCGACGGCCGTGATTCGGAGACTCTGGGCACTCGCACCGGCTCCGCAAACTCGACTTCGACCATCAGTGTCGCCGCCCATGAGATCGTGCCGCGCCTGCAGAGCGAAGCCGAGCGTGCAGTCAGCGACATGGGCTTTTCACCCACCGCAGCACCTGCCAACGATGGGCCAGCACTGACTCTCACCCTGAAGAAGCTCAGCTATGTACGCGGCGAGAGCCGGCCGCTGGTTGACGAGGCTCATCTGGAAAGCGTGCTGGAAGCGGTTGCCACCAATAACGGTGAAACCTACACCGGTACCTATACTTCACGCCGGGCCCAGACCTATGCAGTGACTCCCGACAAGGCAACCAACACTCGCATGGTGCAGGATCTGCTGACCGACGGTCTCGATCGCGCCTTCGCTGACCCGGAACTGGGACAACTGCTGGCCCGCTAACGCTCGAGGTCAATGCCGCCACACAGCTGCCGTCCATACACACAGTACAGTCCATACACACAGTACAGTCCATACGACAGGGCCCGCACTATGCGGGCCCTGTCGGTTACGGCGGAAAGATCAGTTATGGCCGGGGCTCGGCCCCCGTCGTTCCAGGGCCCAGCAGCTCTCCTTGAAGCCATCATCGGCGTTGCACTCACCATCCTCGAGATGCGTAATCGAGAAGTTCGCGGCAAACAATCGCTGAACTTCATCAGCATCAACATGGAACGGCGGCCCTCCCGCATCCCTACGGGTCAGGGTAATCAACAACCCCTTGCCACCCGGAGGGATCAATTGAGCG
This sequence comes from Halomonas huangheensis, assembly GCF_001431725.1. Lineage (NCBI taxonomy): Bacteria > Pseudomonadati > Pseudomonadota > Gammaproteobacteria > Oceanospirillales > Halomonadaceae > Halomonas > Halomonas huangheensis. The sequence continues at coordinate 1,186,820 of NZ_CP013106.1, read as the reverse complement.
AGATGAAAAGCATAGCGCTGTCGCGTGGCCTCAGGCAGAGCAATCAGGGCTGCACGATCATAGAAGGCTTCTATCTCGGCAGCCTGTTCGATATGGAAGTGGAAAAAATCTCCACACCACAGCTCGATACTGCCCTGGCGTGACACACCAAAGCCTGCCTGACGATAACGTGTGACCTCACCGTCGCCCTCAGCGACAAACTGCTCGATCGCTTGCTCAGACAGCTCGATCCCCAATACCGGGTGATGCTGCTCCGTCAGCCAACGCATGTCGAGCGTCTTGCCACAAAGTGGCACCAGCACCTTGTTGCCCTCTGGTACCTGCAGCCCAGACCAGTGTTGCACCAGCAACGGATGCACACTATCGCGATGGAAACCGATACGCCCATCCTGCCAGCGCTTCAACCAGTCTTCCTGCATGCGGCGTCCTCTTCAAATGATCTGCCCCGAAGCGCAGCACTCAAATCAGAACCAACGATCGCGCTTGCGCCTTCTGCGTGGCAGATGCGGCACAATCAGGCCGACTACCAGCCCAACACCGGCTACACCACCGCCGTACATGAAGTAACGCATCAGCAGATCTTCCTTCTGGGTCTCAAGGCGTGCATTGAGTTCACCGTTGGTCTCGCTGATGGTCTCGTTGGCATTCTCGAGTTCCAGGTTGCGTGCCTCAAGCTCGGCGATACGCTGCTCACGAACCTTGAGTGTATCGCTCATGGCTCCAGTACGATCCTGCCAGCTATCGTTGATGCCATCGAGTTCAGAGGTCAATTCCTCAACCCGCTTACGCAGGTCAGGCAACTGGTCACGAGCACTGGGAGAGTCCTGTATTTGATTGCTGGGGACCCAGACAACATCACCACTATCACTACGAACTCGAGAATAGTTCCCCGAGGTTTCCACCAGCGTCACAGGCTGACCTGCAGTCAAGGTGCCAACGATGCGATAGCCATCGGTAGGTCCGCTACGCACGTAAGTCGTCAGTTCATCTGTGACCCAGCGTTCAGCATCATCATTCTGCTGAGCCACCGCAGGAAGGGCCATGCTGGAAAGTGCGAGGCCCAACGTTAATGTCTTGATCATGTGCATATTCATGCCGTCTTCCTGGCTGTTCCGGGCTCAAGGGGCGACTGTCCATTGCGAGGCAACCGCGTGCCAGGCATCCTGCCTGACATCAGCGGGCGATGAGACCAGCAGGACACCGAGATTGTTCCACAGCTTCTGTGGACAAGTGTCGGGAAAACCACTGGAAAGTGCCGCCAGAGTAGCGAAGCGTCTAGCGCCAACACGAATCGATCATTATCTGACCAACCATCGCGAAGGGCCACTGCGCTTTCATCTCGCGAAAGCCTACCACAACACAATCACCAGGGTAGCGCGTAAACTGGCCTGAAAATCTTCCGGTGCGTATAATACCTGGCCATGCACAGAGGCCCGAACAGGTCTCCCGTTCCGCACGCCATTCATTCTCTTGAAACAACGCACCTGTGGTGCTCCCGGGCCAGGAGCCCGACTGATTCCCATGTCGAAGAAACTCTTCATCAAGACACACGGCTGCCAGATGAACGAGTATGACTCCGCCCGCATGGCGGATCTGCTCGGTGAATCCCATCAGATGGAGCTGACCGATAATGAGCAGGAAGCCGATGTCATCCTGCTCAATACCTGTTCCATCCGAGAGAAAGCCCAGGAGAAGGTCTTTCACCAGTTGGGACGCTGGAAGAAACTCAAGGCGGCCAACCCCGATCTGGTGATCGGTGTCGGGGGCTGTGTCGCCAGCCAGGAAGGCGAGGCCATTCGTAAACGTGCCCCGCACGTCGATATGGTCTTTGGCCCTCAGACCCTTCACCGGGTTCCGTCGATGCTCGACAGCCGCCGTGACAACCAGATTTCGGTGGTTGATGTCACCTTCCCTGAAATCGAGAAGTTTGACCATCTACCGCGCCCGAGCTCTGATGGCGCCACCGCTTTTGTGTCAGTGATGGAAGGTTGTTCCAAATACTGCACCTTCTGCGTAGTGCCTTATACCCGTGGCGAAGAGGTCTCACGGCCGTTCGAGGACGTCATGGAAGAGGTGTTCCACCTCTCCGATCAGGGCGTTCGTGAGATCAACCTACTGGGCCAGAACGTCAACGCCTATCGCGGTCTCAATGATGATGGCGACGAGATCGACCTCGCCGAACTGATTGCCTGCGTCGCCGCAGTGGATGGCATCGATCGCATCCGTTTCACCACGTCGCATCCGGTGGAGTTTACCGACAGTCTGATTGAAGCCTACGGTGAGATACCGGAGCTGGTCAGTCACCTGCATCTGCCGGTACAGGCCGGTTCCGACCGTATTCTCAGTGCCATGAAGCGCGGTCATACCGTCGAAGAATACGTCGACAAGATGGAACGCATCCGCGCCCTGCGCCCGGATATCAGTTTCTCGTCCGACTTCATCATCGGCTTCCCCGGTGAGACCGAGGAAGAATTCGAAGACACCATGGACCTGATCCATCGCATCGGCTTCGATATGTCGTTCAGCTTCGTCTATTCGGCACGCCCAGGTACTCCGGCAGCCAGTCTCGACGATGACACTCCGGAACCGATCAAGAAGCAACGCCTGGCGATTCTGCAGGAACGCATCAATCAACAGGCCATGCAGATCAGTCGACGTATGGTAGGTTCCACCCAGCGCATTCTGGTTAGTGGATTCTCACCTCGGGACCCGGGCCAGTTGTCTGGACGCACCGAGAACAACCGCGTGGTCAACTTCCGAGCTGCCAATCCGACCGAGTTGATCGGCTACTTCGTTGATGTCGAAATCGTCGAGGCATTCCCCAACTCACTGCGTGGCGAACTGGTTTCGGATAAGCGCTACTGAGCACTGAACAGCACTGACAATTGCCCTGGCCTACGCTGGGGCAGTAAGCTGACATCGACCATTCATCAACTCAGGATCTCTCTGACTTGAGCCAGCCATCTTCCCAGGCCAATCGCATCATCACGCTCAACCTTGAACCCAATGAGCCTCGCCGTCTGGCCAATCTCTGCGGTCAACGCGATGAGCACCTCAAACTGATCGAGTCACGACTCGAGGTGACGCTGCGCAATCGTGGCAACATGTTCCAGTTGGCAGGCCCGGCCAACCGTGTAAAGGCTGCCGCAAACCTGGTCGAGCACCTCTATCGCGAGGCCGAAGCTACCGAGCTGACACCGGATACCATTCACTTGTTTCTCCAGGAGTCCGGTATCGAGGAACTGGAAGAAGACAGCGGAGATGACAGCGAAGGTGGGGAAGTCCTGATCCGTACCCCACGCGCCGTAATCAAGCCCCGCGGTCTCAACCAGCAGGGCTACGTCAACAGTGTCCGCAACCACGATATCAACTTCGGGATCGGGCCCGCGGGTACCGGCAAGACCTATCTTGCCGTCGCCGCCGCAGTGGAAGCACTCAATCAGCAGGAAGTACGTCGCATCCTGTTGGTGCGCCCGGCGGTCGAAGCCGGTGAGAAGCTCGGGTTCCTGCCTGGCGACCTGGCGCAGAAGATCGATCCCTACCTGCGCCCGCTGTACGATGCGCTTTACGAGATGATTGGTTTCGAGCAGGTCGGCAAACTGATCGAGCGTCAGATCATCGAAATCGCGCCTCTCGCCTACATGCGCGGGCGCACCTTGAACAACGCTTTCATCATTCTTGATGAGAGTCAGAACACCACGCGCGAACAAATGAAGATGTTCCTGACCCGGATCGGCTTTGGCTCGACAGCCGTCATCACCGGCGACGTAACCCAGGTCGACTTGCCACGTGGCCAGACGTCGGGCCTGATCCAGGTGCTCGACGTACTCAAGGATACGCCCGGGATCGGCGTGACTCACTTTTCCTCCAAGGATGTGGTGCGCCACCCGCTGGTCCAGCGCATCATCGAGGCCTATGATCTGTTCGAGGCTCAGCAGGAAGCCGATGATCGTGCCCGCCGTGAGGCCCGTGCGGAGGAGCGGCGACAGCTCCAGGCGGCTCCCCGTGCGCCCAGAGCCGAGGACGCCGACTCATGAGCGCCATGGTGGATCGTCAGGTCGCCAGCAGTGCACTCGACCTGCCCGCTCAGGACAAGCTCGAGCGCTGGGTTGATGCGGTACTCGAGAAATTCCCTGAGTACAGCGATAGCGAGCTGACGGTGCGTTTCGTCGACAACGACGAGAGCCAGTCGCTCAATCGCGACTATCGTGGCAAGGATTCACCAACCAACGTACTGTCGTTCCCCTTCGAAGCCCCGGAAGGGTTGGAGCTACCGCTACTCGGCGACCTGATAATCTGCCACCCGGTAGTGGTTCATGAAGCCAGTGCTCAGGCCAAGGCGCTTGCCGACCACTATGCCCACATGGTGGTACATGGCACCTTGCATCTACTCGGGCTCGACCATATAGAAGACGACGAGGCCGAGCACATGGAAAGCCTCGAGCGCGATATTCTGGCGAGCCTGGGCATTGCCGATCCCTACGCAACAATAGAACACAATTCCGATAGCGAGGACGAGAGAGCCGACGCATGAGCGACGACCGATCGAGTAGCCCGGGCAATAAGTCCTGGTTCGATAAAATCTTCAGCGCCCTGTCCAGTGACAGTGATGAACCCAGCTCACGAGAGGAGCTACGGGATTTTCTGCGCCAGGCCGCCAGTCGGCTGAAGATCGAGCAGGACGCCATGACGATCATCGAAGGCGCCCTCAATATCAGTGATCAGCAAGTGCGCGAAGTGCTGATCCCCCGTTCCCAGGTCACAGCATTGGAAGTCGACCAACCACTCGAGGACTATCTGTCAATCATCCTCGAGACGGGCCACTCCCGCTATCCTGTCATCGGCGAGAACCTCGACGAGGTCAAGGGAATCCTGTTGGCCAAGGACCTGTTGCCACTGCTGCAGCACACCGACATCGCGCACCCGTTTCAGCTTGAGGAAGTGCTGCGTCCTGCCATGTTCGTGCCCGAGTCCAAGCGCCTCAACAGCCTACTCAAGGAATTCCGCGATACCCACAGCCATATGGCCATCGTCGTTGATGAATATGGCGGTACTGCGGGCATCGTGACCATCGAGGATATCCTCGAGGAGATCGTTGGCGATATCGAGGACGAACATGATACGGATGAGGAAGAAGATATCCGCGCGCTCGATGATCATCGCTATGCGGTCCGTGCGCTGACACCCATCGAGGACTTCAACGAGCGCTTCGCCACTCAGTACCCCGATGACGAATTCGATACGCTTGGCGGTCTGGTCATGCAACGTTTCGGACATCTTCCGGCACGCGGCGAAAGCACCACCATTGGTGAGTGGCGTTTCACCGTTCTCAACGCCGACAATCGCCGTATTCGGCTGCTCGAAGTCGAGCAGCAGGCACACGAGGAAGACGAATAGCCCACTGAGCTCCGACCGCTCAGTGATGCTTATCCAGTGAGGCACTGATCAACACCGACAGCGACTGACTCGCCGCTGCTGAGGTTGGTCGGTGCCTCGTTTGATTCAAGGATCGATATCATGCTTGAAAAGATGTTCAGCGGCCGTCTCGGCTATCTCGCCGCAATAATTGCCGGCTGCCTGACGACCCTGGCCGCAGCCCCCTTCGGTTGGTGGTGGCTGGCGCCGATCGCCGCAGCCTTGATGTACGCTGGCTTCCCCCTTCAGACCGGCCGTCAGGGACTACTGCGTGGCTGGTGCTATGGCCTTGGATTGTTCGGCACCGGGGCATCCTGGGTATATGTGTCGATTCACGACTACGGCTACACCAGTATGCCATTGGCGGTGTTCCTGACCGCCCTCTTTGTCGCCAGCATGTCATTGTTCGTGGCCGTCCCCTTCGGTCTTTACCGGCGTTTTTGCGGGGCACGCTGGAGCGTACTGACCTTTACGGGTCTTTGGGTGTTGATGGAATGGCTGCGCACCTGGCTATTCACCGGCTTTCCCTGGTTGCTGCTGGGCAGTACACAGGTTGACTCACCGCTGGCTCCCTGGGCACCAGTCGGCGGTGTCTATCTGCTGTCACTGGTGGTAGCACTGAGCGGTGCACTGCTGATCAAACTGACGGAAGGACGCTGGCTGACATTACCCATGCTGGCCGTGCTGTGGCTGGTGCCCATGGCCTTGCCCCAGCACTGGACAGCGGCCAATGGTGAGCCGTTGCGGGTCAGCCTGTTGCAGGGCAACCTACCGCAATTGATCAAGTGGACCCCGGAAGGCCAACGTCAGGCGGTCAACACCTACCTGAACATGACTGGCGAACTTGACCAGAGACAGGCATCCGAGCCACAGCCAGACATCGTGATCTGGCCGGAAGCCGCACTACCAATGTTCGAGGATCAGGCCGAACCGATTCTTGCCCGCGCTCAGGCAGCACTATCGCCGGACACCGCCCTGATTACCGGGATTCTCCAGCGTGACTCCGAAGGTCGCTTCTACAATGCCGTCGTCGGTATGGGTAACGCCGAAGGTCATTACCGCAAGGCTCACCTGGTACCCTTCGGCGAGTACCTGCCACTGGAAAGCCTGCTGCGCGGTGCGATTGCCTTCTTCGACCTGCCGACGCCAGCCATGACGCCAGGCAAGGATAGCCAGGCACCGCTGATGGCAGCGGGACACGAGATCGGCAACGCCATCTGCTATGAGATCATCTATGCCGACCTGGTCGCCAGCCGGGCACGCCATTCGGATATCCTGCTGACGGTCTCCAACGATAGCTGGTTCGGCGACTCCATCGGTCCGCACCAGCATCTCGAAATGGCACGCCTGCGTGCGCTGGAAAATGGCCGTTATGTGATCCGCGCGACCAGCAATGGCATCACCGCAATCATTGACGATCAGGGGAAGGTTCTCGACCAGTTGCCTCAGTTCGAGAGTCTGCGCCTCGATGGCGAAGTGCAGCCAATGACGGGGCTGACACCCTTCAGTCGCACCGGTAGCTGGCCAGTCTGGCTGCTTGCCACCCTGATGCTGCTACCGGGCTTCACGCGGAGGAAGGAGCGGTAAGCCTCTAGCAGCCCACCCCTCCCATGTTTTACCGACAAGAGCCAGGCGCACAAGGTGTGCGGCCTGGCTCTCGGGGTTACTTACCGCCTATCACTTACCGCTTATAGCTCGAGCGGTTCGTAGCTCGTAGCGCGTAGCTATTCTCCCAGCACTTCCGGAATCGTCATCTTGACGTAGCGGCCTGGCGCCGGTTCGAGCATGGCCAACTCTCCGCTCCCCGGCTCACGTGCCTCGACCATCTTGTCCTGATCGACATAGCCGCCCTTGAGCATCCACTCCTGCCAATGAGGCCACCAGGAACCTTCGTGCCCTTCCGAACTGGCCAGCCATTGCTCGTGGCTGTCGGGCAGCTCATCGTTGGTCCAGTAACCGTACTTGTTCTTGTGCGGTGGGTTGACGATACCGGCAATGTGGCCAGATCCACCCAGCACAAAGGTCACTGGCCCCTTGGGCAGCAAGGCACCGTAGTAGCTGCTCTCCCACTTGGCGATATGATCCTCGCGAGTGGCGACAAAGTAACTGGGCGTGGAAATCTTGCGTAGGTCGATCTTGACCCCATCCAGCTCGATACCATCCGGCTGCACCAGGCGGTTCTCGCAGTAGAGGTGACGTAGATACCAGCCATGGGTGCCTGCCGGCAGGTTGGTACCGTCGGTATTCCAGTACAGCAGATCGAATGCCGCGGGCTCTTCGCCCTTGAGGTAGTTGTTGATGTAGAACGACCAGAACAGATCATTCTCGCGCAGCAGGTTGAAGGAGTAGGCCATGACGCGGCCATCCAGATAACCATCACGCTCGAGCTTGGCCTCGATGCCCTGCAGGATCGGTTCACTGAGGAACACACCGATTTCACCTGGCTCGCGAAAGTCCTGCAACGTCGCCATGTAGGTCACCGACTTGACCTTGCGCCCCCGACGAGTGCTGGTCAGATAGGCCACTGTCGATGCGGTCAGAGTGCCTCCGATGCAGTACGACAACAGGTTGGCTGACTTCTCACCGGTCGCCTGTTCTATGCCTTCCAGCGCGGCAATCGGCCCCAGTTGCATGTAATCTGCCCAGCTGAGATCGCCCTGCTCCGGCCCCGGATTGCGCCATGAGATCAGGAACACGGTATGTCCCTGGTCGACCAGCCACTTGACCAGCGAGTTCTCTGGACGCAGGTCGAGGACGTAGTACTTGTTGATCCAGGGTGGCACGATCAACAACGGCGTCTTGAAAGCCTTCTCGGTGCTCGGCGCATACTGGATCAACTGGATCAATTCGTTTTCCATGACCACCGAGCCCGGCGTCACGGCGATGTTACGACCGACTTCAAAGGCGCTGCGATCGGTCATCGAGACGTTCAACCCCTCGGCCGAGTTGGCCAGGTCCGCTCGCAGTCGCGCCAGACCATCGACCAGATTCTGGCCTCGAGTCTCGAAAGTGCGTCGCATGACTTCAGGGTTGGTGGAAACGAAATTGGTCGGCGCCATGGCATTAACCAACTGACGCGCGTAGAAGGTCAGATTACGTTTGTGCTCGGGAGACAGGCCATCGAGATTGGCAACCAGCCCCTCGATACTGCGCGAGAACAACAAGTACTGCTGCATCAGCGCATTGTAGGCAGGCTCCTGGCTCCAGGCCTCATCCTTGAAGCGCCGATCACCGGGCAGGGGAGTGATCAGCGTCTCACTCGGTTTGCCGTCAGCATGGTGCACAGCCTGCTGCCAGAGCGCTGCCTGATCCTGCATCAACTGCCACTGCGTTTCCCACAACAACTGGGGGTCACGCATCAAGGATTCGGCCCCCGCCTGGAAGCTGTTTCGCACGTCCTCAAGCACAGCTTCTACCGCATCACTCGGCACCATACGGCCGAGCATCTCTTCCATCAACGCCTGATATTGCGCGCCAATGACCGACAATTGCTCGGTCCACTCCTGACTCATTGTTTGAGCCGTACTCTGATCACCTGCCGCCATTGGCATCTCCGTTCACCCTGTGCTGCTCAGAAGGCGCCGACCCGATGACCAGAGCAGCGCCCCGCTCTATTGTTGTTGAACAAGTCACTGTTGTGATATTCAGTTGTGATATCAAGCGACATCCCTGTCGCGTGGTGTCCCATCCGTTGCCTGACGAGGGAAAGCGTCTATCAGGCAGACGTCATGAAGAACGCTTGCGCGTAGAAGTGCTGGACGCTCGGGAGGAAGAACTGGGTTTGCTCGCCTGCTGAGTCGCCTGGTCAGCAGCGTCCGTCACCTGATCACGAGCCTTCTCGGCCTGATCCATCATCACCTGACCAGACTCTGCGAACAGCTCCTCGAGCTGTGCCTTGAACTCCAGGCTCATCTCACTCATGGCACGTGCATCTTCGAGCATCTGCGCTGACAACTCGTTGAGCATTTCTGCCTGACGAGTAGAGAAGTCGCGTAGTCCCTCGGCGTCCTGGATTTCCGAGGCATCGCGGATACGCTCCGTGCCCATCTGGCTGTAACGCTTCATCGAGTCCATCTGGTACTGAGACATCTTCTCCATGTTATTCAGCATCATGGAATTGAGCTTGCGCATCGGCTCAAAGAACTGACGGGCCTGTTCACTGAAATTCTCGAATACCTTGTCTTGCATGACCGTTTCCTCCAGAAAGACGTAGCGGAGATCGTTCCAACTACTCATTCATTCCCCGGGATGCATCATTCACGCTTTGCTACAGATCATTCCCGCTTTGGATCATTTCTGCTGTAGATCATTCCACGTTGCTACCACACGTCTCACATCTTGTGCCAATACACATGTGTTGCAGCGCAGCAATGATCAGTTTGGCACACAGCAGGTGACAGCGCCATGACAGCCGCGAAGTCTGCGCGAATCGGCAACACCTCCCGGAACAGGATGAGAACGAAGCCAGTGGCGCCGGGCGCCACCGGGGTATCAGGACTTGCTTTTCGTCGAACGCGAGCGCGCCGAGGCCCGTGCTCCACTACTGCGTGAGGACGTCGTGCCCGAGGAGGTTGAGCTCTTGCTGGAAGAAGGTTTACTTGCGCGAGCCGAAGACGATTCGTCGGCATCTCCGTCGCTACCATCATTACGAGCCTTCTGCGCCGCCTGGCTCAGCATGTCGAGCATCATCTTCTGATAGTTGCCGAAACTGGCCAGACCTTGTGACAAGCCCTGTGACAAGCCCTGCTGCAAGGCCGGTTGCTGAAGAAATGGCTGCATCAGGCTCATCGGATCATAGCCTTCGACACCGGACTCCATCTGCCGTTGGATGCGCTCGAGCAGCTCCTGCTGGAACGTCTCGATATTAGGCAGTCCCAGCGCCTGACGGAACTCGTCGGGGGTCAGATCGAACTCGACATTGATCTTCATGGCGGCCTCATGTGCATTCCCCCTGATTCCCATCGCAAACTCAGGGGGTGATTCAAGAGTTCAAGCTTATTCTAGAGCTCAGGTTTTCTTCAAAAGCTCAGGGGCTAATCATGAGTGTAGCAGGCATGCGTTTCATGTAACCCACGTGCCCATGTAGCTCATCCAACTTCAGCGTAGACGCGGTGTTGCCACCTCAACCTCTGCGTTCTGTGCACGATGACGCAGATAGTGATCCATCAGTGTCAGAGCCATCATCGCTTCAGCAATTGGCGTGGCTCGGATACCGACACAGGGGTCGTGGCGACCTTTGGTCACTACCTCGACCGAGTTGCCATCAACATCGATCGAGCGCCCGGGGATGGTGATGCTGGAGGTCGGCTTCAGTGCCAGGTGAGCGATCAATGTCTGTCCGCTGGAAATACCGCCCAGCACGCCACCGGCATGATTGGACTGGAACCCCTCAGGGGTCATTTCGTCGCGATGCTCGCTGCCACGCTGGGTCACCACGCCAAAACCATCGCCAATTTCCACGCCCTTGACGGCGTTGATGCTCATCAGGCCATGGGCCAGGTCAGCATCAAGGCGATCGAAAATCGGTTCGCCAAGGCCCGGCGGCAAGCCTTCTGCCATAACAGTGATCTTCGCGCCGACCGAGTCCTGGTCACGACGCAGCTGGTCCATATACTCCTCGAGCTCTGGCAGGCGTTGCGGGTCTGGACAGAAGAATGGGTTGCTGTCCACGGCCTCCCAATCACGCAGCTCAATCTCGATCGGTCCCAGTTGGCTCATGTAGCCACGTACCTGAATGCCGTGGCTGGCGAGGAACTTCTTCGCGATGGCTCCAGCCGCCACACGCATGGCTGTCTCACGAGCACTGGAGCGCCCACCACCACGATAGTCGCGCACACCATACTTGTGATGGTAGGTGTAGTCGGCATGGGCGGGACGAAATTGATCCTTGATCTTGCCGTAGTCCTTCGAGCGCTGATCGGTATTTTCGATCAACAGCCCAATGGGTGTCCCTGTAGTTACACCCTCGAAAACGCCTGACAGAATGCGAACCTGATCGGGCTCACGGCGTTGAGTGGTGTGCCGCGAAGAACCGGGGCGACGACGATCCAGTTCCTTCTGCAGATCAGTCTCGCTCAATTCAAGACCAGGCGGACAGCCATCGACAATCGCACCAAGGGCGACGCCGTGGCTCTCGCCAAAAGTGGTCACGGTGAATAACTTGCCGAAGGTATTGCCTGACATGGGCGTTCCTCGATGAATCTGTAAAGGCGTGAATCAGCTGAAGGACGCCGCGTGGGCGTCGAGTTCCTCGGCGGTCAAGGCGAAGACTCCCTGACCACCGCGCTCGAAGTCGAGCCACATGAAGGGCACTTCCGGGAAAGCCGCTTCGAGATGATGATCGGAGTTACCTACCTCGACGACCAGTACTCCATGATCGCTGAGGTGCTGTCTGGCCTCACGCAGGATACGTCGAACGATATCCAGCCCATCCTTCCCTGCGCCCAACGCCAGCGAAGGCTCATGGCGAAACTCCGCAGGCATCGTCGCCAGGTCGCGCGCATCGACATAAGGAGGGTTCGATACAATCAAATCATATCGCTGCCCCTCAAGCCCTGCGAAGACATCACTGGACACTGCGCGAACCCTGCGGCCAACGTCATGGCGAGTGATATTGGCACGCGCTACAGCCAATGCATCCTCACTGATATCACTCAAATCGACTTCAGCAGTCTGCAGATAATGCGCGGTGGCAATGCCAATACACCCGGAGCCGGTGCATAGATCGAGAATACGGGCAGGAGGTTCCTCAGGGAACCACGCACTGAAGCCATCCTCGATCAGTTCAGCAATCGGTGAACGCGGAATCAGCACACGCTCATCGACGGCAAAGGTCAAACCGGCAAAGAACGCCTCGCCCAGCAGATAGGGTAACGGCTGACGGCTACTGATACGGGCGCGGACCAGCGCCACGATGCGCTGCCGCTCGATTGGCAGCAAACGCGCCGCCTGAACGCCGGGATCAACGTCCCAGGGCAGATGCAGGGCACCGAGTACCAGGGCAACAGCCTCATCCCAGGCCGAGTCGGTACCGTGGCTGTAGGTAAGGCCGGCGAGGTGAAATTCACTGGTGGCCCAACGCAGGCAGTCGCGCAGGGTTACGAGATCATCAGCAATTGCATGATCGTCAAGGACAAGGGTCGAAGCCCCGGGGGTCGAAACAGAGTCAGCCAAGGGTGCATCCTGTCAGTCGCATCGAGTTGAAAAAAGCGGCCACCGAGGGCGAGCTGCAACCAGCGATTGTATCTGTGCCAGCGGTTCACTGCCACGGCTGGCAAGGTATACTGCACGCATCCAGAAGTCTTCCGTCATTTATCGAGCCGCCCATGAATCACCGCCTGCCCCCGTCCGACGATGATATCCATGCCTTTCGTCAGGCCATCAAGGAAGCCGGCGTACGACGCATCAAGACCAACCGTGCCGATACCGGAAAGCCTACCAGACGCGATGCACTGGGCGACGAGTCGGTAGCCGCTCGCCGTGCATCGGCGGTCAGCGCCAGCGAAAGCGAATCCACAGGACGCACCTCTGATGGCCGTGTCGAGCCGGTCCTGCCCTCTGACTATCTCGACTTCGCGCTACCTGACCTGCCCTGGCGAACCCGCAGTCAACTCAAGCGCGGCCAGATGGCCTGGGAGGCAGGGCTTGACCTGCATGGCTACCGCCTGGAAGAAGCTCGTCAACAATTGGAGAGTTTTCTCAACGATGCCCAGTCCAGTGGGCAACGTTGTGTGCTGGTGGTCCACGGCAAGGCCTGGGGCGCTACTGCGGATTACCCTGTGATCAAGAGTCACGTCAACGCCTGGCTGCGTGAATGGCCCAATGTACTGGCCTTCTGCTCAGCCACCGACGCTGATGGCGGTACGGGAGCTGTCTACATCCTGTTGCGCAAGCGTGGCCGGCTCTGATGTTGCGATCATCCACGCGTCAGTTGCGGATGCGCTCCTGTTCGGTCACCACGCCACAGGCCTCGAGGCGGTCGAGCGACTGACAAGTCAGATGACGTCCCAGGCGCACCAGCTCACGCGCTCGATGGAACTCGAATGAGCCACATACTGACTTGGGCACCTCGATGAGTATGTCCGGGGGACAGCCCGCTACCCGATAGCGGGCCAGCGCCGCCTGAGTAATATCGAAGGATGTCAGAATCATCGCCAGCCGCCCCCATTCTCGAGACTCCAGGGTCCCACCTTCTCGTTCCAGATCACGATTGGCTTCCCTGCCGGCGGAACGCAGCCAGCGCCTGGTCAGAAGGTCCCCCACCCAGGAAAGCTCCTCTGAATCTCCGCCACTCGCCTCGCGAGACTCATCTTCGTCTTTACCTTCATTGTCTTTACCTTCATTGCAGGCCGGCTCATCGCTGGGCAGCAATTCCTCAAGGGTCACCAGGCTGGAACTGCTGGCGGTGACGTTGACCGCCATTATCAGATCAGCATCTGACGAAACATTGGAAATGATCGGTAAGGGGTTGAGGAGGCCACCATCCACCAATACTCGCGGCCCATCTTCGACGGGAGTGAAAACCCCGGGAATAGCGATGGATGCACGAATGGCCTTGAGCAACGAGCCTTTCTGAAACCACACCTCTCGCTGACGCATCAAGTCGGTCGCCACCGCAGTGAAGGGAATCGGCAGGTCTTCAATGTTGATATCACCGATAAGCGTCTCGAGCTTATTCATCAACTTGCGCCCCTGCATGGCACCCATCGGCCCGAAATTCACATCCAGCAATAGCCGCAGCACAGCAAAAGAGCCGAGACTTTCGACCCATTCTCGATATTCATCCAGCTTGCCGGCCGCATAGATTCCGCCGATCAAGGCCCCCATCGAGCAACCGGAGATTGTGGTGATCTCATAGCCCCGGGCGACCAACTCCTGGATCACTCCGATGTGAGCATAGCCACGCGCTCCGCCACTTCCCAGCGTCAAGGCGATACGCTTGCCGCTGAGGCCTCTTGGGCAATCGGACTTCAAGGCGTTCATTGCATCCCTCCTCGAGTGGCTTGCCGACAGGCTCTCCTTCCTTGAATCCAGTGTGGCCTCATGACGACAAGGAGTCGACAATAGTGTCATGGACACTCTCGACATGAGCCGGTGAAGCATGAAGGTGATGACCACCCTCCAGCACCTGACGCTCGAGGTTTCTGATCGCAGCGCGATTACGAACCGCCGCTTCACGTTCGCCGAGGATGCCGTCGCGCCCCTCGATCAGCAGCACCGGGCATTCGATTGCTCCCAGCATTGCCACCACCTGTTCAGGGGTCAACCTCACCGGGGAGGGACGTTTGAGGCGCGAGTCGGTGCGCAGCCTAACCCCTCCATCAGCCAGTTCATGAAGGTTACGCGCCACGATCTCGCTGACCTCAGCAGTCGTGACCGGCGTCGCGCCCCCCGCAACTCGCGCCGCTACTGCCGCTTCAACAGTGGCATAACGCGGCCCGGAAGAGCGCTGTCGACGGTGTGCTCGCAGAGACCTGCCCAATTCGCGGGCCATGTCTTCGGCCGGTGTCGTCAATGCTCCCAGGCCATCGATCAATACCAACCGCTCAATGCGCTCCGGCACAGCGGCAGCCAGCAGCGACGCCACTCCCGCGCCCATGGAATGCGCCAGCAGCGGGATCCGTTCGATATCCAACTCATCGATGATATCGAGCACGTCATGGCAGTAATCCCAGAGTGCGTAGTCATACTGCCCCGGCAGCGGTGCCGATAATCCATGGCCAGCGAAGTCGATGGCCAGAATACGAATATCCAGAGATTCCACCAGCTTCGGCGCCAGTCGCAAGAAGCTCGCCGCATTGTCCAGCCAGCCATGCAGAGCCAACCATGCAGGAGCCTCTGCTCGCCCCCATTCCAATGCCGCCAGTCGGCCACCAGCAAGCGTCAGTGCTCGAGGAGCAGCATGCTGCCTCATCAGTGCTTTCCTCCACCTGCCAGCTCACTGATCATCGCCACCAGCGCCTCACGCGTCGCTGCCGGCTCTTCCATCGGGAACATATGAGTACCGGGCACCATGGAAAGTCGGATACCGCGCCGCTGCAGTCGTCGGCAACGGCGAGGCGTCAGCAGGTCCGAACTCTCACCGGCAATCACCGCCAGTGGTACACGAACCTCTTTGGGGAGTCGGTCCAGGTGGTGCGGCAAGTGCCGGAATATCTCAAGCTCGATTTCCGGGTCATAGCTGAGTACTACACTGCCATCATCCATCTCACGCGAACCGGCTGCGATATAGTCGTCCAGAGCTTCCGCGGTAAAACGCCGGAACAAGCCCTTGCGCTGCAACTGTGCACGCATCGCCTCACGACTCTCCCAGCGCGTTCGGCGCTTGCTGGTCTTGCCGGCTGGTGTCACTCGATCGACCATCCCCAGCAACTTGCTGGCACGCAGCATCAATGCATCCATCCCCAGCATCAGCGGCGGATCGAGCATGATCACCGAATGAAACTTGTGTGGCATCACTCGTGCTGCCATCGCAGTCAGTACTCCGCCCATGGAGTGCCCTACCCCAACCACCGGCTCAGGCAGGGCTTCCACGTCTCTGAGCAGTTCGTCTCGCAGCGCCAGCCAGTTGTGGCCGACCGGAAAATCCGGATGGTGTCCAAGTCGATCGACGGGAAGAACATTGAACTGGCTGGCCAGCGGGGCCAGCAGGCTGTGGTAACTGTGCCCGGGAAAGCCGTTGGCATGCGCAAACAACAGGGTCGGCAGGGATGTTTTTGTCATGGTTGTCAGAGCCTGATTGTCAAAATCCGTTTGTCAAAATCCGGTTATCTATACCCGGCTGATCGAATATCGCCGCAAGCTGTCCCTATGCGGCCAAAGCCAGTATACGGTCTCGCAGGATTCGCCTGATGATTCGGCAACATACTGATCTCACGAGACGCGACACTCGCGCTAGCAGGCTAACCGCATTAGCATGTAGCGCCAAGTGTGCTGGCCCATCGTTGCTCTGCTGCCACTTCGGTTCGTTCAACCTCTGTTGTTCAAACCCTATTCGCTCAAACCCTATTCGTTCAAACCCTATTCATTCACACCCTTTGTTTCATACTCATTCGTTAATCTTCTGGAGTCAGTCGTGAGTCACAAGCCGCCCCGCGATACCCGCCTTCGTAATACTCTGTTCTTCGCCACAGTAGCCTTCGCAATTGCCATCGGTCTCTGGCTGGCCCGCTAGCCTGGGCGGCTACGCACCCTTCCTTCGAGACCTTCTCACGCCCATCCGCAACTCCGCCTGGCGCCACAAGCCTCGATGCAGGCGTCAGGCTCGGATGTGCACCGCGGTACACCAACATTGCAGTTGCCGCACTGCGCGATTGCGGCCGCCCTTTCGCCAGGCAGTCAGCAGATGTAAATCCTGTGAACCTGTTACGATTTCCGCTATTTCATCATACATAGTATTATTGATAACCCAGCAACACCTCTCTACTGAAACGGCAAGGGGATATCATCATCGATCTCAGCATCCTTTTCGCCAGTCTCGAAGTCAGCCTGCCAGTCTTCGCCATGGTGTTTCTCGGTGCCATTCTTCGGCGCCTCGGCTGGATAGATCAACAGTTCGTCAATACCGCCTCGAGTCTGGTCTTCAAAGCGACCATGCCGACCCTGCTGTTTCTCAGCATTGCCGCGACAGACACCGGCGCATTGCTCAGCCTCGGGCTGACTGCCTGGTATCTGACCATTTCCGCAGCCATCTTCTGTCTGATCTGGCTGTGGGCACTGTGGCGCTGCCCACACGATGAGCGTGGCGTCTTCGTCCAGGGTGCCTTTCGCGGCAACTGCGGGATTGTCGGCCTGGCACTCTCGGCCAGCATGTACGGTGATACGGGGCTGTCGCTGGGCAGTATCATGGCTGGCGGTATCATTATCGTGAACCTGGTACTGTCGGCCATCGTGCTCTCGGTGTATAGCTCGACAGCCAGCTCCCGACCGCGTGATATCGTGCGCGATATCGCTACCAACCCATTGATTATCGGCATTGTCGCGGCCCTGCCTCTGGCATGGCTGGACATCCAGCTTCCGGGCTGGTTATTGACCTCAGGCAACTACTTCGCTTCGCTGTCACTGCCACTGGCCTTGATCTGCATCGGCGGCAGTCTGAGCCTGGCATCTGCTCGGGAGAGCAGCACGCTGGCATTGAGTGCCAGCATCTGGAAGGTAATCATCATGCCGGTTATCGGCGTGGGGGCGGCCATCTGTATGGGGTATCGCGGTGCCGAGCTTGGCATCATGATGCTGTTTTTCGGTAGCCCCACCGCTGCCGTGGCCTATGTCATGGCCAGAGGAGCTGGCGGCAATGAACGACTTGCCGCCAGCATCATCATGCTCAGCACCTTGATGAGCCTGTTTACCATCAGTGCAGGGTTGTTGGTATTGAAGTCAGTGGGACTGATCCAGGGATCCTCTGGATAATTCCATCCGTGGAATTCTTCAGTGACACCAGCCCACAACAAGTGATGGGCTGGTTCACATTTTCAATGGCTTGCAGCCGCCAGAAGGCGGGCAAGCATCGAAAATGCCTGGTGCGTCCCTGCACCAGCGGGATGCTCTGAATGGATCAGATCACTCCTGACTCTGGAGCCAACACTCAGAGCTCCTGCAGGCCCTTCAGCAATGCTTCATGGAACACCTCGGGCTGCTGAATATGCGGGGAATGTCCCAGTTCGGGGAATTCCACCAGGGTCGCATCGGGAATCTGTTCAGCGGCCTGCTCACCCAGAACATCATAGTGCCCGAGCGTTTCCTGAACCTCCGGTGATGCCAGCGACTTGACGATCGCAGTGTTGTCCTGCTCGCCGATCAACAGCAGTGTCGGAACCTGCAGTTCACCGAACTCATGCACCACGGGTTGAGTGAACACCATGTCCGAGGTCAGCGCCTGGTTCCAGGCCACCTGTTTTCCACCCTCTCCAGCGTACATGCCTGCCAGCATATCGACCCAACGGTCGTACTCCGGCTGCCAATCGCCTACGTAATAGGTGGATTGCTGATACTTGCGAATTCCCTCAGCGGTCTTGTGTTGCTCTGCGGCAAACGCCTCGTCAATGGTCTGATAGGGGACGCCTTTCTGCTGCCAGTCTTCGAGACCAATGGGATTGACCAGCACCAGTTGCTCCGTCTGCTGCGGATACATCAGTGCATAGCGACTGGCCAACATCCCACCCATGGAATGCCCCATGATCGTCGCATTGTCGATATCGAGATGCTCCAGCAGCGCATGGGTATTGGTGGCCAATTGCTGGAAGCTGAACTGGTACTGGTGCGGCTTGGAAGACTTGCAGAACCCAATCTGGTCCGGCGCAACAACGCGATATCCTGCATCGGTCAGACGCTCGATGGACTCCTGCCAGGTTGCAGCACAGAAGTTCTTGCCATGCATTAGCACAACGGTGCGTCCATTGGGATCCTCGGCAGCCACGTCCAGATAGGCCATCTGCAACTCCTGCCCCTGCGAGCTCAACGTGAAACGTTGTTCCGGCCAGGGATACTCGAAGCCTTCCAGTTCAGCGCCATAGGTTGGCCCAGGCTCCCCCGATTGTGCCAGAGCATCGACACTCAACAACGAGGCTCCGACACACAGCACTCCGATGAAAGAGCCCTGGGTAAGGCTTCGCCAGGCGTTTCGAGCAACAGACCGCTGCATGAGTAGCTCCTTGTTCAGTTTTCCGAGACATGTATTGACCATGTTCAGCAGACCCATTCAAGGCCAACCAAAATATTAGATACAGCTTATTTAATACTCATATCATTGCAATTCATGTACATGAAAATCCCACTGCCATAAGCATTACGCTGCGCCCCGCGTGTTCACATAAAGCGCATACAGTGAATGGCTGGCGGCCATATACAGTCTATTTCCCTGGGGACCACCAAACGTCAGGTTGGCACAACGCTCGGGCAAACGGATAAAACCGATCGGTGTGCCCTGAGGGTTGAAGACCATCACTCCATCCAGGTCTTCAGGTTTTCCCTTCAAGGTGAAGACTCTACGACCGTCGACCACTTCAGGATCTTCATTGAGTGCACCACTGCTACCGTAGCCACACCATAGATTGCCGTCGATATCGACCTTGAATCCGTCCAGACCACTGAAGTCGGAAGCATCGATCAACTTGACCTTGTTGGAGGGTGTGCCATCAGCAGCAACGTCATAACTCCATATACTACGGTTGGGAGTGCCCTTCCATTCCACGACATAAAGCTTGCTCTCATCGGGTGAGAATGCCAGGCCATTGGGGTTGACCAGATCGGTAATGACCGCATTCAGAGTGCCATCAGCATCAATGCGATACACATTGGTGGTTTCCTGCTCCGGCTCAGCCTGCTCACCTTCATAATTCCCGTTGATACCGAACAGCGGATCCGTGAACCAGACACTGCCATCTGACCTGGTGACCACATCATTAGGCGCATTGAGCTTCTTGCCCTGGTACTGATCCGCCAGGACCGTCTGACTGCCATCCTTCTCGGTACGGACCACACGCCGTGTCACTGAGTGCTCACAAGTGATCAAACGACCTTCACTATCGAAGACATTACCATTGGCGAAGTTGGCAGAGTCACGGAAGACGCTGAACGAATCATCATTCTCGGCATATTTCATGATGCGATTATTGGGAATATCGGAGAGCAACAGCACACCATCCTGTGGAGAATATGCGGGACCTTCTGCCCAACGCATGCCGGTGCCCAACTGCTCAACCGTTGCAGAAAAGATGCGATACCTGGCGAAACTGGGGTCGAGAATCAATACCGCTGGATCTGGATAGCGCTGATTGGGAGAGAAGGGAAATGACTGCGCAAAGGATTTGGACATAGCCGCTGCTGCAATTCCAGCAGCACCATAAGACAGTACAGTTCGGCGTGTTATTTTCATTGTGCCCTCTTATCCAACTGGAAAAAAAAGCCCGGGAGTTTTTCCCGGGCTGAAAGTAATGGATCAAGCTTCGCGTTTGCCATCCACCAGGCGACTGACCCTGGCCGGGTTGCCGTCGCGCAGAGCTTCCGGCAGCAGCGCCTGGGGCAGGCTCTGGTAGCACACCGGACGCAGGAAGCGATGGATCGCGGCGGTGCCGACAGACGTGGTACGGGAATCCGAGGTCGCCGGGTACGGGCCACCATGAACCATGGCATCGCACACCTCGACACCCGTCGGCCAGCCATTGGCCATCACGCGTCCAGCACGGCGCTCGAGGATCGGCAGCAGTTGACGAGCGACATCAACGTCGGCATCGTCCATCTGCAACGTGGCGGTCAGCTGACCTTCGAGATGTTCGGCGACGCGCTTGACCTCGTCGAGGTCGGCGCACTTCACCACCAGCGAGGTGGAACCGAAGATCTCGGCCTGCAGGGCCTCGTCAGCGAGGAAGTCAGCGGCCTGGGCCGTGAACAGGCCTGCCTGGCACTGGTTGGGGCCTTCGCCACGCTGGCCACGGGCCACTTCAGTGGCCTTGTCGCTGGCGCTGAAACCGCTGACGCCGCTTTCATAGGCCTCGAAGATGCCCGGCGTCAGCATGGTCTGCGCCGCCGCGCCCTTGACGGTCTCACCGGCCGCTGCCACGAAGGCATCCAGTTCCGGACCTTCAATGGCGATCACCAGGCCAGGATTGGTGCAGAACTGGCCTGCGCCCATGGTCAGTGAACCGATAAAGGCTTCACCCAACGCCGCGCTACGTGCCTTGAGCGCCTCGGGCAACAGGAACACCGGGTTGATCGAACTCATCTCGGCATAGACCGGGATCGGCTCGGGGCGATTCTGGGCCGTCTTCATCAATGCAGTGCCACCGGCACGCGAGCCGGTGAAGCCCACTGCCTTGATGCGCGGATCAGCGACCAGCGCCTGGCCGACTTCACGGCCGGAACCGAACAGCAGTGAGAACACACCTTCCGGCAGCTCATGCTTGTGCACCGCGCGCTGTACGGCGCGACCGACCAGCTCCGAGGTACCGGGATGAGCGGAATGCGCCTTGATCACCACCGGGCAACCTGCAGCCAGCGCCGAGGCGGTATCACCACCGGCAACCGAGAAGGCCAGCGGGAAGTTGCTGGCACCGAACACGGCGACCGGGCCGAGGCCGATATGACGCTGACGCAGGTCGACACGTGGCATCGGCTGACGCTCCGGCAGTGCCGGATCGATGCGTACGTCGAGCCATTCGCCATCGCGCACTACGCGAGCGAACAGACGCAGCTGGCCACAGGTACGGCCACGCTCGCCTTCGAGACGGGCACGCGGCAGGCCGGATTCGGCCATGGCACGCTCGATCAAATCGTCACCAATGGCCTCGATCTCATCGGCGACGCTTTCGAGGAATACCGCACGCTGTTCGAGGCCAGTTTCGCGGTAGACATCGAAAGCCTGCCACGCCAGCTCACAGGCACGCTCGACCTCGGCGTTGGAACCACCGGGGTACGCCGGCTCCATCTGCTCACCGGTGGCCGGGTTGATGGCATGGATGGGGCGGCCGGTTGCCAGTACGGCGTCGGCGCCAATCAGTTGCTTGCCTTCGAGATTCACAGTCATTCTCCCTTGGTCTCGCAGTTTCGAGAGGTTTCACTCGTTTCGAGATGTCTCGCGATTTAGTGAGGTGTCGCGGTTGGTGACAATCGCGGATGGCATGATCAACGCACCAGTGCCGGGCGCTTGGGATCAAACTCCCAGCCCTTGATCAGGTACTGCATTGCCATGGCGTCATTACGCTGCGTGACATCGAGACCACGATACTTCTGATGTGCTTCCATCAGCTTCTCGTCATCAATCTCGACCCCCAGGCCCGGCGCATTCGGCACCTTGAGTTTGCCGTCGCGAATCTGGAACGGCTCGCGAGTGATTCGCTGGCCATCCTGCCAGATCCAGTGAGTATCGATAGCGGTGATCTCACCGGGGCATGCTGCAGCCACGTGAGTCATCATCGCCAGTGAGATATCGAAATGGTTGTTGCTGTGCGAGCCCCAGGTCATGCCCCACTCATTGCACAGCTCGCCTACGGCGACCGCGCCCTGCATGGTCCAGAAGTGGCAATCTGCCAGCGGGATATCCACGGAATTGAGCTGTACCGCCAACTGCAATTGCTTGTAGTCGGTGGCGATCATGTTGGTGGCGGTGGGCAGCCCGGTACGCTTCTTGAACTCGGCCATGGTCTCGCGTCCCGAGTAGCCGCCTTCCTGGCCACAGGGGTCTTCCGCGTAGCTGAGCAGGTCCTTGATCGGCTCGAGTACCCGTACCGCCTCGTCCAGCTTCCAGGCACCGTTGGGGTCCAGCGTCAGGCGCGCCTCGGGGAAGGCCTCATGCAGCGCGCGGATGCAATCCGCTTCTTCTTCACCCGGCAGCACACCACCCTTGAGCTTGAAGTCCCTGAAGCCGTAACGCTCATAGGCGGCTCTGGCCAGATTGGCAACCGCGTCCGGCGTCATCGCCTTCTGGTAACGTACTTCGTCCCAGGCATCTACGGGGTTGGTCACCTTCGGATACGGCAGGTCGGTCTTGTCCGGGTCACCGAGCAGGAACAGGTAGCCAAGCGCCTCGACCTCATCACGCTGACGACCGTACTGGCCCAGCAGGTCCGCCACCGGCATGCCCAGCGCCTGGCCGAACAGGTCAAACAGCGCCGACTCGATGGCAGTGACGACGTGGACGGCGACACGCAGGTCGAATGTCTGACGACCACGCTCTTCGGGACCGTTGCTGGACAGCACCTGACGTGCCTGACTGAGCACCTTCTTGACCTCGTTGACCCGAGCGCCTTCCACCAGTGAACGGCACTGCTCCAGTCCGTTGATGATGCCTTCGCTGGACGGGATTTCACCAACACCGCGGTTACCGCTTTCATCTTCCAGGATCAGTACACAGCGGATAAACCACGGCGCATGTCCACCACTGAGATTCAGCAGAAAGCCGTCTTCGCCGGCGACCGGAACGATCTTCATGCGAGTAATTCTGGGAAACATACTATTCGCCTCATTAACCAGTAGTTGTATTTGGCGGGGAGCCATGGACCGATCGACAGCTGCCCCGGAAGAGTCACAACAGATGAATGATGTTTCAGGTCACCGGAGCCGGATTGAACAGTACCAGATCGTTGAAGATCCCCAGACGCTCGGCGGCAACCTGCTGACGTCCGCTTGCCACATCCAGAATCAGCTCAAACAGCTCCCAACCAACCTGCTCGATGCTCGCCTCGCCAGTGGCGATACGTCCCGCATCGAGATCGATCAAATCATGCCAGCGCTGCCCCAACGCCGAATTACTCGAGACCTTGATCACCGGCGCCATCGGTAGGTTGTAGGGCGTGCCGCGACCGGTGGTGAAGACCTGCAGATTCATGCCTGCGGCCAACTGCAGGGTGCCGCAGATGAAGTCACTGGCCGGAGTCGCGGCAAAAGTCAGCCCCTTGCGACGCAGACGCTCCCCCGGCCCGATGACATCAGAAATCGGTGAATTCCCTGACTTGATTACCGAGCCCAGTGCCTTCTCGACCACATTGCTCAACCCGCCCTTCTTGTTGCCGGGCGAAGGATTGGCGCTGCGATCCGCCTGCCCCTGAGCGAGATAATCGTCGTACCAGGCCATCTGGTCGAGCAGCGCCTGACCGACTTCGGGCGTCACGGCACGTGGCGTCAGCAGATGGATGGCATCACGCACTTCGGTCACTTCGGAGAACATCACGCTGCCACCGGCACGTACAATCAAGTCGGTGGCAAAACCCACTGCTGGATTGGCGGTCACGCCTGAGAAGGCATCGCTGCCACCGCACTGCATGCCCACTGTCAGATCCGATACCGGACAGGTCTGACGCTGGCGGCGGTTCAAGCGCTCCAGATGGCGCTCAGCCATGGCCATGATTCCATCGATCATGTCGCCGAAGCCGGTGAAGGATTCATCCTGCAGACTCAGGACGTTGGCTTCCGGGTCAGCATCTTCGCTGTTGGCGTAGATCTTCACCGGGCGATCCTCGACCAGCGTCGACGGCTGCAGCTTCTCGCAGCCCAGGCCGATGACCATCACCTCGCCGCCGAAGTTGGGGTTGAGGGCAATGTTGCGCAGAGTGCGAATCGGCACTATCGCCGCCGGTGCACCAATCGCCACACCACAGCCATAGGAGTGGTTGAGTCCGACCACGTCATCAACATTGGCGAAGCGCGGCAACAGTTCGCGCTTGATGCGCTGAACCACGTAATCCACGGTACCGGCCACGCACTGCACACTGGTGGTGATGCCCAGCACGTTCTTGGTGCCGACACTACCATCGGGGTTACGGAAGCCCTCGAAGGTGTAACCCTCCAACGGCTGCATATCCGGCGCGGGTCGCGTCGCCAGCGGCAGTTCGGACAGTGCCGGGGGCGTTGGCAACTGAACGTTGTTCTCGTTGACATGCCCACCACGAGGGATGGTCGTCGTTGCGGTACCGATCACCTCCCCGTAGCGAATGATCCGCTCACCTTCCGCCAGATCCTCCAACGCTACCTTGTGACCCTGGGGAACCCGGTTCACCAGTTGCACATCGCCCTCGATCTGCGTTCCGACCTCCAGGCCACCCTGCTGCACGACAATGGCTACATTGTCGCTTGGGTGAACCCGGATGGTCCTTGCCAGATTGCTGCTCACGGTCATGATATTGTCCTGGTCCTCGAAAGCCTGTTCTGAAAAGCGGTTCAGGCGTTGCTGGTTGTTTCCTGCTGACGCTTGCGTGACTTCAGTCCCATGACGATCGAGAAGGTCACCGACGCGGCAATCAACACCCACAGCACCACCGCAATCGGGCTCTTGGTGAAGAAGATCGACAGGCTGCCGAAGGACTCGATGCTCTTGACGAAATAGACCTCCGCCGAGCTACCGAGAATAAAGCCAATGATCAAGGGCGCCACTTCCAGCCCGATCTTCTGGATCAGGTAGCCAAATACGCCGAAGATCAACAGGGTCCAGACATCGAACATGATCCCGTAGTTGATGGCATAGGCACCGACCACACACATCATTACGATCAGCGGATACAGCAAGTACTTCGGTACCAGCACCACACGGGCGATGTACTTGATGGCATAGAACATCAGCGCGAACATCACGAAGTTGGCCACCACCAGCGCGATCATCATGATGTACCAGGTATCGGAGTTTTCCGGAATGAACAGCGGCCCGACCTGAATGCCCTGCAGAGTAAAGGCACCAATCAATACCGCCGTGGTGGAATCACCGGGAATCCCCAACGACAGCAGCGGAATCAATGCACCACCGGTCAAGGCATTGTTGGCCGACTCCGAGGCAATCAACCCTTGAGGCGCCCCCTTGCCCATTTCACTGGAATCGCGTGACAGGTTCTTTTCCTGGGTATAGGCCAGCACCGAAGCCGCACTGCCGCCCACGCCTGGCAACATGCCAACAAAGGTACCGATGAATGAGGAACGAATCAGATTGGTCAGGCGTCCCTTGAAGATCGACAACCGGAAGCCACCTTCCTTGCCGATCTTGATCTTCTGTCCCGCCAGGTTGCTCGTCACCCCCTGTTCGGCTTCGAGCAGGATGGTCGAGATACCGAAGATACCGATCAACACCGGCAGCAGCGAGAAGCCCTCGAACAGATAGGGCTCCATGAAATCAAACATCAGACGAGTATTGCCGTTACCGCCATCGGAGAGGCTATAGGTCCCGATCAGGCTCAACCAGACACCAATCACACCGCTGAAGATGCCCACCAGCATGTTATTCGACATCGAGGCGATAACCGTCAGTGCCAGCAGAATGATCAGGAACTTCTCGATATAGGAGAACTTGATCGAGAACTCCGCCAACAACGGTGCAAACAGGAACAACACCGCAGCACTGATCAATCCGCCGACCAGTGAGGCCACGACACAGACTCTCAGCGCCCGTTCACCCTCGCCCTTCTGGGCCATTGGGTAGCCATCGAAGGTGGTGGTGATCGATGAAGGTGTACCGGGAATATTGAGTAGTACGGCCGGCACCATACCGCCGGAGATGCCGCCGACATACAGGCCCAGCAATAACGCCAGTCCATGTTCAAGACCCAGTGCATAGGTCAGGGGCAAGCACACAGCAACGGCCATGGTCGCGGTCATACCCGGGATAGCACCAAAAATGATGCCCACCAGGGTGCCTATCGAAGCCAGCAGGAAGAAGGAGAAATCCAACTGCGACAGAATATCCATCATGAGAATGCCTCCTTCAAGGCAAGGTGATATAGAAGACTTTGGCGAAGATCACCCACGCCAACGTCGGTGCAACTACGGCATTGATTGCTGCCGTTATCACCTTGCGCCGCGTTCTGGTGTGCATGTACATCAGTGACATCAGGAACAGGAAAGCCACTGAGGTAATCAGAAACCCGTAACCGGTATAGGGAAAGAGATTCCCAACCACTGACATCAGATAGAAATAGGCAACAATCAGTACCAGAGTGCCGAAAAGCCGAAAATTGTCGCGGGATTCGCCGAGGATCGGCAGAGCTTTCTCCCCTCTTTTTACTGCGGCAAGAAAAGGCAGCACACGAAACACGAGGACCAGGACGAAAAGGACCGCCAGCACCCAGTGAATGATATGGGGGAAAAACAGGTGCGATGTTTCGAAGTCGATCGAAACATCAAGCAGGGAATTGGATGGAGCTTCCATAGTGCCTCCGGCGAAGGCTCTTTCTCGGATGAGTAATATCGGTATCGTTATGGCCGGACCACTGTCCGCCGAGGTGATGAATCAGCGGCAAGACACCGGCGAACAGGGGCGCCGGTGTCTGATGCCAAACACCTACTCTTGAAGGCTCTGAATGATGCCTTCATAACGTTCCGCCTTGTTGCTCAGATATTCCTGAGCTTCGCTGGACGGCATGAAGTCCGGAATGAAGAACGAACGCTTCTGGGTTTCCTGAATCTCACCGTCGGCGTAGATCTCCTCCAGCGTGGCATCGATCTGCTCGACGATAGCCGGGTCCATGTCCTTGTTGTAGAGGAAGAAGAACTCCTTATCGAAAGCGAAGCTCTGCCCCTCACCCATGGTCACCTCGACATTGGGCTCGGCATACTGCAGCAGAGCCTCACGATCCGTCTGGCCAAGGCCTTCTTCATGCGCCTGGGTCAAAGTGTCGTGGCGCGCGGTCAGCCATACAAAGCGCATTGCCTTCTGATCATCTTCCGGCAGGCGGGTGTACTGCTCATTGGCCTGTACTGAACCGTTGATCAGATCGGCCTGGTCATCAAACAGCAGCTGGTTCTTGTCCGACTGGGAGCCGGTATTGACCGCCACGAGGTTTTCTTCCATGCCCGGATGAAGAATACGAATCGCATTCTTCAGTGCGGTATAGCCGATCTCGGAAACACCGCCGGGCTGGATGGCCACACGCACTGTCTCACCCTCGCCAACGGCGGCAATGATGTCATCCAGAGTCTGGTAGGGAGAATCCTTGGGCACCAGATAGGCATTACCGGGGTTGATGGCGATGGTCGGCCCGATGATGTAGTTCTCGAACGGATCTTCATAGCCCTGAACACCATACAGATGGCCAAGATAGGACTGATCGTGGAAGATCATCAGCGTGTTGCCGCGCGGGTCACGCTTCAGAGCGTTGTAGGCCGCGCTGACCCCGACCGCATCGACCTTCATGTTGAGATCGAGCTTCTCGGCCAGCTCATCGACGACGATGCTGGCATTCTGATAGGTATCCCCGCCGGTGGAGGAGGAACCAATCACGACACGGACGTTGCCGCGCAGCGGGCCATCGGCCGCCATGACGGCCGGGGCTAGTGCCATACCGGTCATCAGTGCCGCAGCACCAATGCCAAGTGTCAGTCTGGACATGCTCATGAAGTCACCTCATTGGTTTCGTTGTAGTGAAGCCGGTGGCGTGCAACGTTGTTCCAGAGCGGCTTCCGGGTGGCTTTACCGTTTCCCTGCAATACTCCTGCCTCGGCAGACGCAGCAGGAACCGGGTACATCAGAACGTCTTGGCGCGCTCTACAAGTTGCTTGAGTTGCTCGACTTCAGCATCGCTCGGCATTTCCAGCGGTGCGCGAACGCCTCCGGAAGGACGGCCGACCAAAGCGGTACCCGCCTTGATCAGGCTGACTGCATAGCCTGACTTGTTGTCACGCAGATCGACAAAAGGCAGGAAAAACTCGCGAGAGATGCGACGCACGGTATCGCTATCACCACTACGCAGCGCCTTGTAGAAAGTCACTGCCATGTCAGGAACAAAGTTGAATACCGCAGAGGAGTAGGTGTTCACTCCCATCGCCAGGTAGGCCTCGGCCATGATTTCAGCGGTCGGCACACCACCAACATAGGTCAGGCGGTTACCGACAGTGCGAATGATGCGGTTGAGCGCCTGGAGGTCACCCTTGCCGTCCTTGAGGCCGATCAGGTTCGGACAGGCATCGGCCAGCTTCTGCACGGTCTCGGGCTTCATGATGCCGTTGCCGCGGTTGTAATAGATGACGCTGATCGAAGTGGAATCGCAGATCTGGCGAGCGTACTCGAACAATCCATGCTGCGGGCACTCGGTCAGGTACGGCGGCATCAACAGGATACCGTCGGCGCCCTCTTCCTCGGCAATCTTCGCAAAGGCCGAACCAGAGGCCACACTCAGGCCAGCGCTGGCGATCACCGGCAGCTTGCCATCGACGGTCTTCACCGCCAGACGCACGACTTCACGGAACTCATCCATCGAGAGGTTGAAGAACTCTCCGGTGCCGCCGGCCACGAAGACTGCAGAAATCTCATGGCTGATGAACCACTTCAACCGCTCACGGTAGCTATCGGCATCAAAGCGGCCTTCAGCGTCAAAGTCGGTAACCGGAAACGACAGCAGTCCATCACCAACAGCTTTTTTAACATCGTCGCGTGTGAAGCTCACCTGATTGTCCTCTTGTCTCTTTGGGAGCGACATGAGGCATTCAAACAGCCTTCATGTCATACATCATACAAATGACAAACTAGACACCTCACCGCTGACTGACAAGAGCGACCATGGTATAGTTAGACTAAAGTTCTACACCATCGATTCTGCGATCCAATGCCGGTTACACTGCTGGCATCACCTCGGCGAGATTCACTCCCACTGCAATCTGCGGGGCATTCAAGCATAGGCATGTCACTACTCGACATTTTTCTCGGCACCCTCGACGTCAGCCTGCCGGTGTTTGCCATGGTCTTTATTGGCATTGGCCTCAAACGCCTGGGCTGGATCGATCAGACCTTCGTCAACACCGCCTCTCGATTGGTATTCCGCGGCACCCTGCCGACGATGATCTTTCTGAGCCTGCTCAACGCAGACCTCGCCAACACCTTCAACCCGCTGCTATTGGGATTCTTCACGCTGGCAACACTGATCAGTTTCGCTGCCAGTTGGGGCTGGGCCATCCTGCGCGTCAAACGGCCGCTGCGTGGCGTCTATATTCAGGGGGCCTTTCGCGGTAACTGCGGTATCGTAGGTCTCGCTCTGGCAGCCGGCATGTATGGTGACGCAGGCATCTCGACCGGCAGCTTATTGCTGGGAGTGGTGATTCTTTCCTACAACGTGTTGTCGGTCATAGCTCTCGCCGCCTACCAACCTCGTGGAGAAGGCAGTACCGTCGACTGGCGCAGCATCATTCGCCACATCCTGCATAATCCACTGATCATCTCGGTGGTCGCCGCCACTCCATTGGCAATGCTGGGTGTTCAACTCCCTGACTGGGCCAACACCACCGGTGACTATTTCGCCTCGCTGACTCTACCGCTGGCGCTGATCTGTATTGGTGCCACGCTGTCCACTCGCGCCTTACGCAAGGGATACCGCACCGCGATCAGCGCCAGCCTGGCCAAGATGGTAGTGATCCCACTGGGCACCACGGCACTGGCCTGGTGGGCAGGCTTCGAAGGCCGCGAGTTGGGAGTGCTGTTTCTGTTCTTCGCCAGTCCGACTGCCGCCGCTGCCTTCGTGATGGCCAAGGCCATGGGCAGCGACGAAACGCTGACCGCCAATATCATCGCCATGACAACCTTGATAGCCAGCATTACCGTGACGGTGGGAGTGTTTATCCTGCGTGTTTCGGGGGTGATATAGGCGGCGAAGAAGGAAGAAGGAAGAAGGAAGAAGGAAGAAGGAAGAAGGAAGAAGGAAGAAGGAAGAAGGAAGAAGGAAGAAGGAAGAAGGAAGAAGGAAGAAGGAAGAAGGAAGAAGGAAGAAGGAAGAAGGAAGAAGGAAGAAGGAAGAAGGAAGAAGGAAGAAGGAAGAAGGAAGAAGGAAGATAGTGTGCCCGCGAAAGGAATGGTGGCAAGTGCTCATCGCTCATTTCTCTTCACTCTTTTCTCTTCGTCCTTCCCTCTTCTATTCCTTTGCTTGCGCCGGTGTGGTCAGGCTGCGCAGACTCAGACAGCCACTGGCCCAGACATCTCCCGTCAATTCAGCAACCGCTGCGGTGGCGAACCCCACGCCGGTGTCGCTGCGTCCTTCCACCAGCAGGCCGGTCAGTACCGCGACCAGTGGCATGTGGCTGACCAGCAATATCGGGGTGTCATCCGCCTGAGTCAATAACCACTCGACCACGGCTTCGGGGTCGTCGTCCGGGGTGATGATCTCCAGGGTGTCGATATCCGGCGTGGTGGCAAATTGTTCAGCGACCAGTGCGGCGGTCTGCTGCGCTCGAGTATAGGGGCTGGCGATTACCCGCAGCTTGACGCTATCTGGCCTCTCAGCCAGCCATCTGCCCATGGCAGTGGCTTCCTCACGTCCTCGTTCACTCAGTACGCGCTGTTCATCGGGAAATCCCGACAACGCCTCGCCGTGACGCATGATCAGCAAGGGTGCGGCCATCATCTGTTCCTCTCCATGATTGGGGACAGGGTCGCGGTCAGGAGTCCTGCTGACGCTGATCCTGTTGTACGTCCTCACGTGACAGCACGAACTCCACGTCACTGCTCTGCTCGCTCTGCATCAGCAGTTTCGCCATATCGCGTGCGGGCACACCACGGAACAGCACCTGGAACAGGCCTTCGGCCAGCGGCATGTAGACCCCTTCCTCGTGAGCTTTCTCACGCACCAGGCGCACGGTGTTGACGCCTTCGGCCACCTGGCCAAGAGCGTCTACCGCTTCATCCAGGCTCTGACCCTTGCCCAGGGCATAACCGACGCGGTAGTTGCGCGACAACTGCGAGGAACAGGTCACGATCAGATCGCCGACCCCGGCAAGGCCAAGGAAGGTCATCGGATTGGCGCCCTGAGCCACGGCAAAGCGACTCATCTCGGCCAGAGCACGTGTCATCAACATGCTGCGGGTGTTCTCACCCATTCCCAGCGATGCCGCCATGCCGGCAGCAATCGCGTAGATATTCTTGAGAGCACCGCCCAGTTCGACACCGTAGCGATCGTTGCTGGCATAGACGCGAAAGTAATCGCAGCCGAGAGCGGCCTGAACTCGGGAGCGGGTCACCGCATCGTGGCTGGCAATCACCGTGGCAGTCAGCTGTTTCTGCGCCACCTCCGAGGCAAGGTTGGGTCCGGACAACACCCCGACATGGCTGATCCCTGTCTCTTCCTCGAGAATCTGGCTCATCAGCTTGAAGCCTTCCTGCTGGATGCCCTTGGTGGTGCTGACCAGGATCTGCTCCGGCTTGAGCCAGGGGCGCGCCTGACGCACAACTTCAGCAAAGGCCTTCGAGGGAATTGCAACCAACACCAGACCGGCACTCTCCAACACCCATTCCAGATCCGTGGAGGCGACCACCGAGGTATTGATATCGTAATCAGGCAGGTAACGGGGGTTACGGTGATCCACATTGATGCTTTTCACCAATGTGGCATCACGCAGCCACTGACGCACCTCATAGCCATTGTCAGCCGCAATGCTGGCCAGTGCCGTGCCGAAGCTGCCCCCGCCCAATACCGCTACTGTCATGCGCTCGTCGATCATGGTTGCCCCATCAAGACCCAGAAGAATGAAGCGATTGTAACGAAAAACGCCCCTCGAAAGGGGCGTTTCCGCAATGCCGTTTCTACAATGCTGTTTCTACAATAGCAATAGCGTGACGTTACGCTACTGGTACTGTATCAGTCCAACTGCGGCAACAGCGAATCGATACTCTGGCGGGCATCACCGTAGAACATCCGAGTGTTGTCCTTGAAGAACAACGGGTTCTCGATACCGGAGTAGCCCGTTCCCTGGCCGCGCTTGCAGACAAAC
The DNA here is from genome assembly GCF_001431725.1 of Halomonas huangheensis. Lineage (NCBI taxonomy): Bacteria > Pseudomonadati > Pseudomonadota > Gammaproteobacteria > Oceanospirillales > Halomonadaceae > Halomonas > Halomonas huangheensis. The sequence goes on along the minus strand of NZ_CP013106.1, from coordinate 1,154,246 downwards.
ACCTGCTTGGCCTCCCAGACCCGCAGTACCGGCATACCGGCGATCGGGCTGTTGGGATCTTCCTGGGCCGCCGGATTGACGATGTCATTGGAGCCGATCACGATCACCACGTCGGTGGAAGCGAAGTCATCATTGATCTCGTCCATCTCCAGCACGATGTCGTAAGGCACCTTGGCTTCGGCCAACAGCACGTTCATATGGCCAGGCAGGCGACCCGCTACCGGGTGGATGCCGAAACGCACTTCCTTGCCCGCCCCACGCAGCTTACGCACCAGCTCACTGACCGCATTCTGCGCCTGGGCAACGGCCATGCCATAGCCGGGCACGATGATCACGCTATCGGCGTCGTTCAGCGCGCTCGACACGCCTCCCGCATCGATCGACACCTGCTCACCTTCGATCTCCGCCGCCGGACCACTGGTGCCACCAAAACCACCGAGGATGACATTGACGAATTTGCGGTTCATCGCCTTGCACATGATGTACGAGAGAATGGCACCCGAGGAGCCGACCAGCGCACCGGTCACGATCAACAGATCATTGGACAGCGTGAAGCCGATGGCTGCCGCGGCCCAACCCGAGTAGCTGTTGAGCATCGACACCACCACCGGCATATCGGCGCCGCCGATACCCATGATCAGGTGCCAACCGATGAAGAACGCGAGGATGGCGATCAGCAGCAGTGTCCAGAAACCTGCGCCATTGAGATAGGCAATGGCCAGCACCAGCGACAGTGCTGCGGCACCGGCGTTGAGCAGATGGCCACCGGGGAACTGCTTCGGCTTGCCGTCCATCTTGCCGGCCAGCTTACCGAAGGCAATCACCGAGCCGGTAAAGGTTACTGCACCGATGAACACACCCAGCACCACCTCGACCTGCAGGAAGGTCAGCTCGGCCGGCGTCTTGTGCGACAAAGTCGCGGCAAAGGCCGACAGGCTATCCATGGACTCGCCAGCCGCACGCATGGCCACTACCCGTGCGCGCTCCATTTCGGCATTCCAGCCTACGAACACGGCCGCCAGACCGACAAAGGAGTGCAGTGCCGCCACCAACTGCGGCATTTCGGTCATTTCGACCTTTTTCGCCACCACGGCGCCGATGGCGGCACCGATCAGCATCAGCGGCACCATCAGCCAGTAGCCGCCGATACCCGGGCCGAGCATGGTGAAGAACACCGCCAGCCCCATCCCGGCGATGCCATACCATACAGCCCGCTTGGCCTTCTCTTGATTACTCAATCCCCCCAACGAGAGGATAAACAGCACACTCGCCGCGATCGCCGCGGCGGTTACGAATTGATGACCCAACATATCGTATCTCCGCGGTTCACGACTTCTGGAACATGGCCAACATGCGACGCGTGACGAGGAAGCCACCGACGATGTTGATCGACGCAATCAACACTGAAATCCCTGCAAGCAAGGCAACCAACCAGTTACCGGACCCCACCTGGAGCACAGCCCCGAGAATGATGATGCCCGAAATGGCATTGGTAACTGCCATCAGCGGAGTATGCAGTGAATGACTGACGTTCCAGATCACCTGGAAGCCAACGAAGCACGACAGTACGAAGACGATGAAGTGCTGCATGAAGGATGCTGGAGCCACCTGACCCAGCAACAGCATCAGCACACCACCGATAGCCAGCATACCGACCTGTCTTTTGGTCTGGGCAACGAAGGCAGCATGCTCGGCAGCCTTTTTCTCTTGCGGTGTCGGCTCTTTCTCCTTCGGTTTGGGCTTCGCCGCAGCGATGGCCTTGACCTTGGGCGGAGGGGGCGGGAAGGTGATTTCGCCCTGATGCGTCACAGTGGAACCACGAATCACGTCATCTTCCATGTCGTGTACGATCTGGCCATCCTTTTCCGGAGTCAGATCAGTCAACATGTGACGGATATTGGTGGAGTACAGCAGCGACGACTGGGTGGCCATGCGTGACGGGAAGTCGGTGTAGCCGACGACGACCACGCCATTATCAGTCACGATACGCTCGTTGGGTACGGTCGCATCGCAGTTGCCGCCCTTTTCAGCCGCCAGGTCGATAACCACGGAGCCGGGCTTCATGGCCGCCACCATATCCTCAAGCCACAACTTCGGAGCCGGGCGTCCAGGAATCAGTGCGGTGGTAATCACGATATCGATATCCGGAGCCTGCTGACGGAACAGCTCCAGTTGCTTCTCGCGGAATTCGGGGCTGGATGGCGACGCGTAGCCACCAGATTCAGAACCATCCGCGCTGTCTTCAAAGTCGAGGAACAGGAACTCGGCGCCCATCGACTCGATCTGCTCAGAGACTTCAGGACGCACATCGAATGCACGTACCACTGCGCCCAGGCTACTCGCAGTACCAATGGCCGCCAGACCCGCAACGCCTGCACCAATGACCAGCACCTTGGCCGGCGGAACCTTGCCCGCAGCGGTGACCTGACCGGTAAAGAAACGCCCGAACTGGTTGCCGGCCTCGATGACCGCTCGATAACCCGCGATGTTGGCCGTGGATGACAGGGCGTCCATCTTCTGGGCGCGCGAGATACGCGGCACCATGTCCATGGCAATGACATTGGCGCTACGAGCACGACAGCGCTCGAGCATTTCTTCGTTCTGGGCCGGCCAGAAGAAGCTGATCAGTGTCTGGCCTTCACGCAGACGATCGGCTTCCTCGTTATCCGGTTCACGCACCTTGACGACAATATCGGCCTGATCGAACAATGCTGCCGCATCTGCCACCACTGTCACGCCCGCCTGCTCATAAGCAGCGTCAGAGAACCCAGCCTTTTCGCCGGCGCCGCTCTCGATCAGGCATTCATGCCCCAGTTTCTGAATGTGTCCGGCACTTTCCGGCGTCAGCGCGACACGCGCCTCACCTTCGTACCTTTCCCTTGGTGCTCCTATCTTCACGATGGATCTCCCATGTGGCCAACGTTATTGCTTTGTTATGCGTGTCGCGGGGACTACTTGTCGGAAAACAGCATTCCGTGAACATCAGGCGCAAAGCCACCTTCAACGCCCCCTCTGCTGCGAGGCGAAAAGGTAGTCTGCACTGTTGTCATGGATACCGCAGGACCGTACAGCGAATCCCTCAATTGTCAGCCTACCAGTGTTACCTCTTGTGGGTAGTCTGCACAAGAGGTAATCGGGAGTTTTTGTCGCAGCGCAGCATTGCAGCAAGCGACTGAAACCATTAAGAGAAGACCGAATCAGGACGGCTTAAGGTTATGCTATTTCGGTAATGAATCTCGCCATCAAGCGGCACGCGGCGTGATCACACCCTGAGTAAAGGCTGGATATCTCAATCGACGCAATCTACCAGGCAGGGTTTGGATAATGGCGAAAGCAGATGAGCTACAGGCTCTACCAATCATCGCTCAGTATCGAAACCTTGCTATCCGCAGCGCATTCCGTCGGAGCGATAAATGAATTGCGGTCACTTACATCAAATAAAGAACATGGATCAATGGCTAGGTAGAAGGCTATATTCTCATCCATTGGATGATGTGAGATCACCTGAACATGAGCTATCGGCTTCCCTCTCTAACCGCACTGCGTGCCTTTGAAGCAGCCGCACGCCTGAATAGTTTCAAGAAGGCTGCAGAGGAATTGGCGGTCACCGCAACAGCGATCAGTCACCGCATCCGTGTTCTGGAGGAAGACCTCGAGCGCCCAATGTTCCTCCGCAAGGTACGAGCGGTTGAGTTGACGGCAGATGGACAGGAGCTCTTCACAGCGGTACACCGCGGTTTCGATACCATCGCTGTGGCCGTTGAGCGTCTACGCAAACCACGCAAGGTTTCAGTCACTCTGTCCACGACACCGGCATTCGCGACGAAGTGGCTGGTGCCACGGTTGGCGAGCTTCCAGGCACAGCATCCTGATATTGATCTACACGTTCATGCTTCCAATACTCCCGTCGACCTCCATTCCGGAACCGTCGACCTGGCGATTCGCTATGGCAGCGGCCCATATGAAGGCATGGAAGCCACGTTGCTGCTGGAGAACCAATTCGCCCCCGTCGCCAGCCCGACACTCAAGGCAGCGACCAACCGTGACATATCGCAGTGGCCATTGATTCATTTCGACTGGCACCTCCCTCCCGCCATGGAGTTGAACTGGAACGCCTGGCTAGATGCCAACGGGCACAAGGCACGGGAGGCAGCGGCTGGCATCCGTTACTCAGAGGAAAGTCATGCCATTCAGGCGGCCATTGCCGGTCAGGGAGTGGCGATGTTGAGCCTTCTGCTGGTTGAGGAGGAATTACGCCTCGGGCTGCTGAAGATTGTGGCCGAACCGACGCTCAAGGCAATGCCCTACCTCCTTCTTCAGAGCAACCAACGCCCAGTCTCGCAGCCCGTTGTGGTCGTGAAGAGTTGGCTGATACAGAGCGCTCACCAGGCACAGCAGGATCGCTGAGTACACAGAGGCCGGCACAATGGCCGGCCTCCAGTTGCTACTGAGTGTATCGATCAATTACCGAAGGGGTTACGCAACACGATGGTCTCGTTGCGGTCCGGCCCGGTGGATATGATATCGATGGAGGTACCAACCTGCTCCTCGAGGAAGCTGATGTAGGCACGAGCATTGGCAGGAAGATCCTCGACACGCTTGACGCCAAGCGTCGATTCCGTCCAACCCGGCAGGTCCTGATAGAGCGGTTCGATGGCTTCATAGCCCTCGGAGTCCACTGGGTTGTCGAGCACCTCTCCATCCTTGCTGCGATACCCAACACAGACGCGGATATTTTCCAGACCATCGAGCACGTCGAGTTTGGTCAGACAGATACCGGAAACCGAGTTGATCTGCACCGCATGGCGCAGCGCAACAGCGTCGAACCAGCCACAGCGACGTGCGCGGCCAGTGGTAGCGCCAAACTCGTGGCCACGCTCGGCCAGGTGACGGCCATGCTCATCGAACAACTCAGTGGGGAACGGGCCTGAGCCCACACGAGTGGTGTAGGCCTTGGTGATGCCCAGCACATAGTCCAGATACAACGGCCCGACACCAGAGCCGGTCGCGGTGCCACCGGCGGTAGTGTTTGAACTGGTCACGAACGGATAGGTACCGTGGTCAATATCCAGCAACGACCCCTGGGCACCCTCGAACAGGATGTTGTCACCGTTCTTGCGCAGGTCATGCACCAGGCTCACGGTATCGGCGACCATCGGCCGCAGTTCCTCGGCCATCTGCATAGCGCTGTCGAGCACGGCCTGGAAGTCTACCGGCGGCTCACCGTGGTACTGGGTCAACACGAAGTTGTGGTAGTCCAGCACTTCGCCGAGTTTGGAGGCGAAGCGCTCACGATGCAGCATGTCGCCAAGACGTAGTCCACGACGCGCGACCTTGTCCTCGTAGGCAGGACCAATACCACGTCCGGTGGTGCCGATCTTGGCCACGCCACGCGCCTTCTCACGTGCCTGGTCGAGGCGCACATGGTAATCGAGAATCAGCGGACAAGCCGGCGACAGGCGCAAGCGCTTGCGCACTGGCACGCCTTTATCCTCGAGCTCGTGAATCTCCTTGAGCAGAGCCTCCGGAGACAGCACGACACCATTACCGATGACACAGGTCTTGTCCTCACGCAGGATGCCAGACGGGATCAGGTGCAGAACGGTCTTCTCACCATCGATTACCAGCGTATGGCCAGCATTGTGTCCGCCCTGGAAGCGCACCACTGCGGAAGCGGATTCCGTCAACAGGTCAACGACCTTGCCCTTGCCTTCATCACCCCACTGGGTGCCCAGTACGACTACGTTCTTGCCCATTGCTTTCTCGTCTCTCTGTGTTGCGCCGTGGCGCACCTCAAGGTGTGTGCGCCGCGCCCCGGCGCCCCGAAAATCTGTAATGACCTACCTGATAACGGTCAGGTTGACTGCGTGAGTGGCTCGATGGCTTCAACTGTCCAGCCCTCGCTACCAGCCACCAACTGCTCACGGCAAAGATGTTGCACCGCTCCAGTGCGCTGCCCCGGAAGCGCTTGTACCACTCGACGACCCTGGCTACGCAACGCCTGAATGGCTTCATTCAAGCCTGCCTGCCCTTCATCGGCTGGAGCCCATATGCCATCGGCTTCCGGCTCTCGAGGAGCCAGCGTCGCCAGCACCTTGAGGTCCATGGACAGTCCGGTCGCCGGGCGGGCACGGCCAAAGGCCTTACCGGTATCGTCATAACGCCCGCCCTTGACCAGCGCCTGGCCATAGCCCGGGACATAAGCGGCAAACATCATACCGGTGTGATACTGATAACCGCGCAACTCGGCGAGGTCGAAGTAACAGGCCACCTCTGGATGTTCAGCGCTTACCCCTTGATACAGCTCATACAACTTGTCGAGCGCATCATTGACGGCCTGCGGCGCTTCGGCGAACGCCTCGCGCGCGACTTCGAGCACATCGGGGCCACCATGCAGATCCCCCAGCGCACGGAACATGTCCGCCAGCGCCGCGTCGCTGATCAGGCGCGATACTGCCTCATCCAGCTGAGATGGCGATTTCAGCGCCAATGCCGAGGAAATTGCGTACTCTCCCTGAGCATCGAGCGCAGCAGCCGACACCAGATTACGGTAGATGCCTACATGGCCCAGTGCCAGGTGAATCTCACGAGCACCAGACACCGCAAGGCCTTCCAGCGCCAGACGCAGGATCTCCAGATCCGCCGCCAGGCTGGCATGGCCAAACAACTCGACACCGACCTGCACAGGACTGCGCCCACCCTGATGCTTGTCAGCCTTGGCGCGCAACACATTCGTGCAGTAGCAAAGCCGCACGGGCCCCTCGCGCTTCAAAGAGTGAGCATCCATACGCGCTACCTGAGGTGTCACGTCGGCGCTGACGCCCATCATGCGACCAGTCAACTGGTCAGTCAGCTTGAAAGTCTGCAGGTCGAGATCAGTACCCGTACCGGTCAATAGAGAGTCGAGGAACTCTACCGGAGGCGGCATGACCTGGTCATAGCCCCACAGATGATAGAGGTCGAGCAGCGCACGGCGCAGCTCTTCCATACGGCTGGCCTGAGGCGGCAGCACCTCGTCCATGCCGTCGGGCAAGAGCCAGCGGTCAGCGATGGTCATGTCAGATTCCTGCCTGGATCAATGAGCCTGAATCGCACGCACAGAAAAGCATGCATACAAGACAATGCACACCATGGATCAGCGTACCATCTACACAGAGATGCACGCCTGCGAGCGATCAACGAAAGTTCCGACGCCATTGCTCGGCCTGATCTGAAGCCCGGAGACTGAAACCACGGGGCGGGAACCTCGAGGTTGAAACCTGAGCAGAAGCGGTCCGGAACACAAGAACGACGGCCACAAAAAAACCGGGCCACGCCCGGTTGAAGGATTCTATCACGTTTGCGTGCCGGGTGAACCCCGAACAACACCAGCAATCGATGCATCATCAGCACGGGGCATCTTCAGCACGGGTATCATTTGCCGGATGCCGCCGTAGCGGCATCCGGCTGACGATCAACCCTCGGGCTGATCCGGGCTCTTCAGGTAGCGGAAGAAGTCGCTGGACGGGTCCAGCACCATCATGTTGCCACTATCCTCACCGAAGCTTTCGCGATAGGCATTGAGGCTACGCCAGAAAGAGAAGAACTCGGCGTCCGCGCTATAGGCCTGGGAGTAGATACCCGCCGCCTCGGCATCACCTTCACCACGCAAGGTCTCGGAACGCTCATTGGCCTGGGCCAATAGTACCTGGCGCCGACGATCGGCATTGGCCTTGATACGCTCGGACTCTTCCTCACCCTGGGCGCGCCACTCACGGGCCTCGCGCTCACGCTCGGAGCGCATACGCGAGTATACGGCGGCAGACACGTCTTCCGGCAGGTCGATACGCTTGACGCGAATATCGAGAATCGCCACACCCAGTTCATCGCGCATCAACCTGTCGAGTTCCTGAGTCGGCCCCGACATCAGCTCATCACGATTCTCGGAGATGATCTGCTGAAGATTCAGCTGACCGAACTCATTACGCAGGCTCTCGTCGACACGCGGCTGGATCAGACGCACCGCCATCAGCTCATCACCCGCCGTCGCCTCGTAGTAGCGCGTCGGATCGATGACCTGCCACTTGACGTAGGAGTCGACGATGACCGCCTTCTGCTCCTGAGTCAGGTAGCGGCTGGTATCGGTATCCAGGGTCAGCACGCGGGTATCAAACTTGCGCACGGTCTGGGTGATCGGCACCTTGGCGTGCAGCCCGGGCTGGATATTTTCCTCAATGATTTCACCGAAGCGCAGCTTGACCGCACGCTCGGTTTCATCGACCACGTAGAGGCTGTTGCTGGCCAACCAGGCCACGGCAGCAAGGCCACCAACGATGAGCAGGGATCGATTATTGATCATCTAGCGACCCTCTCTCTGGATACCTGTGTCACGTTCGCTTCGAGTTGAACTGCTGCTACTCGAGCCACTTGCCTCATTTCGCATCCGCTCGAGAATCTGCGGATCGAGTTGAGTGTCACTCTGATCAGAGGCCGCACCGCTGGTACCACGACCGAGGCGATCCATCGGCAGCACCATCAACGGGCTCTGTTCCTGCACATCGACAAAGACCTTGTTGGTCTGGCCGAGCACCTCAGACATCACGTCCAGGTAGAGACGCTCACGCATCACTTCCGGAGAATCCTGATATTGCGTCAACAATGCGCTGAAGCGATTGGCCTGACCACGCGCCTCGGCGACGACCGACTCACGATAACCCTGGCCCTGCTCGACAATACGCTGGGCTTGACCTTGTGCCTCGGGAATAATCGCATTGGCGTAGGCCATTGCCTGGTTAATGGTCCGCTGGCGATCCTCACGTGCACGAATAACGTCATCGAAGGCATCCTGCACCGCATCAGGCGGTGAAGTTGACTCGACGTTGAGGGTCACAAGATGGATACCAGTGCCATAGGCATCCAGATAAGACTGGAGACGGCTCGCCACCGCAGAACCGAGAATCTCACGACCGGAGGTCAGGATATCGATCATGTCGGTGCCACCGACTACATGGCGCAGTGCGGAATCCAGAGCATTTTCGAGAGACAGCTCGGGATCGCGAACATTGAGCATGTAGGAACGCGGATCAGCGACCTGATACTGCGCCGAGATCTCGACCGAGACAATGTTCTCGTCCTGGGTCAGCATCGACTGAGTCTGACTGACGGAACGTACACGGGTCACGTTGACCATGCGCACATCATCGATCAACGGCGGATTCCATTGCAGACCAGGGTTGACGACTTCCTGGAACTTACCGAATCGCAGCACCACACCACGCTCGGACTGGTCGACCAGATAGAAGCCACTGGCTGCCCAGATAGCCGCGCCGATCACCAGCAGCAGGCCAGGCAAGGCCAGAGTGTTACGTGGCTTACCACTGCCGCCCTTGTTACCGCCGCCACCGCCGCGCTTCCCGCCGCGACCACCCAGCATGTTGTTGAGCTTGTCCTGAAATTTCTTCAGCGCTTCATCCAGATCAGGCGGTCCCTGATTGTCTCCCCCACGGTTGCCACCGCCACCGTTTCCGCCTTTGCGGCCCCCACCACTCCAGGGGTCGTGCTGGTTGCCGTTGCCGCCACCAGGCTCATTCCAGGCCATACGTCGTCTCCACTCTGTGCCCCCTGCAGGAGCATCGGTTGCGATCCTTTATAACGCGTCGCCTGTTCCTGGCGACGCCAGGGGCCTATCAGGCCCTCGGGTCGTCAAGCCTCCCAAGCCTCACGTTGCTGGAGAGACCTGGGAAGATAGTCCTCGGCACGCTCATCCAGCCGCGACATCAGCTGATAGAAATCGCGGCGCGGCAGCCTGAGCGCCAGTCGTGAGCGCCCCTGTTCATCGAAATCCTCGCCCCGCACTGCACCGGACTCGTGAAGCGCGGCCCGCAAGCGCCCCTGCTCCGGTGTCAAGGTCAGCGGAAAGTCGAGAATATCTTCAGCGAGGCGTTCGGCCAACGCTTCCGCCAGCAGATCAAGACCTCGCCCTTCGCGTGCCGACAGCCAGACGGTCTGGTGCACGCCATGTTCATCGCGCTCGATTCTCGGTGAGCTATCGAACAGGTCAATCTTGTTCATCACCTTGAGAGATGGCACTTCAGAGGCACCAATCTCTTCGAGCACATTGTTCACTTGCGTCACGTTCAACTCGCGGTCGGGGTCCGCCGCATCGATGACGTGTACCAGCAACGATGCCTCTGCCGCCTCCTGCAATGTGGCACGAAACGCCTCCACCAGCTTATGTGGCAAGTGGCGAATGAAGCCTACGGTATCCGCCATCACCACTGGCCCGACATCCGCAACCTCGAGTCGACGTAGCGTAGGGTCGAGAGTAGCGAAGAGCTGGTCCGCCGCATAGACCTCAGCCTGCGTCAGGCTGTTGAATAGCGTTGATTTCCCGGCATTGGTATAGCCTACCAGCGATACACTGGGGATCTCGGCACGAGAACGCGCACGACGGTTCTGGCTGCGCTGACTGCGTACCTTGTCGAGCCGCTTGTGGATCGACTTGATCCGCGCGCGCAACAGACGACGGTCAGTCTCGAGCTGGGTTTCACCAGGGCCACGCAGACCAATACCACCTTTCTGGCGCTCAAGGTGTGTCCAACCGCGAACCAGGCGAGTCGACATGTACTCTAGCTGAGCCAGCTCTACCTGCAGCTTACCTTCATGCGTGCGGGCGCGCTGGGCAAAGATATCCAGAATCAGGCCAGTGCGGTCGAGCACGCGGCATTTCAGCGACTGCTCGACATTGCGTTCCTGGGAGGGGCTTAACGCGTGGTTGAAGATCACCAGTTCCGCATGGTGAACCGACAGAGCCTCGCGCAACTCCTCGAGCTTACCAGAGCCCACATAGGTGCGAGAATCGGGGCGCTGTCGGCTGCCGGTGATCAGAGTGGCGGGCTCGGCGCCCGCCGACCTCACCAATTCCAGAAATTCACCAGGATCTTCGCGCTCCTGCTCATCCTGAAAATCGATATGGACAAGTACCGCTGTTTCACCGGCGTTGGGACGTTCAAAAAACAATCAATACCTCACGGATATCAGCTCTCCGGCTGCGCAGCAGGATCCTGGACCGGCAGACGCACATTGCGTGACGGTACGACAGTGGAGATGGCGTGTTTGTAAACCATCTGACTGACGGTATTGCGCAGCAGAATGACAAATTGGTCAAATGACTCGATCTGGCCCTGCAGCTTGATGCCGTTGACCAGGAAAATCGATACCGGAATGCGCTCCTTGCGCAGGATGTTCAGGTACGGGTCTTGAAGGGACTGCCCTTTGGACATGTTGCTCTCCCTGAAAAGTCTCTTAGGGGTTAACGTTATACCGATACTCGCCTACCCAATCTCGAGAGGCGAGTATCGAAGATTTCGGCGGGGCCCAGTCTCTCGGCCACACGAACTGGTCATCTTACGCTATGTGCCCGAAACGCGCACCAGTTTCAATAACTCAGCTGCTGCTGTACCCGTCAATGGATCCACCCAATGGAGATCCGGCCAACTACGCAGCCAGGTCAATTGACGCTTGGCCAGTTGACGGGTTGCCACCACGCCACGATAGCGCAATTCATCAAGCCCGCTCATCGCACCTTGACCATAGACCCCATCAAGGTAACACCAAGCCTGACGATAACCGACACTCTTCATCGACGGTAGCTCGAGTGATAGATCACCCCGCCCTCGCAATGCCGCCACCTCATCGAGGAAGCCAGCTTCCAGCATGGATGAGAAACGCGTTGCTATACGTTCATGCAACACCGACCTATCCGCAGGCGCGAGACCTATGGACAAGGTTCTGAAAGGAAAGTTTTGCGGCGCCTGCTCACGCCACAGCTCCGTAAGCGAACGTCCACTGACTTCATGGACTTCCAGCGCCCGCATCAGGCGCTGGGGATCATTGGGATGGATGCGCGCTGCGGACTCTGGATCGACCTTGGCAAGGCGCCGATGAAGTGCTTCCAGACCCTGTTCCCGGGCCTGCTGATCGAGACGCTGACGCACTCCGGCGTCTGCCGAAGGCAGGTTGGCAACGCCGTCCATCAAGCGCTTGAAGTACATCATGGTACCGCCAACGAGTAGCGGCACCCGCCCTGCTGCCACGATCTCGTGCATCTCGGCGAGGGCGTCCTCACGAAAGGATGCGGCACTGTAGGCGTCCGCTGGATCACGAATGTCGATCAGGCGATGCGGGGCACGCGCCAACTCCTCCGGCGATGGTTTGGCACTGCCGATATCCATGCCACGATAGACCATCGCCGAATCCACGCTGATGATTTCACCGTTGAGCGCTTCGCGCAGCTCAATGGCCAGGTCGGTCTTGCCCGCCGCTGTCGGCCCCATCAATAGAATCGCCAGAGGCCGCTGGTCTGTACTCATCGTTATTGGCCTCTGAGGAACAGCTTGTCCAATTCACGCAGGCTCATCTGAGTCCAGGTCGGGCGGCCATGGTTACACTGTCCGCTGCGCTCGGTGCGCTCCATATCGCGCAGCAGCGCATTCATCTCGGCGATGGTCAGCTGACGGTTGGCGCGTACACTGCCGTGACAGGCCATGGTCGCCAGCAGTTCGTTGATGTGTGCCTCGATCCGATCGGAGCTACCGAAACGCTCCAGGTCGCTCAACATTTCACGCACCAGTGGCTCAACGTCAGCATCGGCCAACAACGCCGGCACCTGGCGAACCAGCAAGGTCTCCGGCCCCGCAGCGTCCAATTCCACGCCCAGCCGCGTAAAAGCCTCGCGTTCACTCTCTGCAGTCTCCATCTCTCCCGCACTGACGGCCAGCGACACGGGGACCAGCAACGGCTGAGCATCCAACGCCCCGCCATTTGCTTGAGCGCCGTGCACCTGAGATTTCATGCGCTCATAGACGATACGTTCATGGGCGGCATGCATATCGACCAGCACCATGCCCTGAGCATTCTGAGCGACGATGTAGATACCATGCAGTTGCGCGACGGCATAACCCAGTGGCGGTGCCTGAGTGGCATCCTCCTCCGGCATCGATGGCATCGGCCGCGTGGCTTCGGCAACATCAGCCATGGTGCGAGGCTCCGCCACCCTGTTCTGATAAGTGCGTTCGGCGAGAGCCTGATCGGCAGCCTGACCTCCAGCGCCAGGTGCACCGGACTGTGGGGTCAACAGATTCTGCTCATGCTCTGGATGCAACTGGCGATAGCCATCCATGAAGGCTCGGACCCTATCAGGGGTGACACCACCACCCTGTTCTTCACGGCGCGCGTGCAGGGCCATGGGCTGCTGCTGCCAGGCCGGCTGACTCGGTGCGTCCGGGGCCGCTACAGGCTGACGAATTTCACCGGTTTCCGGGTCCACATCGAGCCCGGCATGAGCATCCTCAGCCTCAGCTTCCGAATGCCCGGCACGCGCCTCACCCAATGCCCGGTGGAGGCTGGAGAACAGGAAGTCATGCACCATCCGTCCATCGCGAAAACGCACCTCATGCTTGGTCGGGTGTACGTTGACATCAACCACCGCAGGGTCGACATCGAGATACAGCACGAACACTGGGTGACGACCATTGAAGAGCACATCACGATAAGCCTGACGAATGGCATGCGCGACCAACCGGTCACGCACTACGCGTCCGTTGACGAAGAAGTACTGCTGATCGGCCTGAGCACGCGAATGGGTCGGAAGCCCCACCCAGCCCCACAGGCGCAGCGCTCCCACCTCGATATCCAGGGTCAGAGCGTTCTCCAGAAAAGCCTTGCCGAGAAGCGATTTCAAACGGCGCTCTCGATCCTCGGGCAAATGGGCTACCGGTACTTGATGCAGGGTCTTCTGGTTGTGACGCAATACCCAGCCAATATCGAAACGCGACAGCGCCTGACGACGAAAGGCCTCTTCGACATGCCCGAACTCGGTCTTTTCGGTGCGCAGAAACTTGCGCCGTGCAGGCGTATTGAAGAACAGGTCCCGCACCAGAACCGAAGTGCCACGTGGGTGCGGCGCAGGTGAAACGCGCGGTTCCATGCGCCGGCCCTCTGCCACCACGCGCCAGCCATTACGTGGATCTTCATCGGTATTGGAAATCAACTCCAGTCGCGACACCGAGCTGATCGAAGCCAACGCCTCACCACGGAACCCCAGACTGGCCACTCCCTCCAGTTCTTCAAGAGAGGTGATCTTGCTTGTGGCATGACGCGACAACGACAGAGGGAGGTCTTCCTCAGAGATCCCGGAACCGTCGTCACGAACCTTGATCAGGCGCGCACCGCCCGACTCGATCTCGACCTCGATACGCGTACTTCCCGCATCGATGGCATTCTCGACCAACTCCTTGATCACCGATGCTGGGCGCTCAACGACTTCCCCAGCGGCGATCTGGTTTGCCAGCCGTGGGTCGAGAACCTGAATTCTGCGGCGCGCTGTCCCGATGTCACTCATGTACTGGGAATCCTCAATACCTGTCCGACGCGAATCACGTCATCATTGAGCTCGTTGGCCTGACGCAGCTGACCCAGTGAAACGCCATGCTGCGAGGCAATACCTGACAGGGTATCACCGGGCTGAATACGGTATTCCCCCGAGCCTGTTGTACGCCCATGGTCACGCTCCCATGCCAACAGACTCGCGGGGGGCGGGTTCTGTTGAAAATGAGCGCGCACACCACCGAATACCGCGGCCATCATACGCTCCTGATAAGCACCATCACGCAGACGACGTTCTTCATCCGGGTTGGAGATGAAGCCGGTCTCGACCAGCAGTGACGGAATATCTGGCGATTTGAGCACCACAAAGCCAGCCTGCTCGACGCGCGACTTGTGCAGAGCGTTGACCTGGCCAATACGCTCCAGCACCCCACCACCGATGGTCAGCGAGTCGCTGAGTGTGGCAGTCATGGTCAGATCGAGCAGCACGCCGCGCAACACCTGATCCTTGTCATCCAGAGACAGGCTGCCATCCACACCACCGATCAAATCGGAGCGATTCTCGGTCGCCGCCAGCCACTTGGCAGTCTCCGACGTTGCTCCACTCTGCGACAGTGCAAACACCGAGCTGCCGTGCGGTCGCGGACTGTTGAAGGCGTCGGCATGAATGGAGACAAAGAAGTCGGCCTTCTGCTCACGGGCGATGATTGTCCGTTGGCGCAACCCAACATAATAGTCGCCATCACGGATCATCACTGCCTTGAAGCCAGGTGCTTGATTGATCATCCGCGCCAGGCGATCAGCCATCTCGAGGACGACATCCTTCTCACGGGTCCCACTGGGACCGGTGGCGCCAGGGTCCTCGCCACCGTGACCAGCGTCCACGGCGATGATGATGTCACGCTTCGGATGTGGTTGAGCCTCATCGATCACGGCAGGCGCCGCCACCTCGGGGTCAAGCCCCTCTGCTACGGCAACGGTTCTGGCCCGGCTTGCCGCAATCTCCTGCTCGCGAATCATCGACTCGATGGGATCGATCGGGTCTTCCACGGCACTCTCACCGGGGTACTCGAGATCCACCACCAGACGGTCGCCGTACTGGTCGTTCGGCGACAGCGCGAAGTGACGCGGCTCAACTTCTCGATTAAGCTCCAACACCACGCGCAGATCGTCACCATCACGCACACCGGTCCGCACTGCACTGATCGCGCTACCATCGAGATCAATACTGTCCGGATTGGAGTCTAGATGTGTGTCAGCAAGATCAATAACCAATCGACGCGGGTTATCCAGCTCGAACACCGAAGCACTCACCGGCGCCGAAAGGTCCAGCACCAGCCGCGAGTGATCCGGGGCCGCCCATAGGCGCATGTTCTCGATATTCGATGCCTGAACCGGGAGTATCGCCAGGCCGGGACACGCGACAGCCGCCAGCGCGGCCAACTTCCAGAAGTTCGCCGTCATACCATGCCTCCCACGATGCTACCCGCCAATTGCGGGTCCACATGCAGGCGCGCCAGCACACTTTCGCCCCAGGCAGTACGGGCCTCGAGGCGAGCTTCGCGCCCACAGTCGGCATGACTCAACGCGACGACCAGGTCCGGTTCAGGTAACCAGCCCTCGCCGCGTTCGGCCCACTCGATCAGGCTCAGGCAATCGTCGGCCAACAGGTCACGACCGCCTATAAACTCCAGTTCCTCGGGGTCACCGAGGCGATAAAGATCAAAATGGTTCACCCGTCCGGCTTCCAGTTCGTAGGGTTCCACCAGGGTGTAGGTCGGGCTCTTCACCGCCCCCTGGTGTCCATAGGCTCGCAATACACCTCTCGCCAGCGTGGTTTTTCCAGCGCCCAGCTCACCTGATAGATGAACGCGACCGCGTCCCTCCAGGGCCCGTCCCAGGCTTTCTCCAAATGCGACCTGACGGTCTTCATCATCGAGTCGCAGCAGCATCGTCCTCGCCCATCGTCGGGTTGATCAAATTTCGTGCACAGGATGCCAGATCACTGGCCAGCAAGCCACGTTCTCCAGCCTGACCTGCAGCACGGTCGCCGGCCAGCGCATGCACCAGTACCGCACACTGGGCGGCCTGCTCGAGCTCCAGGCCCTGCGCGACCAGGCCGGCGATAAAGCCGGTCAGCACGTCTCCCGTACCACCACTGGCCATACCGGGATTGCCATAAGGGCACAGGGCCAGGCCACGCGGGCCACAGATCAATGTGCCCGCCCCCTTGAGGACCACCACTCCACCGAAGCGTTGCTGCAATTGCCTGGCTGCCCCCGGACGATCCGCTTCGACCTCGGCCACCGAGCAATCGAGCAATCGCGCCGCCTCGCCAGGGTGTGGAGTCAGTATCCAGTCATCGCGTTGCAATGTGGTGTCGTGAGCTGTGGTGTCTTGCATGGAAGTGAAGCGCGAAGCGAGCAGATTGAGAGCATCCGCATCAACAACCATCGGCAGCGATCGCTCCAGCGCACACTGCAGCATTGCCTGTCCCCAACTGGACTGGCCAAGGCCGGGACCGATCGCCAACACACTGAGCGACGCGAGCAACGGTGGCAACTGAGTGGCATGAATCAAGCCCCGCGCCATAACTTCAGGACAGCGCACCAGGCTGGCAGTCACATGTTCCGGGGCAGTGGCCAGCATCACCCTGCCAGCGCCTATTCGCGCACAAGCCTCGGCGGCCAGCAAGGCCGCACCACCATAACCGGGTGCACCGCCAATGATACCGGCAAACCCCAAAGCCCCCTTGTGGATGTCCCGTGGGCGAGGCGGCAACATCTCTGCCAGGCACTCCGGTGTCAGGCGCCAGGCGATCGGCGTAATGTCCTCGTGAGCCATGGCATCCAGGCCCAACGGTTCAACGACGACCTCGCCGCTATGCGCTGCTCCGCCCCCGGTGTACAGCCCCAGCTTGTCGGTAATGAAGGTCACCGTGACATCGGCCTTGATCGCGATATCGCCGGCGGCAGCGCCATCGGCATTGACCCCCGAGGGAATGTCGATGGCCAGCACTGGACATCCTGTGCCATTGATGGCCTCGATGGCCACGACATAAGGCGCCCGCAGCTCGCCCTGAAAACCGGTACCGAGCATGGCATCCACAATGACGTCACCATCGATGGAAGCATCACTTCGCCAATCCAGCCATTCGACTCCAGCTTCATCTGCCATCCGAGCCGCCTTCAGCGCATCACCACTCAAACGCTCGCGAGGCACCAGCGAATAACGCTGCACTCGACGACCTTCCTGGGCCGCCAGCGCTGCCAGCACATGGCCATCTCCGCCGTTATTGCCACTCCCACAGAAAACCGTCAGGCTGCGCGCTCCCGGCCAGCGCGCCTTCAACCAGCGCCATGCCGTTCCCGAGGCACGGCGCATCAGCGCGAAGCCATCAATATCCTGCTCGATGGCACGACGATCCAGCTCGCGAACCTGGTCGGCGGCGAACAACGGCATCTGGCCAGAGCGCATCAAATTGCGGGCCGCAACGCTCATATGGTGTCCCCTCCTGGCGGGATGATTTACCATGGTGCGATATTCCCCTATCCAGTCTAAAGGCTTCTTTGCTGGTATCAGCATAAGTTGCCAGGTTTAACCTTTTTTATGCCCACCCCGTCTGCCATCACCGACATTGATCTCGGCGCTCTTGCTGATCGCATCAAGAGCTGGGGCCGCGAGCTCGGATTTCAGCAACTCGGCATTACCGATGTCGATCTGGCTGAAGACGAACAGCGTCTCGAACGCTGGCTTGCCGACGGTCACCACGGCGAGATGCAGTTCATGGCCAAACATGGTCGCAAGCGCACCCGTCCCGCAGAACTCGAGCCGGGAACCGTGCGCGTCATCAGCGCGCGCCTCGACTACCTCCCGCCAGAGGTCGAAACCACTAAAGTGCTGGGCCAGCCGACCAGGGCCTATGTCTCGCGCTATGCCACCGGCCGCGACTACCACAAGCTGATGCGCAAGAGGCTACAATCGCTGGCCCGCATGATCGAGGCCGAAGTGGGGCCATTCGGCTATCGCGCCTTCGTCGATTCGGCTCCGGTCATGGAGCGCGCGCTGGCCCGCAAGGCCGGACTCGGCTGGTTCGGCAAGAATGCCATGTTGTTGAACCCGAAGGCCGGCTCACTGTTCTTCCTTGGCGAGCTGTATACCGATTTGCCACTGCCGGTAGACGAGCCCTTCGAACACGAGCACTGTGGCAGTTGCAGTGCCTGCCGCAGTGCCTGCCCGACCGGCGCAATTGTTGATGACAGAATCGTCGATGCTCGGGCTTGTATCTCGTACCTGACCATCGAACTGCACGGCGCTATCCCCGAGCATTACCGCGAAGCGATGGGCAACCGCGTGTTCGGCTGCGACGACTGCCAACTGGTCTGCCCCTTCACTCGCTTCACCCGAGTCAGCAATGAAGTCGATTTTGCCCCACGCCATGACCTCGACCGTGCCAGCCTGCTGAGCCTATTCGGCTGGAGCGAGGAGGAGTTTCTCGAGCGCACCGCAGGCAGCCCGATTCGCCGTATCGGCTATGAGCGTTGGCTACGCAACCTCGCCATTGGCCTCGGTAACGCCCCCTGGAGCCGAGCCGTGGAGGCCGCACTGCTGCTGCGGCTTGCCTATCCCTCGGATCTGGTGCGTGAACACGTGCGCTGGGCGCTGGACCGTCAGCGCGACAAGCGTCAGGCCACCATCGCCGTCGCTTGATGCATCCGCTGGCAAGCCTACAAGCGTGGGCCTAACTGTCATCAGCCGCCTTGAGAAAGGTCTTGCGATAGTGGGTCAGCTCAGCGATGGACTCCTTGATGTCGTCCATGGCCAGGTGCACATTGCGCTTGCTGAAGCCCTCCAATGCCGCTGGGTTCCAGCGTTTCGCCAGTTCCTTGAGCGTAGAGACATCCAGATTACGATAATGGAAGAATGCCCATAGTTCGGGCATTTCCCGCTCGAGGAATCGGCGGTCCTGGTGAATCGAGTTGCCGCACATTGGCGAAGTGCCGGGGACCACATATTGACTCAGAAACGCCAGTGTCTGACGCTCGGCCTCACCGGGTTCAATGCGACTGCTGCGTACACGCTCGGTCAGGCCTGAACCACCATGGGTCCGAGTGTTCCACTCGTCCATCCCCTCCAGCAGGCTGTCACTCTGATGCACGGCAATCACGGGCCCCTCGGCGATCACCTGTAGATCGCCATCGGTGACCAGCGTCGCCACCTCGATGATGCGCTCACGCTGCGGGTCGAGACCCGTCATCTCGAGATCGATCCACACCAGTAGATCGGAGCGCGGCGAGTTCTGGGTAGCAGTGGACCCTTGTGTATTGTCAGACATGGACATCTTCCCTGGCTTCCTCGGGTATACCGAGACAAAAATATGGCGACGAGTCTACACGACACCGCCGGCCCGGTGACAACGGGCTTTGGACAACAGGCTTTCACCAACAAGCGATCAACAACAAGCGATCGACAATGAGCTATAAACAATGAGCTATAAACAATGAGCTATCGACAACATCCTGTAGGCCGGGTTCAGAACCGTGCTGGTTCAGCCACACTTCGAATAGATCAGCCACACTTCGAATAGATCAGTCACGCCTTGAATCGAACAATCGCCAGGTCTGGCGAACATCCACTGAATCATCAGTCAGCTGAAACGCGCTGAAATCCTGCCGACTACAAGACGCCACACTCTGCACAAAGGTATAATTCACCAAGGTACGATTCACAGCATGCAATTCACACAGATCCGATCCGCACAGGTACAGTGCATACCAGCACCCTGAACGGAACGTCACGATTTACCGGGCCTTGCCGCTGGCATCGTCTTATTTCACCGATTTCAACGACTGCAGCCCCCGGATGAGCAAACGTAAACTAAGTCGTCAGCAGCGCTGGCGCATCGAGAAGGTTCAGGCCGAGCGCGCCAAACGTGCGGCCAAACGTCAGGATGAAGACGACGGCAAGCTGGCCGCTGGCGAGTATGGCAGCGAGCGGAATGGTCGCGTGATCGCTCACTTCGGTCGCACTCTGGATATCGCTGAGCATAGCGGAGAGACGCCGACGCGTTGTCACCTACGCGCCAACCTCGAAGGGCTGGTCACCGGTGATCGAGTGATCTGGCGTCAGGGTGAGGACGGCAGTGGCGTCGTAGTGGCTCGTGGTGAGCGAGACAATGTCCTTGAGCGCCCCGATATGCGTGGCCTGCTCAAACCGGTTGCGGCCAACATCGACCAGATCCTGATCGTGTTCGCAGTGGAACCCGAGCCTCATGCGGGGTTGATCGACCGTTACCTGGTGGCCGCTGAAGCCACCGGCATCAAACCGGTGCTGGTGCTCAACAAGATCGACCTGTTGCCGGAAGACGGCGGCGAGCTGCGCGAACTGCTGTCACGCTACGAGTCACTGGGTTACTCGGTAGTCGCCACGTCGACGTCCAGCGAAGGCGGCATGCAGCCACTGTATGCGCAGCTGGCGGGAAGAACATCGGTGTTCGTCGGCCAGAGTGGTGTCGGCAAGTCCTCGTTGATCGGCCATCTGCTGCCGGATGAACAGTTGCGCATCGGCGAACTGTCGACCGACAGCCGCAAGGGTCGCCATACCACCACCACCGCACAGCTCTACCGTTTGCCGGCACCGGATGACCAGCTCGCCAGTGGCGAGTTGATCGATTCCCCGGGGATACGGGAGTTTGGACTGATCCACCTCGACGAGCGTCAGGTGACAGAGGGGTTTATCGAGTTCCAACCGTTGATAGGGCTTTGCCGCTTCCGCGACTGCCGCCACAGACAGGAACCCGGTTGCGCCCTGCTTGAAGCTGTCGAGCGCGGAGAGATTCATCCCGAACGCTTTGCCAGTTATCGTCGTATCATCGATAGTCTGGATAACGACACCTGACGGGGAGAACCACATGAGCTCGGAAGACAACCTACTGCCGCTGATTGTTGAGCCGGAAGCCGTGGCCGATGCCCTCGGCCACGAGGACGTCCTGATCATCGATGTGCCGATGAAGCCGGAAAGCTACACCGAGGGTCATATTCCCGGTGCACTGTTTCTCGATCATCGACGCCTGCTCAAGGGTAGCGGCAAGGTACCCAATGAGGTTCCGGATGTGGAAGCACTGTCTGAGCTGTTCTCGTCGCTGGGACTGACTCGTGACACACATGTGGTCGCCTACGACGATGAAGGCGGTGGTTGGGCAGGCCGCCTACTGTGGACTCTCGAGTTGATCGGTCACCGTCGCTATTCCTATCTCAACGGTGGCATCCATGCCTGGCGCGCGGCGGGACTTCCTCAGTCCACGGAAACCCACCAGCCTTCACCAGGCCGCTATGAAGCCGAGATTCTGCGCCCCGAGGTTGCCATCGATCGTCTCGAAATCAACGAACGACTGGGCACGGAAGGCTTTGCGATCTGGGATGCCCGATCCCCCGATGAGTATGCCGGCCTCAAGGGCAACAACAAGCACCTCGGACACCTCCCCGGCGCGGTCAATATGGAATGGACCGCCGCCATGGATCGTGAGCGCTCACTTCGCATCCGCGACTACGCCGAACTGATTACCGAATTACAGGCCATGGGCCTGACTCCGGATATGCAAGTGGTCACTCACTGCCAGAGCCATCACCGCAGCGGCTTTACCTGGCTGGTGGGTAAGGCGTTGGGCTTCGACAGGATCCGCGCCTACCCAGGCTCCTGGCAGGAATGGGGCAACCGCGACGATACATCGATCGAGAAGACGTAAGAAACAAGAGGTAAGAGGTAAGAGGTAAGAGGTAAGAAGCAAGATTGCTATGCCCCCGATTTTGTAGACACCTCCCTTTACAGGATGAGGAGAGGTGTCATGCTTCTACGTACACGTCGTCGGTATACGCCTGAATTCAAGCAGCATGTGGTTCAGTGCTCTCTGGAATCGGCGGATTCCCAAACGGTCATTGCTGCCAGGTTCGACGTACCTACCAGTGTCCTTGAACGGTGGAGGAGAGAGCACGTGTCGACTCATGAGAAGGATCAGAAGCCACTGCCCAACCGGGGAGCCTCGAAGAGCCTGGCTGACCTCGAACGCGAGAACCGCCAGCTCCGCAAGCAGTTGGCACGCAAGGAGCTGGAGGTAGAGATCCTAAAAAAGGCCGAAGAGTACTTTGCCAAGGGCATGAAGTAAGGTTCCGCTTCATCCAGCGTTTTCATGGTGATCAATATCCGGTCGCCATGATGTGCAAAGTACTCGGAGTGTCTCGATCCGGCTTCTATCGCTGGGCGTCCAGGACGCCATCGAAGCGCTGCCAGGCCAATCAAGCACTGTCGATGTTTCTGCATCAGGAAGCTGAGCAGCAGCATGGGATTCCCGGCTACCGCAAGCTCTGGTATTCCGCAGTGCAGTCAGGCTTCATCTGCAGCCAGAACCGAGTCCAACGACTGCTTCAGCGCATGGGATATCGCTCTGTGACAGCTCCTCGCCCTGGTTGGCGCAAACCAAAGCCCGGTATCCCGGTACGCCCCAATCTGCTCAACAGAGGCTTCTGTGTCGACGAGCCTGACCGTGTCTGGGTATCGGACATCACTCAGGTTCGGTGTCAGGAAGGCTGGCTCTACATTGCTACGGTCATGGACCTGTACTCGCGTCGCGTGGTCGGTCATGCCTGCAGCCCTCAGGTGGATGCCACCCTGGTGAAAGAAGCTGTAGTGGAGGCGCTGAGCTGGCGGTCGATCACTGAGGGAGACAGCCTGTTCCACTCAGATCAGGGAGCTCAGTATCGCAGTGAGGACGTGCTGAAAACACTGAATGGGGCCGGCTTTACGATCAGCATGTCTCGGCGAGGGAACTGTTGGGACAACGCCTGTGCAGAGAGTTTCTTTTCTCTGATGAAGCGGGAGTGGCTGCATCATCTGGGGCTGGTGACGCGTGAGGAAATGAAGAAGGCGGTGAAATACTACATTGAAGAGTACTACGATGGAGTCCGCGCTCACGAGACCCTGGGCGGATTAACACCCAGGGACTACGAGTTGGCGGCCTAAACCGAGGTGTCTACTTTTTCAGGGGCACACCAGATGCAGCAACGAGTATCGAGCTGTGAGCCATGAATCTTGAGTAACGTCTCGAAGCCACCAGCAGCCGAAAGCCCTTGACTGCTGGTGGCTTCGGTCTTCGGGGTTACTTACGTCTTCCCTCTCAACTCTCACCTCTTTACAACTCGTAGCCCGACTCAGGCACCTCCCTTATACTTTGCCTGCGAAACCATTCAGGCCCGCAAAACCATTCAGAGATCCGCTATTGTGACCGCCGCCAAGCTGTTTGCTCTACTCCAGTACCCCATTCCCCATCACCTGCTTTCGCGTCTGGTCGGTTGTCTGGCCGAGTGCCGTATCGGCTGGCTGAAGAATGCTCTGGTCAAACTGTTCATCAAGCAGTTCAAGGTCGATATGAGCGAGGCAGTGGAAGAGGACCCCGAGGTCTACCCCACCTTCAACGCCTTCTTCACTCGTGCGCTCAAGGCCGATGCGCGACCATTGGAAGAAGGGTTGTTGTGTCCCGCAGATGGCACCCTGTCACAATGGGGCCGCATCGAAGAAGGTCGCCTGATCCAGGCCAAGGGGCATCGCTTCAGCGTCAGTGACCTGCTCGGCGGTGACCCACTTCGCGCCAGCGACTATCGCAATGGCAGCTTTGCTACCGTTTACCTGTCCCCACGCGACTACCACCGCGTACATATGCCCTTGACCGGCACTCTGACCGAAATGGTTTACGTACCCGGCCGGCTGTTCTCGGTCAACGACGCTACCACTCGCTATGTGCCTGGCCTGTTCGCGCGCAATGAGCGCCTGGTGTGTCACTTCGATACAGAGCAGGGACCGATGGTCATGGTGCTGGTGGGCGCGATGATCGTGGCGGCCATAGAGACGGTATGGAGTGGCCAGGTAACGCCACTGTCCGGCCGTGTCGAGCGCGTCCGTTTCGATCGGCCAATCACCCTCGAGCGTGGCGCCGAGATGGGCCGTTTCAAGCTGGGCTCCACCGTGGTCATGGCCTTCGCCAATCAAGTGGACTTCGACGCCATCTCACCCGCCAGAGACGGCGGCATTGAAGTGCGGATGGGACAGCAGCTCGCCAGTGGTGACGCGTCCGACTAACAAACTGGTGTAGCGAAGGCGATAACCTCCTCCAACCGCTCCCTACCCAGCGCCAGTTGAATCAATCGATCGAGCCCGAGGGCCACGCCACTACCCTCGGGCATTCCCGCCTCAAGCGCCGCCAGAAGACGCTCGTCGCTGTCCACTTCCGGCAGTCCCAGCGTACGCCGGTCGGCATTGTCGGCAGCGAAACGCTGGCGCTGCTCGGTAGCATCGGTCAACTCATCGTAACCGTTGGCGAGTTCGATTCCTCTCAGGTAGATCTCGAAGCGTGACGCGACCCACTCACCATCACGTGGGTCTCGGTGACGCCGCGCCAGTGCCGCCTGAGTGGCGGGATAGTCGACCACCACGTCAAGCCCCGAGTGCCCCAGCTTCGGCTCGATCACGAGGCTCATCAGCAAGTCCAGGCAATCGTCCCGCGCCGCCGCTGCCATATCGAGCTGGCCATGTAGAGTGGCCAACTGGCGCAGATCTTCCAGCTCCACCGTAAAAGGGTCCAGCGCCAGATTAGCAATAAACAGATCACGGTAGCTCTGTTGGCGGGTCGGACCAGGGTCGGTAGCCAGCAGCGTTCGAATCAGTTCCTGTGTCTCATCGAGCAGTTGCGCCAGCGACCAACCGGGTCGATACCACTCGAGCATGCTGAACTCGATGTTGTGTCGACGCCCCACTTCGCCATCACGGAAGCTGCGCGCGATCTGATAGACAGGACCACTGCCCGCTGCAAGCAGGCGTTTCATGGCGAACTCGGGTGAAGTCTGCAGCCACAGGCGTTGACGCCCAGTCGGCGTCAGCGCCTCGCAGCTGAGCGAGGCCAGATGGATATCGGTACTACCGCCCTGCCCCAATACCGGCGTCTCGACTTCCAGCACATCACGCTCGGCAAAAAAGCCCCGCACTACTGCCATAAGCCGCGCGCGCTGGCGCAAGGTGTCGATGGTTGCCGTCGGCTGCCATGCGATCATTGCGTTGCTGCTCCTTCCTGTGCTGGATTCAGCTGGCACCAAACAACGAAGGCCACGCAAAGCGTGGCCTTCGTTGGATACCATGCAAGCGTGGCCTCAAGCGCGAGAGACGTAATCACCGCTACGAGTATCAATACGCAGGACTTCGCCCTGGTTGATGAACAGCGGCACACGAACCACGGCACCGGAAGACAGGGTCGCTGGCTTGGAGCCGCCCTGAGCGGTATCACCCTTGAGGCCCGGATCGGTCTCGACGACTTCCAGCTCAATGAAGTTCGGCGGCGACACGGAGATGGCATTGTCGTTCCACAGCGTGATGGTATAGACCACCTGCTCCTTGAGCCATTTGCCGGTATCACCCAGCGCCTTCTTCTCGACCGCGTACTGCTCGAAAGAGCCATCGGTCTTCATGAAGTGCCACATGTCACCATCGGTGTACAGGTACTCCATGTCGAGATCCATTACATCGGCGCCTTCAAGGGATTCACCTGACTTGAAAGTGCGCTCCCAGACCCGACCACTGATCAGGTTACGCAGCTTGACGCGGTTGAAGGCCTGGCCCTTGCCGGGCTTGACGAATTCATTCTCGACGATGGCACAGGGGTCCCCGTCCAGCATTACCTTCAGACCGCCCTTGAATTCGTTGGTAGAATAGTTCGCCATGAGTTCTCTTTCCTATCAGTGCCCTGCCCAGCCTCTGGCGGCGGGCGACACAAAGCAGACAATTCACGGGGCAACAGCCCCCGCGCGTATCAATGGGTGGCACGCATGATAACCCGAAGCCCGATGCTTTTGCATTGCTCACCCAGCAATTGCTCTCCCGACGGCAGTGACGCTCCATGGCCTGAACCGGGGAGTTGGCGACGCCAACTGGCCGGTGCCATTCGCGATCCCCGTGACTTGTGCCAACGGCTGGGGCTCGACCCTGCCTATATGGCCGGGGCCCTTGAAGGTCATGAGTTGTTCGAGGTCCGAGTCCCCGAAGCATTTGCTGCGCGTATGCGGACCGGTGACCCCATGGACCCGCTGTTGCGTCAGGTATTACCGCTGGCCAGCGAGGCCGACACTTCCCCCGGGTTTGTCACCGACCCGCTCGAAGAAGCGCAACACACGGCCCGACGCGGCCTGATTCACAAGTACGCCGGTCGTGTGTTGTTGATCGCCAGTCCCGCCTGTGCGGTCAACTGCCGCTATTGCTTCAGGCGTCACTTCCCTTACGACGACAACGCGCCATCGCGCAGCCAATGGGAAGACACACTCAACTACCTGCGTGATGACAGCAGTCTGCGCGAGGCAATTCTTTCCGGTGGTGACCCCCTCGCTGCAAGCGATCGCCAGCTTGCCTGGCTGGTGGAGAAACTGGATAGCATTCGCCATCTCAAGCGTCTGCGCCTGCATACCCGCCTGCCGGTGGTGATCCCCGATCGCGTCGATGCCATCATGCTCGATTGGTTAGCCAGCACTCGCCTGCAGAAGGTCATGGTGCTGCATATCAACCATGCCAACGAGATCGACGACGCGGTGATTGCCGCCTGTGCACGGCTCAAGGCTGCGGGCGTCACACTGCTCAACCAGAGCGTGATCCTGAGAGGCGTCAACGATGATGTCGATAGCCTCGAAGCACTGTCTGAACGACTGTTCGAGGCTGGCGTCCTGCCCTATTACCTGCACGCCTTCGACCCGGTTGCCGGTGCCGCCCATTTTGCCGTGAGTGACGAGACCGCCGAAGCACTGATAGCGGAGCTACGTACCCGACTTCCCGGCTTTCTGATGCCAACGCTGGCTCGAGAGATTCCCGGCGAAGCGAGCAAGACACCGCTATAGGCAGAGGGAAGAGAGAAGAGACAAGGAGAAGGAACAAGAGGAAAGAGAAGCCGTCAGCACCAAGTATTGGCTACTTCTGACCTCTCTGACCTCTTGCTTCTGACCTCTTACAACTTCCCTTCTCAGACAACCGTATCGGCTGTCACGTTGGGCGCGACGATGCCGGTGGACAGCTTGCGGTTTACCGCGCTCAGTACGCCCTTGATCGAGGCGCTGGTAATGCTCTCGTCGGTACCTACACCGAAGACCGACTCGTCGCCAACGCGCACTTCCACATAGGCGATGGCTTCCGCATCGGCGCCCTGACCGCGGGAGTGCTCATGGTAGTCGATGATCTCGACATCGTGTCCTTGCGCCGCGAGCGCCTTGATGAAGGCCGCAAGAGGGCCATTGCCCTGGGCGCTGATGGTCTGTCGGTCATCTTCCTTGCTGATCACCGCTTCGAGAGTCACGGTCGGACTATCCGGCTCGGATGACAGGCGGTGGCTGACCAGCGCATAGGGAGAAGTCTTGGCCAGATACTCGTCAACAAAGGCCTGGTAGACCATCTCGGAAGTGATTTCCTTACCGATGCGATCGGCGACATCCTGCACCACCGTGCTGAACTCCATCGCCAGACGACGCGGCAGCTCGATGCCGTGTTCCTGCTCGAGCAGATAGGAAACCCCGCCCTTGCCCGACTGGCTGTTGACGCGAATCACCGCTTCGTAACTACGGCCCACGTCGAGTGGGTCGATGGGCAGATACGGTACTGCCCACACATCATCCGGGCTGTCCTTGCGAACCGCCATGCCCTTCTTGATCGCATCCTGATGAGACCCGGAGAAGGCCGTAAACACGAGGTCGCCGACGTAGGGATGGCGCGGATGGACCGGCAACTGGTTGCAATACTCCACCTCACGCATGATCGGCGTGATGTTGGAGAAGTCGAGTCCTGGGTGTACACCCTGGGTATAGAGGTTCATGGCCAGAGTCACGATATCGACGTTACCGGTACGCTCGCCATTACCAAACAGCGTACCCTCGACCCGGTCGGCCCCCGCCATCAACGTCAGCTCTGCGGCAGCTACCCCGGTGCCTCGATCGTTATGCGGGTGCACACTGACAATCAGGTGGTCGCGGTGCTCGACATTGCGGCAGAACCATTCGATCTGATCGGCGTAGTTGTTCGGTGTCGCGCACTCCACCGTGGCCGGCAGATTGACGATCATTCGCTTGTCAGCCGTCGCGCCGTAGGTGGCACTCACGGCATTGACGATTTCCACCGCGAAATCCATCTCGGTCGTAGTGAAAAGCTCTGGTGAGTACTGGAAGGTCCAGTCGGTCTCCGGTGCCGCATCCATCAGCTCACGAATCTGCCGGGTAGCGGTCACAGCGATATCGATGCACTCGGCGCGATTGACGTTGAACACCACCTTGCGGAATACCGGATCGGTCGCGTTGTAGACGTGCACGATGGCCTGCTTCGCACCCTTGAGCGATTCGAAAGTACGTTCGATGAGATGGGGGCGCGCCTGGGTCAGCACCTGAATAGTGACATCGTCCGGCACCTTACCTTCCTCGATCAGACTGCGCACGAAGTCAAAGTCTGTCTGCGATGCAGAAGGGAAGCCGACCTCGATCTCCTTGAAACCGATCTTGACCAGCATGTCGAAGAAACGCTGCTTACGCTCCAGGTCCATGGGATCGATCAACGCCTGGTTGCCATCGCGCAGATCAACGCTACACCACGCCGGTGGCGTCTCGATGCGTCGACTGGGCCATTGACGGTCAGGGAGGTCAACCGCGACAAAGGGACGATATTTCCTGGAAGGATCATTGAGCATCATGGCAGCTTCTCCGGGTGTGTGCAGCGGTCCAACCGCTCTGTGGTTGAACGAAGAGTTGTGATGGGCTGCTGGCCTTTCGGCCAGCGCCAGAAATGACAACGCCCCGACTGTCAGAAGACAGACGGGGCGTTGTGGAATCGGACCACGCCACCTTTACGTCAATCGCGCGAGACGAAACAACGATCTGACAGGAGCAGACGTTCATGACGTGGTAGGCATTGGTGGTGGACATGTAAACAACCTCGACTGAAACCTGACATTTCGGTAATGCAAGGGCATTACCCAGCGCGCATCAAAGGCGGGCTAGTAGTCGTAGGCTTAGTTCGAGGTTGCGATATGTCATATTCATACCCCCTAGAAAATCAGGACTGGGCATCGTTGTCAACTTCTCATTGTATCGAGGGGGTTGGTAGCAAGGATTGAAGGGATTGGTAGCAATGAATGTCGGCCCCTCCCGGGGCTCCCCAGCGAACTGCCATAACACTGTCACACGGCATCTTCTAGACTGACAGGCTGAGCCAGGCCTGAGCGTCCAATAGCAGCGGGCCCGCCTGTCAGGAATGACCAAATCCCATAAGGAGAAGTATATGCCGTTGCCTTTCAATGCTGTATGGCTTGAGCCCTGCCGCCTGCTGATGTTCACGGCGCTCCCCCTATCGCTGGCCTTCAGCGGCGCGGCATTGGCAGAGCCCGAAGCCCTCAGCGATGACAACAAGGCACAGTCCAGTGCCATGCCGGTTAGTCTCGGCCCACGCCCGTTTTTCCTGGTCGACGATATGGACGAGGACAACACGCAGTCGGCAAAACTCAAGTCACGCCTTGAGCAATGCGCCGCAGACCTTACTGTGTATGAACGCAGTGATTTCAGCATAGGCCATCGCGGCGCGCCGATGATGTTCCCGGAGCATACCCGCGAATCCTGGCTTGCTGCAGCACGCATGGGAGCCGGGGCTCTGGAGTGTGATGTGGCCTTCACCGAAGACAAGGAACTGGTGTGCCGTCACTCACAGAGTGACCTGCACTCCACGACCAACATTCTGGAAACCCCACTGGCCGAACAGTGTAGCGTACCTCCCGAGTACAGCACCGATGGCAAGCTGACCAATGCCGAGGATATCCTGTGCTCCACCAGCGACATCACGCTGGCTGAGTTCAAGACCCTCGAAGGGCGCATGGACGGTGTCAACACGGAAGCCGATACACTCGAAGCGTACATGGCCGGCAATCCCCGCTGGCGTACCGAGCTTTACTCCAGCCGCGGTACCCTGATGACTCACGCCGAGAGCATCGAGCTGTTCAAGTCGCTGGGCGTTAAGATGGTACCTGAACTCAAGACGCCGACAGTCGAAATGCCCTTCGACGGCATGACTCAGCAGGATTATGCGCAGAAGCTGATCGATGAGTATGTAGCGGCGGGCGTCGATCCCAGCGATGTTTTCCCGCAGTCATTCCTGCTGGATGACGTTCGCTACTGGGTCGACAATACGGAATTCGGCGAGCAAGCCGTATTTCTCGACGACCGCGATACCCAGCCGGATTTCGATGTCAGTAATCCGGACAGCTGGAAGCCATCGATGCAGGAGCTGGCCGATATGGGGGTGAAGATTCTGGCACCGCCGATGTGGATGTTGCTGGCCGAGAGTGACGACGCCGACCACCCCATTGTGCCATCGGTCTACGCAGAGCAAGCCAATGAGGCGGGACTCGACCTGATCGCCTGGTCATTCGAGCGCTCTGCTCCGCTCACGGAAGACGGCGCCTGGTATCACCAGACGACTGACAATGTCATCAACAATGACGGCGACAAGATGGTCAGTCTCGACGTTCTGGCTCGTGATGTTGGCGTGCGCGCCGTATTCTCGGACTGGCCTGCGTCCGTGACCTTCTACGCCAATTGCATGGCAGAAGAGCTCTAGAAAGGCCGCTCGTAAAAAAGCCGGGAGGAATTCCTCTCCCGGCCATCCGCCATGCCTGGCGCCTCATCCTCAGACTCAGCCTACATAGGTCAGCCTACGTAGATCAGCGCCGGGCCAGCAGGGTGTATCCAGCGCATCAGCGGCAGTGCTGTGCTGTGCTGTGCTGCTGAAGAAGAGACATGATCAGTCACGCCGCTGCAAGAGCCCTTCCATGCGATTCAACTGGTCGCGCAGTTCGCGCACATCTTTACGCAAGCCATGCAGTTCAGCCGCCTCGCCCTCTCCACTTTCCAGCTCGATAGCCACGCTCTCCTTCTGCATCACATCCAGTACGATGCCGATCATCATGTTCAGGAACACAAAAGCATTCAGGAAGATGAAGGTCAGGAAATAGATCCAGGCGTAGGGGTAATGCTCCATGGCGGGATACAGCACCGCTGTGGCCCAGCTCTCGAAGGTCGCGACCTGGAATAGCGTCAGCATGGCCAGGGAAATATTGCCCCACAAACCGGGGTCCACATCCACGAACAGGAAACTGCCCAAAGCACCATAGATGTAGAAAATGATGAACATCAGCAGAACCACGTAGCCCATGCGTGGAATCGACTTGAACAGCGCCACCATCAGGATGCGCAGTTCAGGAACCATCGACACCAGACGCAGCACCCGGAAGATACGCAGCAGGCGTGCCAGCAGCACCAGCTCCGAGTCGTCCAGCGGCACCAGGCTGGCGGCAACGATCAGGAAATCGAAGACATTCCAGCCCTTCTTGAAGAAGTCGAGCGGGCGCTTTTCTGCCGCCATGCGGATCAGCAGCTCGACCAGAAAGAACACCGTAACGGCCGTATCCAGCACCAGCAGAACCTGGTGAAAACGGGACGTTTCCTCATAGGTCTTGGCGCCGATCAGCAAGGCCGAAAAGATGATGATGGCGATAACGGAAAGTTCAAAGAGCTTGTTGGCCCGCAGTCGTTCGAAACGTGCACGCCAATCATCCAGGGTCACGGCCATCCCGTCATGCCTCCAGGTCTGACTGGCGGTAGCCAATCAGGTAAAGCACGGCATCCAGCCCCAGCGTTGAAATACTCTGACGCGCCTGTTGTCTGACCATTGGCTTGGCACGGAAGGCAATACCGAGACCGGCCTCAGCGAGCATCTTGAGGTCATTGGCACCATCGCCAACGGCAATGGTCTGCTCCATGCGAATACCCTCGCGCTCGGCAATCTCACGCAGCAACAAGGCCTTGCGATCTGCATCGACAATCGGCTCCCGCACTTCGCCGGTGACCTTGCCGTTCTCGATGACCAGCTCGTTGGCGTGGATCTCATCAAAACCGAGCCGCTGCTGCAGATAGCGGGCGAAATAGGTAAAGCCGCCCGACAGAATCGCGGTGCGGTAACCCAGACGCTTGAGCTGGGCCATCAGTGTCTCGACACCATCCATCAGCGGCAGCTCAGCAGCGATCTCGGCCAGCACTGACTCGTCGAGCCCCTTGAGCTTTGCCATACGCTCGCGAAAGCTCTGCTGGAAGTCGAGCTCACCACGCATGGCACGTTCAGTCACCTCGGCCACTTCGTCATAGACGCCATGGCGACGCGCCAATTCATCGATAACTTCGGCCTTGATCAAGGTCGAGTCCATGTCGAAGCACACCAGACGGCGATGAGTTCGCCAGATGCAATCTTCCTGAAGGGCGATATCGACACCATGTGCTGCGCCCAGCGCCAGCGCTTTTTCGCGCAACGCCAGAATGTCCGCATCGGGGCCGCGCAGCCAACACTCGACACAACTGCCCTGCTGTGGCGCCTCACCATCCAGCGGCTCACGGCCGGATAGGCGGTGAATCAGCTCGACTGTCAGACCGTGTTCGGCCGTCAACGCGCCAACCTCAGCGAGGATGCCTGCCGGAATTCGGGGCGCCAACAGCGTCATGATCAGCCGCGGCTGGCTCTGGTTTTCACTCCAGCGATGATATTCCTCGGCGCTGACCTGGATCGCCTGCACATCAAGGCCAAGGTCAGTGCCGGTAGCCGCCAGCGCCGATTCCAGCTCGGCCTCGTGATCCAACGCCACTACCGCTTCCAGCGAAACGATACCGAAGGTGACACTCTGGTTGATATCCAGCAGCCGCGCGCCACTCCGCGCCAGAGTCTTGCCCAGTTCTGCCAATTGTCCGGGCCGAGCCTGGCCGGTTGCGCGCATCAGGATTCTTCGAGTCATGGTTTTCCTGTTTCAGCCGTATAGATGGCCGCCTCGGGAGTCGGCGGCAAGGCAATGAGTTGAGGATACCGGATTTACGCTACTGCTGGGAAACGTCCGAGTGTCGGGCCCATCACGTGCGGCGCCTTATGTGACATAGCTGCAGCGGCACATGAAGAACGCCGGCCACTGGGGAACCAGTGGCCGGCGTTTAAAACCACCCTTGATGCTCGTACCGAATCAGCCGTTGCCGTCCAGACGCTCAAGCATATCGACCTTCTGCAGGCCACGCGGCAACTTGCTGCCTCGCCGCCCGCGATCGCCACGGTAATAGTCCAACTCGGAATTCTTCAGCGTCAACTTACGCTTGCCGGAATGGATGACCAACGCATCTCCCGCCGCCAACACCACCATACCGCGCACGAATTCCTCGCGTCTCGCGGCCCGTGCACCGGGGATATCGATCATCTTGTTGCCCTTGCCCTTGGACAATTCAGGCAACTGATCCAGCGAGAAGATCAGCAGTCGTCCTTCGTTGGAGACCACTGCAACGCTCAGATCCTCGCCGCTGGGTAGCTCCACCGGCGGCATCACATTGCAGCCTTTGGGCAGACTCAGTGCAGCCTTGCCCGAGCGGTTCTTGCCGGTCAGGTCCCCAAGCTTGGCAACAAATCCGTAACCACCATCAGATCCCAACAGGAAACGGCCTTCGGGAGCCGACAACATCACGCCAACCAGATGCGCACCCGCCGAGACGTTAACCTTACCGGTCACCGGCTCCCCCTGCCCACGGGCACTGGGTAACTGGTGGGTCGGCAGAGTATAGGCGCGACCGGTATCGTCGAGCAGCACCAGCGGCTGATTGGTCTTGCCTCGCGCCGCCAACAGGAAGCGGTCACCTGCCTTGTAGGACAGCCCCGAAGGATCAATGTCATGACCCTTGGCAGCACGAATCCAGCCCTTCTCGGACAGCACCACCGTCACCGGGTCAGCACCGACCAACTCAACTTCGGACAGCGCCCTGGCATCCTCACGTTCGACGATCGGCGAGCGACGTGCATCGCCATACTCCTCTCCGGCCTCGCGCAGTTCCTTCTCGATCAGGTTGGTCATCTTCGCTTCGCTGCCCAACAGGCTCTCGAGGTGCTTGCGCTCCGCTTCGAGTTCGTCCTGCTCGGTACGAATCTTCATTTCCTCGAGCTTGGCCAGGTGACGCAGACGCAGCTCGAGGATCGCTTCCGACTGACGCTCGGAGATACCGAAGGCTTCCATCAACGCAGTCTTCGGCTCGTCCTCCTCGCGAATAATGCGGATGACTTCATCGATATTGAGGTAGGCAATCAGCAGGCCTTCAAGGATGTGCAGACGATCCTGTACCTTGCCCAGGCGGTGCTCGAGGCGCCGACGCACAGTGGTGCGACGGAAGTTCAGCCATTCACCGAGCATCTCCGGCAACGGCATGACCCGTGGCCGTCCGTCGAGGCCGATCACGTTGAGGTTAACGCGAACATTCTTCTCGAGATCGGTGGTGGCAAACAGGTGCGCCATCAACGACTCGATATCGACCCGATTGGAGCGCGGCTCAATCACCAGCCGTGTTGGCTCCTCATGGGTCGACTCGTCACGCAGGTCGGCGACCATCGGCAGCTTCTTGGCCTGCATCTGCGCGGCGATCTGCTCCAGCACCTTGGCACCGCTGACCTGGTAAGGCACCGAGGTGATGACCACCTGCCCTTCTTCCTGAGTATAGCGTGCGCGCAGTTTCACCGAGCCGCGACCACTCTCGTAGAGTTTGCGCAGGTCGGCACGCGGGGTAATGATCTCGGCGTCAGTGGGAAAGTCCGGGCCCGGCAGATACTGCATCAAGTCAGCGGTAGTCACACCGGGATTGCGCAGTACATGGCAGGTCGCCTCCACCACCTCGCGCACATTGTGCGGAGGAATATCAGTGGCCATACCGACGGCGATACCGGTGCCACCGTTGAGCAGTACATGCGGAAGCCGCGCCGGCAGTACCACCGGCTCATTCATGGTGCCATCGAAGTTGGGCGTCCAATCGACGGTACCCTGGCCCAGTTCGGAGAGCAGTACTTCGGAGAAGCGCGACAGTCGCGCCTCGGTATAACGCATGGCGGCGAAGGACTTGGGATCATCCGGACTACCCCAGTTACCCTGTCCATCGACCAGCGGATAGCGATAGCTGAACGCCTGGGCCATCAACACCATGGCTTCGTAACAGGCACTGTCACCGTGCGGGTGAAACTTACCCAGCACATCACCCACGGTACGCGCCGACTTCTTGTACTTGGCATTGGCCGTCAACGACAGCTCGCGCATGGCGTAGATGATGCGCCGCTGTACCGGTTTCATACCATCGCCGATATGCGGCAAGGCCCGGTCGAGGATCACGTACATCGAATAATCGAGATACGCCTTTTCGGTATATTCGCGCAGGGATAAACGTTCGACATCCCCCTCCGCGACCTGAATGTCCATGGTCATATAGTGACCCTTTCCCTGTGACTTTCGTAAAGACAGAAGAAGTAAGAAGGAAGACGTAAGAAACAAGAAGGAAGAAACGAGTGTCGAGCTGTTTTCCGTGAGATGGAAGCCCACTGCCCTCGAGCCGAATTCGAGGCCAATTACAGCCCTCAGTTCTCAGCTTTTTACTCTTCCCTCTTTCCTCTTCCTTCTTCGCTCTTTCCCTTCCCTCGTCATCATATTTCCAGATCGGCGAGGTTGCCGTAGTCCTCGAGCCAGCTCTTGCGGTCGGCGGCGCGTTTCTTCGCCAGCAACATGTCCATCATTTCCATGGTGCCGTCGCCTTCGGTGCGGGTGAGCTGTACCAGGCGGCGGGTTTCCACTGCCATGGTCGTCTCGCGCAGCTGTAGCGGACTCATTTCGCCGAGGCCCTTGAAGCGCTGAACGTTGGGAGTGCCGCGCTTGCTTTCGAGCTGCTTGAGGATCGCCGCCTTCTCACTTTCATCAAGCGCGTAGTGGACTTCCTTGCCGAGGTCGATGCGGTACAGCGGGGGCATGGCGACAAACACATGGCCAGCATCGACCAGCGCCGGAAAATGACGCACGAACAGGGCACACAGCAGCGTCGCGATGTGCAGGCCGTCGGAGTCGGCATCGGCGAGGATACAGATCTTGTGGTAGCGCAGCTTGGACAGATCCTCGCTGACCGGGTCCATGCCGATGGCGACCGCGATATCATGAACTTCCTGAGAGCCATAGATATCGTGAGATTCGACTTCCCAGGTATTGAGGATCTTGCCGCGCAGCGGCAGGATCGCCTGGCTCTCACGGTTACGTGCCTGCTTGGCGCTGCCACCGGCCGAGTCACCCTCGACCAGAAACAGTTCGCTGAGCGCCGGGTCCTGACCACTGCAGTCGGCCAGTTTGCCGGGCAACGCCGGGCCGGAGGTGACCTTCTTGCGGGCGACCTTTTTCGAGCTTTTCTGGCGCCGCTGGGCTGCGCTGATCACCATTTCCGCCAGCGCCTCGGCCTGGTCGACATGGTGGTTGAGCCACAACGAGAAGGCATCCTTGACCACACCGGAAACGAACCCCGCCACAGTGCGTGACGACAGACGCTCCTTGGTCTGGCCGGCAAACTGCGGGTCGAGCATCTTCACCGATAGCACATAGGCGACCCGCTCCCAGAGATCCTCGGCGGTCAACTTGACGCCACGCGGCAGTATGCTGCGGTATTCACAGAACTCGCGCAGCGCTTCAAGCAGCCCGGAGCGCAAGCCATTGACGTGAGTACCGCCCTGAGCAGTGGGAATCAGGTTGACGTAGCTTTCCATCAACGAGTCGCCGCCCTCCGGCAGCCACTGAATCGCCCAGTCCACCGCCTGGTCATCATCGGAAAAATGCCCTACGAAGGGCGATACCGGTATGACCTCATAGCCATCGGTGGTCTGCGCCAGGTAATCGCGCAGGCCATCCTCGAATTGCCAGGTGGTAACGGTACCGTCGACCTCGGTCAGTTCGACCTTGAGTCCCGGACAGAGCACGGCCTTTGCACGCAACAGATGCTTGAGCCGTGAAATCGAGAGGTTGGGGCTATCGAAGTAACTGGTTTCAGGCCAGAAGCGCACCAGGGTACCGCGAGCGCGCTTGGCGGCGGTACCGATGACCTCAAGAGGCGAAACCGTATCGCCATGCTCGAACGCCATGCCATGGCGTTGTCCATCGCGCAGCACTTCGACTTCGAGACGCTGCGACAAGGCATTGACGACGGATACCCCAACCCCATGCAAGCCACCGGAAAAACGGTAGCTGGAGGAGGAGAACTTACCGCCGGCGTGCAGCCGGGTCATGATCAATTCGATACCCGAGACCCCATGTTCGGGGTGGATATCGATCGGCATGCCGCGGCCGTTATCCTCGACCTCCACTCCGCCGTCGGCAAGCAACTTGACGCAAATCTCGTTGGCGTATTCTGCCAGCGCCTCATCGACACTGTTGTCGATGACTTCCTGCACCAGGTGATTGGGCCTGGACGTATCGGTGTACATACCGGGGCGCTTACGCACGGGCTCAAGCCCGGAGAGCACCTCGATCGAACTGGCACTGTATTGAGTCATGCGTGGTCCATCATCATGGTGACAAGGCTCGTGCCGGACGGCGAAGCATCAAGCTCACACCACCCGACCAATCTTCCCAGCTTCCAGCTGGTAACCTGCATGGGCAAACATCGCCGGTAGGTAGTCGGCCAGTGCCGCGAAGCCGTGTTCGCCACCGGGGTGAATCAGCATCCGTGCGCCGCGATAGGCCGCTACGGTCTGGGCACTATCAAGCGTTTCGTCCTGAGTCACAACCAACAGCAGGTAGCGCCAGGCATCGATATGCTCCGGCGTCACCTCGGCAACCTGATCGCGATGCCGCGGCTCGATGCTGAAGCGCTCGCCGGTGTACTCATTAACGAAGCGCTGGCCCAGCAACGACTCAACCAGATAAACCGGTCGCACCGCTGGATTGATCAGCACGGCCCTCAGATCGTTGCGCTGCGCCAACACCGTGGCGAGAAACCCACCCATGGAGCTTCCCATCACTATCGGCTGTGGGCCGAGCTGTTCAAGACAACTCTGTGCTGTTTCCAGCGCGACACTCGCCAATGCTGATAGATCCGGTATTGAACAGTCGAGGCCGAGATGCTCACATGCCTGCTTCACCAACCGCGCCTTGGGCGACGCTCCAGCACTGTTGAAGCCATGCAGGTATAGCACGCCGCTGGCTTTCCGCGGCGCAGGTGTCTGGTCCAGCATAACTGAAACCCTGTATATTTTACCAGCAAACCAATGCCGAGAACGGCATCACTCTCCACCGGCACGCCAGGTTGCCTCGATCAAACCGCGGGTCGAAGCATCCATATCATCGAGCCCCTGACGCCCTTCAATAATGTCACGGGTCTCGTTGGCGATCTTCTTGCCCAGTTCAACGCCCCACTGATCAAAGGGATTGATGCCCCAGATCGTCGCCTGCACAAATACCTTGTGCTCGTACAGAGCAATCAATGCGCCCAGCGTCTCCGGCGTCAGCCGCTCCAGCAGCAGCGTAGTCGACGGCTGGTTGCCACGATAACGCTTATGCTCGGGACGCGGGCCATCATCGGCAATCGCATCGTCGCCAAGCATCAGTACGCGGGATTGGGCGAAACAGTTGGCCAGCGTCAAGCGGTGCTGACTCATGAGGTGCTCACGAGTCGCAGGGTCGGGTACATCATCATAACGCACCAGTGGCGCGATGAAGTCGCACTCCACGGCCTGGGTGCCCTGGTGCAATAACTGATAGAACGCATGCTGGGCATTGGGGCCCAACTGTCCCCACAACACCGGACAGGTGGAATAGTCGACACTGTCGCCGTCATTGGTTACCGACTTGCCGTTGGATTCCATCTCCAACTGTTCGAGATAGGCAGCAAAGTACTCAAGGCGACCATCGTAAGGCAGGATCGAGTGGGCACGAATGTCGAGGAAGTTATTGTTCCAGATTCCCGCCAGCGCCAGCATTACCGGCAGGTTGTCCTGCATCGATGCAGTCTGGAAGTGATGATCCATGGAGTGCGCACCCGCCAGCAGACGACGGAAGCCCTGCATGCCGATCACCAATGCAATGGGCAGTCCAATGCCACCCCATAGCGAGTAGCGTCCTCCCACCCACTCCCAGAACTCCAGCTGATGGTCCTCTGCGATCCCCCACTCATTCATCTTCTCGGGGCTGGCCGAGACGCCGATGAAATGCTGGTGCATGACCAATTCGGCATCCACGCCTTCCTGATGACCCGCACCGACCAGCCGGTTGACCAGCCAGTCACGTGCCGTATTGGCATTGGACAGGGTATCGATGGTGGTAAAGGATTTGGACGACAGCACAAACAACGTCGTCTCAGGATTGAAGCGCGCCAGATAGTCGGCCAGTTGAGAGCCATCCATGGTCGAGGCGAAGTGCACCTCCACCGGATGAGTCACTTCGGGCCGGAAGTCCGACAATGCATGGGTCACCATCAGCGGGCCGAGGTCAGAACCGCCGACACCGAGATTGACCACATCGCAGATCGATTTACCGGTAGCACCACGCCACTGGCCAGCATGCAACCGCTCCACCATCTGATCCATATGGCTCAGAGTCGCGTGTACGGCAGGCACCAGGTCCTCGCCATCAACCACCAGGCTAGCATCAGCCGGCAGGCGCAAGGCCGTGTGCAATGCGGGACGGTCTTCGCTGATATTGACGCGTTCGCCGCTCAGTAGCCGCTGAATGGCCTCAGGAACACCGGCCTGCTCGGCCAGCTCCAGCAATAATTCAAGGGTATCGCTCTGCCAACGCTGCTTGGAAAGATCCAGGCGCAAGCCCGCCGCTTCGCGGCTGAACTGGCGATAGCGGTCCTCTCCACTGTGGAACATGTCACGCAGATGCTGCTTACCGATCTGCTGAGCGTGAGCCACCAGCGCCTGCCAGGCAGGCGTCTGATCAATCTTTGCCATTCATCCTCTCCTTGGCGAGCTGTAATGCTGCGACCAGCCATCATGTGGCAACCGATAGGCAGCCGTGCAGCCAGGGGCCTGTGCGCGTAGAATGCAGCCCTAGTGATATCAATAGCGTCTGACGGTTGCGCTGAAACCAGCCACACCGAAACCAGCCGCGCTGAAGCTGAAACGACCAGAGACACCACACCAGCCCATGAGTGATGCATCTTACCGTGACGCCATCTTTTCCACACCTCTCGACAAGGTGGCGCGCTTTTCGTTCGATGAACAGGTAGTTGCCTGCTTCCCGGACATGATCCGACGTTCCGTACCCGGTTACGGTCAGATACTCGGTATGCTGGGCCTGATCGCCCAGCGTCACTTGCGCCACGGCGCCCATGTCTATGACCTTGGTTGCTCACTGGGCGCCGTGGGCCTGGCGCT
The DNA here is from genome assembly GCF_001431725.1 of Halomonas huangheensis. Classification (NCBI taxonomy): domain Bacteria; kingdom Pseudomonadati; phylum Pseudomonadota; class Gammaproteobacteria; order Oceanospirillales; family Halomonadaceae; genus Halomonas; species Halomonas huangheensis. The sequence goes on along the minus strand of NZ_CP013106.1, from coordinate 1,113,593 downwards.
GGCTGGTCAACTGCCGAAGGACGCCTTCAGCCTGACCGGCGTTGATCTGTCTCCCGCCATGGTCAAGCGTGCTCAGGAAACCTTCGCCAGCGAATGTCCCGAACACGCTCTCGAAGTGATCGAAGCCGATATCCGTCACCTCGACTACCGCCCATCGGGCATGATTGTGCTCAATTTCACCCTGCAGTTTCTGGCACCCGAGGACCGTGACGGCGTGCTTCGGCGCCTCTACGATGCACTCGAACCCGGTGGCGTGCTGGTGCTGTCGGAGAAGATCAAGGCGGGTGATGAGCAGGACAATGCCTGGCTGGTGGAGCGCTACCACGACTTCAAGCGTGCCAACGGCTACAGCGATATGGAAATCAGCCAGAAGCGCACGGCGCTGGAAAACGTGCTGGTGCCGGACACTCTCGACGCCCACCACCAGCGTCTGCAGCGTACCGGCTTCTCGCGTTCCCTGACCTGGTTCCAGTACCTGAATTTCAGCTCGATGCTGGCCTTCAAGGACCCCGATAGCCGGGAATAGGCACATGCAGGCCCGCCGCCTGGCGGCCCTGCCCCACGATCAACATCTCATGGAGTAAGCCGTGAGCTTGCCGTTACACCAACGCGATATCTACCAGGCATTCATCGAACAGTCCTTCCGCCACCAGGGCATGGCAACCTGGCTGGCATGCCTACCCGAACAGCTCGCTCGTGGGCTAGACCGTCAGCGCTACGGCGACCTGCCTGGCTGGGAGAAAGCCGTGGCCAAGCTCCCCGAGTTGCCGGAGGATCGTGTCGTGCATCTTGATGCCGACCATGTCAGCGTCGATGCCGAACTGGATGCCAGTCGCCAGCGCCAGTGCCACAACCTGCTGAAGGCACTGATGCCGTGGCGCAAGGGCCCCTATCGCCTGGCCGGCACCACTATCGACACCGAGTGGCACTCGGACTGGAAATGGCAGCGAGTGGCTCCTCACCTCTCATCGCTGGAGGGACGACGGGTGCTGGATGTCGGCGGCGGCAATGGCTACCACGCCTGGCGCATGAGCGGTGCGGGCGCGGACTTCGTACTGGTGATTGACCCCTCGCCGCGCTTCTACTGGCAGTTTCAAGCGGTGCGTCACTTCGTCGGTGAGGCTGATGGCCTGCGCACTCATTTCCTGCCTGTCGGCATCGAGGACGTTCCGGAAAACCTCGCCTTCTTCGATACGGTGTTCTCGATGGGGGTGCTCTACCATCGCCCCTCACCATTGGAGCACCTTGCACAACTGTATGCGGCGCTGCGCCCCGGCGGAGAGCTGGTACTGGAAACGCTGGTGGTAGAGGGCGACGAAACGACCGTGCTGCTGCCTGGCGAGCGCTACGCCGCCATGCCCAATGTCTATTTCCTGCCCTCTTCGCGAGCACTGGCAGGCTGGCTGGAGCGTGCTGGCTTCAGCAATGTACGCGTGGTCGATGAAGCAGACACCAGCCTGGCAGAACAGCGCAGCACCGAGTGGATGACCTTCCAGTCGCTGGCCGACTTCCTCGATCCCGACGATCCCAGCCGGACCCGTGAAGGCTACCCCGCCCCCAGACGCGCGGTATTGATCGCCGACCGCCCACGCTGACCCTCTCCGGAACGTCTGAATTCAACCATCAAATACACCAGCCTTCATGGCTGGTGTTGTGTTATTGCTGTAGCCACTTCTTCCATCCATCAAAAAAAGAAACAGGAATACTGATCATGCACGGAGATTCACGCCTGACAAATATGCTCAGCTACGGAGTCGGCAGAAGCTGCAGAAACTTCAGGATTTGGCGTTAAAGCAAGTTATCTCAAGGACATCAAACTACTTGAGTTACCACAGGCGGGAAGGAAAAGCAGAGTTTTACCAAGCGGTATGCAACCGGGTCACACGCTGAAATACTGGGCTGGACAGGATAGGGAACTGGACAGACATAAAGCTGGACAGCAATGAGCAATCAGACGTCACTCAAAATCCAGCGCCATGAAATGCGGGTTGTCCACCAGAACTTCCAGGCGCGAGATATCTTTCAGCGCCACCAGCCGCTGACCATGATGGGTCTTGAGCGACAGGCACTCCTGGCGATGCTGGTTGTATTCCATGCCCACCGCTTCACCCTTGCGCCTTCCACCATCACGCATCAGCAGCTTGACGGGGAACCTGTATAGGCAAGCAATTTCGATATTATCGTAGAGGTGGCATGCAATCATGCTGGTGCCTTCATACTAAAGCCCTGATATTCAATTATCGTCGAGCGGCGCATCCTGCCTTCAAGCCATTGAAAAATCCAGCGACAATTCAAATAACTTATCAAGAATCTTAAAAATTAAACCAAAGTCTTACGTCCGTAAGAACCCTCTTACTTTGACCATGGTAAATTCCTGGTTAAAAAACCGAAAAGAGCAAGGAAACTATTTTACAACGCCTATTCAAGTCCGAACATCAGCACTCTTGGCATAAGTGACCCAATGACCATAAATGCATACATTCAGGGCTATACCTGAAACAACAATCTCCGACACCTGGCGGCATCAGAGCGATTTCCCAGCAGGAGAATTACGCTATAGAAGTTTTTACCAAGCCGCAGAAGCTCTGGGCGAACCTCAGCAGCCAGATCAAGCCGCGGGCAACAGACCAGGCCGCAGGAACCAGGTCAGGCCATCTGGAGCGGCGTCATGAACAACGGCCATGACGCCGCTCCGGCTACCTCAACGCTTGAGAAGCTCACGCACATCGCGGGCTTCCCAATGAGGGAAGTACTTGCGTACCAGTGCATTGAGTTCGACTTCAAAACCTTCCCAGTCGATCGACTCCGTCGTCTGGTCATCACTGTTGGCAGCATTGCGAATCATGCCCGCGCCCACAGTAACGTTGGTCAGTCGGTCAATGATGATGAAGCTACCGGTTCCCGGAATCCGTGAGTACTCATCAACCGGCACTTCTGCTGTCAGCGCTACACGACAACGGGCGATGGCATTGAGCTCCAGTGCTTCGGCATCATGACGCTCGAGCGTATTGACATCCACCTGATGGAGGATGGCCTCGACATTTCCCGAGACAGATCGTCCGGCCATGCGAATATCGTACTGACGCCCTGGCTGCAACGGTGCTTCATGCATCCATACGATGTCGGCATCAAAGGCGTTGGACAGTGCGACCTGGGCATTCGCCGCGACCAACCAATCCCCGCGCGAGATATCGATCTCATCCTCGAGAGTGACCGTGATTGCCTGACCGGGGTAGGCGCTTTCCATGTCTCCGTCGTAGGTAACAATGCGCTCGACCCGACTGGTCTTGTTGGAAGGCAAGATCTTGACCGCCTGACCGGGGCGCAGAATACCGGCCTCCAGCGTTCCCGCGTAGCCACGAAAATCAAGATTGGGGCGGTTGACGTACTGCACCGGCAGACGCAGATCACTCAGGTTCTGATCATGGCTGATCTCGACGGTCTCGAGCTGCTCCAGCAGCGCCGGGCCCTCATACCAACCGAGGTTATCACCACGGTTGACGACATTGTCGCCCTTGAGCGCAGACAGCGGCACGAAGCGGATATCACGAGCAGCAAGCTGGCCGGCAAACGCCTGGTACTCGGCAACGATCTCGTTGAAGCGCGCCTCGGAGTAATCCACCAGATCCATCTTGTTGATCGCGATCACCAGGTGCTGGATACCCAGCAGGTCGGCGATGAAGCTATGGCGACGAGTCTGGGTCTGCACACCATAGCGGGCATCAATCAGGATCACCGCCAGGCTGGCAGTGGACGCCCCGGTGGCCATATTGCGCGTGTACTGCTCGTGCCCAGGCGTGTCGGCAATGATGAACTTGCGCTTGTCCGTCGAGAAGAAGCGGTAAGCCACATCGATAGTGATGCCCTGCTCACGCTCCGACTGCAGACCATCGACCAGCAACGCGAGATCCACCTCTTCACCGGTGGTACCCTGGGTCTTCGAGGCCTTGGTGATCGCCGCCAGCTGATCATCAAAGATCATCTTTGAATCATGCAGCAGACGCCCGATCAGCGTCGACTTACCGTCATCGACACTGCCGCAGGTAATGAACCGCAGCAGGTCCTTGTTCTCATGTTCGTGCAGATATTGCTCGATATTCTCGGCAATCAATTCGGATTGGTGGGACATAGCAAAAACCTTGTGAACAAGAAGGAAGAGCGAAGAGGTAAGAAAAACCGGTCAGCACTCGCCAATGTCAGACTGCTTACGAATCAGGCCTGTCAACATGGCGGCAATCTCTCTGGTTTCCATTACCCACTGAAGCCCTTTCTCTCGGTTTAGATAGTCGATTTCCATACCTATGCCTTCAGCAGTACTGCTGGGCACAGGCACGTCGGAACGGGTGAACTGATCCTTGAAGCCGAAATCGCTGGAACTGGAAAATTATCGGTACAAGCAGGCTGACCACTTCCAGATCTCCAGACGCTTAAAGCCCTCTATCTTCCCTCTTCCGACTTCCCTCTTTCCTCTCGCCGCTCAACGAGCTGCGCTAGAAATACCCTTCGCGTTTCTTCTTCTCCATCGATCCGGCCTGGTCGTGGTCGATGGCGCGCCCACTGCGCTCGCTGGTGCGGGTCAGCAGCATTTCCTGGATGATCTCGGGCAGTGTCTGCGCCTTCGATTCCACTGCGCCGGTCAGCGGGTAGCAGCCGAGGGTACGGAAGCGAACCCACTTGTCTTCCGGCACTTCACCAGGCTCGAGGGGCATGCGCTCGTCGTCGACCATGATCTGCATGCCATCACGCTCGACCACCGGACGTGGGGCGGAGAAGTACAGCGGTACAATGGGAATTTCTTCGAGGTAGATGTACTGCCAGATATCCAGCTCAGTCCAGTTGGAAAGCGGGAAGGCGCGAATCGACTCGCCCTTGTTGACCCTGGCGTTGTACAGGTTCCACAGCTCGGGACGCTGGTTCTTGGGATCCCAGCGGTGATGCTTGTCGCGGAAGGAGAAGACACGCTCCTTGGCACGGCTGGCTTCCTCGTCACGACGAGCGCCACCGAAGGCGGCATCGAAGCCGTACTTGTCCAGCGCCTGCTTGAGCGCCTGAGTCTTCATCACGTCGGTATAGCCGCTGGAGCCATGATCGAAGGGATTGATACCGGCGGCGCGACCTTCCTCATTGGTATGGACGATCAGCTCCATGCCCACGTCCCGGGCCATGCGGTCACGGAACTCGATCATTTCCCTGAACTTCCAGGTAGTGTCCACATGCAACAGCGGGAACGGCGGCGGACCAGGATAGAACGCCTTGCGTGCCAGATGCAGCATTACCGAGGAATCCTTGCCGATGGAGTACATCATCACCGGGTTGGAGAACTCCGCGGCCACTTCGCGAATGATATGGATCGACTCCGCCTCAAGCTGCTTGAGGTGAGTCAAGCGCTTCGGCGTGAGAGCATCACGAGCAGCGCTCTCGCGGGATGGTGCATGAAGACTGGTCATGGCCCGATTACCTCGCATGACGTGGGCAGAATATACGAATGCCCGGAGGATACCGCGCCACCAATAATAACGTAAAAGAATTAATATCTATCTTTTTAGAACAAAAAGTATCGCAAGCTACGAAATCCTTGCCAAACAGTGCGCTATTCAGTGCCACAGCACGCAGGCACAGGCCCCAGAGGGTCGGGTTCGGGGCTACTTACAGCTTACCGCCTACAGCTCGTAGCTCACACATCCACCCTTTCGACCCAGGTCTGCCAGCTGTCGCGCTGCAGGTCGATCACTCGCAGGCCGGGGCGTGAGGCTTCATCCACGGCAAACTCATCGCTGCCGGCGAGAAACTGATCGGATGTCGATGGGCAGGCATAGACCTCAACATGGCCCTGTGTGGTGTCGACTCGCGCCTGAAAGGCGTGATGCACATGACCACAGATCACCATCCTGACCTGAGGGGCATTATCGAGGACTGCCCAGAAGGCTTGCTGATCACCCAGCGAAATCGCATCCATCCATGTGCTACCGACCTCAACCGGCGGGTGATGCATGGCGATCAGCGTCGGCCGGTCGTCCTCCGCCAGTTGCTGCTGAAGCCTGGCCAGTTGCTGTTCGCCGACCTCACCTCGAACATCGCCCTCGATATGCGTATCCAGCTGCAGAATGCGCCAGTGACGGGAGGCTACCTCCGTTACCACTTCCTGCACCGCGTTCATCAGTTCTGGATCGTCGTGGTTGCCGGGTATCCAGTACCAGGGACAGTCCAATCGTGCGAGAGCATCTGCCGCGAGATGATAGGCGCCTTGTGTCTCATCCTGACTGATATCACCAGTGACCAGTACCAGATCGGGACGCAGCGCATCCGCTGCCGCGACGACTGCCGCCAGTTGTCGTGCGGGATTTCCACAGCGCGAGCGGGCCTGTGGATCAGCATAAAGGTGACAATCGCTGAGCTGGATCAGACGCATGGCAGCAATCCTGGTATTCAAGGAGGTGGTTCAGGATACCCGGCCTTGCACCGGGCAATCAGGGCATCTGCGGAAGATCGAGCGTATGGCCATGAGCCAGGCCGTGATCCAGCCATTCACCGAGGAAGCGGTTGAGCTGAAGCTTCTCGTCCGGCTGGTGCATATGAGCATTGGGATAACGATAGCGGCCGTCGAAGTGTCTCTTGCGCTGGAAATCCGTCACCTCAGCCATGCGCACATCATGATAGAGATGCACGCGCATGCGTGGGCTATCGATGATGCCATCGAGGATGCCGCGTTGGCTGACCCGAATGATGCTGGTGTAGGGAGCCAACTCCTCGATGTGCAGACACAGTGCACCGAGTCGACGACCCGAGCGGATCAGTTCGACTTCTCGTGTTTCGCCTTCCTCAAGCTCACCGACCAGGCGCGTCAAGCGCACATAGTTGGCCGTGCACTCGCCCTGCAATGCCTTGAGGTCGGTAACATAAGCGTTGCGGTTCGTCACATTACCTCCTTGCTCTCAACGATGCCCGCTCGGCGGCCAGCCAGTGGAAGCCGATCAGACACATGGCATTATCGAGTCGCCCTTCCGTCAGGAGTTCCCAGGCGCGCTGAAAAGACACTACATGCACCCGGATATCTTCCTGCTCCTCATCCAACCCGTGCAGGCCACCAAGGCCCTGGCTGTCGATCAGGCCGCAGAACAGCGTAACCTTTTCATCGCAGGCTCCGGGACTAGGATAGTACGTATGCAGAAAAATGAGATCGCTGACCTCACAACCTGACTCCTCCAGAGCCTCGCGCCGCGCCACTTCCTCGGCGGACTCCCCTTGCTCGACCAACCCCGCAACACACTCCAGTTTCCAGGGAGTGGACGGATCATCCAGCGCGCCGGCACGAATCTGCTCAACCAGCACCACCGCATCACGTTCGGGATCATAAAGCATCACGCCGACCGCATCATGACGATGATGCACCTCGCGCACCACCTCGCCACTCCAGCCGCCCTCGAAGCGACGGTGGCGCATGATCACCTTATCGAGGCGAAAGAAGCCTTCGTATAGATACTCCCGCGCGACAATCTCGACATCATCGGCGGTGAAGGGGGTATCGATACCGGCTGAATCGGTCATGACAGTCTCCGCAGGGTGATCCTGCCATTATCCCCATCAACCGAGAAACGTCCAGGTACAACATGTGTCAGAAAAACGTCAAAGGCTCCCCCGGCACACCGAGAGAGCCCATGAACAGGATGATACGACCACCCTGGCACGCGGCCAGAATGCCACTCACAGATCGTTGATCAATGCCTGTGCCTGCTGCTGAAGAGCGCGATCCGACGCTTCACGGCCACTGCGCGGCGTGCCTTGCATGGCCTTTTGTGCATACTCACGCGCCTCGGCGTCGCGCCCCTCATCGGCCAGGTAGGCCGCGTAGTAGTAGTTGACGTCGATGCCATCCGGCCGGATCGACAGCGCGCGCTGGAACATCTCAGCGGCCTTGTCGTCATCGCCGAAGGCCACTGGCCAGCCCGGCGCACGATCATAGAGCGCTCCCAAGGTGACATAGGCCGAGCCATCCATGCCGGTACTGTCCAGACCAATCGCCCGCTCCAGCGCACGGCGCGCCGCCTTGGCGTTGTCCAGCGCGCCAAGCCCACCCTTCTCACGCGCCAACGATGCCTGGATGATGCCGTCCCAGACCAGCAGATCGCTGACGTTGGGATTGGCCTGTATCAACTGCTCGACCTCAGTGACCAGGCCAGACAGCGCTGCCTCACGCTGGGATGATGGGGTCGAGGTCGTGGTGGTTTCCCAGCGTTGCTGAATCTGCGCAAGCTCATCCTGCCAGGCCAACGCCAGCGGCGTAACGGCAAGCAGTGCGCTACCCGCCACAACCGCCAGTGAATGACGTAGCGTTGAAGGCAAGCGCGGGAAAGTCGAGATTCCTGCGGTGGGCCGAGTTGAATGATGACGACGTAACTTCATGGCAGTCTCCAGCAGAATGGCAGCCTGTTTCCTGCGACCAGCATCCGCCGGCCGATGAAACTTGATTGTCAGTATGGACCAACTGCAATGTAACGAACGTTTGAATGAATCGCCAATCACCCAAGGTCGAATACGCGCCCACATCAACCAGCACTTGTCCGTCCTGTGCGATGCAGGCACTCTGCGAGAAACTCGTGAGCATCACTGTCCCCGTCGCAGGCATGGCGGTCCCAATGATCACCAGCTAAGCACTCGCAATAGGCAAGCAGCCACTACAGGTAAGCCACCACTACAGGTAAGCCACCACAATGAAAGGCCGTAACATGACGCGCTGGCGGGACCCCGCCAAGGATCCTCGTCAGGAACCCAAGAGCAACCTGATTACCCTCGAGGGCGCCGAACGCCTGCGCGGGATTCTTGATCACCTATCGCGGGTCAAACGCCCTGCGCTCTCGGCCAAGGTCGGAGAAGCCGCGGCACTGGGAGATCGCAGCGAGAATGCTGACTACACCTACAACAAGAAGGAACTGAATCGCGTCATCGCGCGTATTCGCTACCTGACCAAACGCCTCGATGAGCTGCAGGTCATCGATCGCCTGCCGGCAGATACCGAGCGAGTGTTCTTCGGTGCCTTTGTGACGCTGGAAGACGAGGAAGGTGAGGAAATGCGCATCCGCATCGTCGGCCATGACGAGACGGATACCCAGAAACGCTGGATCAGCGTCGATGCTCCGCTGGCCAAGGCACTGCTCGGCAAGTCACTCGACGACGAAATCAGCGTTGCGGCACCGGGCGGCGAGCAGACGTGGCTGATCACCGATATCGAGTACCGCATGCCGGGCGACAAACAGTAGCGACCAGCCCTCAGCGTTCCGCCAGGTAAACCTTGAAGCGGCCATTATCGGCCAGCACCCGGAAGCTGCCAAAGCTGCGCTCCAACGGTTCAGCGTAAGGCAGGAAAGCGTTGGCGACGATCAGCAAGCGCCCGCCAGGCAACAAGTGCTGCGCGGCCTGTTCGATCAACCTGGCCGCCGGGCCATAGTCGATGGAACGCTCCTGATGGAAAGGCGGATTGCTGACGATGGCCGCGAAACGGCGATCCTCGAGAGCCGAATACACATCACTCTCCAGCGCCTCGGCCTCGAGTTGGTTGGCCGCAAGGCTGCGCCGAGTGGCCTCCACCGCAAAGGCATTGACGTCAGTGGCGGTCACCGTACGCCCCTCGCGGGCCATCCACGCACCGATGATGCCGTCTCCACAGCCCAGATCCAGCACCTCACCCTGAGGCAGCACCTCAGGCAACTGCTCAAGCAGCAGGCGCGTGCCCTCGTCCAACTTGCCATGCCCGAATACGCCAGGGTGGCTGGCCAGATTCAGCCCCTCGGCCTCGAACTGCGTCCACACCGCATCCGGGTCCAACGGCAACCTGGCAGTGCGTGTCTCGAACAGCGAGCAGCGCCGCGCGCTATCCAGCTTTCGACACCCCAATCCCAACGCCGCCAGTACCTTGAGTACCCGCTTGATACCCCCCTGATGCTCGCCGACCAAGTGCAGTGGCGTACCCTCCGGGAGTTGAGCGCACAGCCACAACAGCCACCACTCACCGAGCGCATGCGCCTTTGGCCAGAACAGCACAACACCCGGCGCTTCAGCGCTGATGCTATCGAACGGCGACCAGGCCGCTCGCCCGCGATCCAGCCATGCCTGACGGACTGACAGATCCGCACTGACCAGACAGCCCTCACCGGTTTCCAGCCAGTGATCACGCGGGGGCGCAATCCACCACCAGCCACGGTAATCGGCATCCTGGCGTTCGAGCAGCTGACAGACGGGCGTTTCGGCACTCATTGCGGGCTTTCTCCCTGAGGTGTCTGCGGCAGTGGCGCTCGGCTGAAGGTATACAGCAGATAGCGCCCCAATCGCCAATGCGGTTCAGTGCGGCAATACTGGTGTTCCAGCTTGAACAGCGTCTCGACATCGGCATCGGTTTCCGGGGGGCGACGCAGATAGTCGTGGAACACACGTATTCCGGCAGCGGCTTCGAAACGCAGCCCCAATTGATCGGCCCACCCCATCAACTGATCATGAGTGACCGGCGAGATCGGCGTCAGCCGTTGGCGCTGGCCCTTGCCTTCCAGGCGATCTGCCAACGCCTTGTCGAGATTGCCCTTGACCACATTCGACATGCGCAGCGCATCACGATTGAACACCATCAGCGACAATTGCCCGCCCGGTGCCAGCAACGACGCCAGATGCTCAAGCCCTGCACGCGGATCAGACAACCATTCGAGCACCGCGTGGCAGACCACCAATGGCCAGGGGCCCGGCGCCTGCTCGGCAAGATCCTGCAGGGAGGCATGCAGATAGTCGGCACTGCCGCTCGCCTCCAACTGCTGTATGCCTTCGCGAGCACGCTCGAGCATCTCCGCGGCAGGTTCGGCCAGCGTCACCGCATGGCCACGCTCGACAAACCACGCGGCCTGCTGCCCTAACCCAGCGCCAACATCCAGCACTGGCTGACCGTGAAGATCGAGCATTTCCGGTAACAGCCGGTCGAGCAGCGCAAGTCGCAACTCCCCTCGCAGATGCCCATACAGTGACGCCGAAAACTTATCGGCCAGACCATCGAAATGGCGGTCACCACGGGCGGAGAGAAACGCATTGGGGCTATCGGGAACAGGAAGATCAGACATGCACAGTTCACATTCACGGTCGGGCATCAATGGCGCGCATTCTACCGATGATCACCAGGCAGCACACGCACGATCTTGAATTGCGGGTTTATCTCGCCCTGTCAGATGTTTATAATGCCGACCCCGCAACGCCCTCTTAGCTCAGCTGGATAGAGCGGCCCCCTCCTAAGGGGCAGGTCGAAGGTTCGAATCCTTCAGAGGGCGCCATCGTCGCACGCTCGCCCCCAATCAACCCCAAGAAGCCCAACCGCTCCCGCGGGCTCTGCTGTTGCCAGCTTCCAAACCTACGATAACTCCCCCTCTGCCATGCCCATGGCCTTCTCGCCCATCGACGCTGGGCTCCATGAAGGCAGATCGCATGATCTACCCGCCTTTCCCGGATGCATCGTCTAAATTGATCGTTTCGATTGATAAACTTCACTAGAAGTTTCGTTAGTTAGCTAACAAAATACACGGTATCGAATCACTCAAGACACGACGAGGATACCAACATGAAAATCAAACTGATCACCGCTAGCCTGCTGCTCGCTGCGCTGCCCCTTGCTGCCCAGGCTGATCCGGCCACCGAACGTGCCCTGCAACTCAGCGAGCCGCTGTCTGCCAGCACTTCCGGGAATGATGTCTACCAGATGCCGACTGACGTTCTGTCCCATGTCATTGCCGATGGCAGCAGCACTGCAATGGCCAAAGCACGGCTCAATCTCTACGCTCAGCAGCAGGGAGCCACCAATATCGAGGTAGATGGCGATCCGCTGCAGCTGGCCTGGGATGCTGCCCACTAAGAGTGGTGTCTACAAAATGTCTGCACTTGGCAATACTGTGTTGAAATTTCGCTCAAAATGCTCATTTACTCTGTGTAAACTGCGCTTTTTCGCTCAATTTCGCCTTGTCTTGCCTTCGTTCGCCGGTTTTGTAAACACCCTCTAAGGACACACTGATTAAAGGCCCGCAACCTCGACTGTGAGAAATCATGGTCAGGGTTGCGGGCCTTTTTGTATGGGTCAGAAAAGCATCAACCTCGATTCCACCACCCACGGCAATCCGGTCAGCTACCGTCAGGGGTGCCTCCTAACCTCGATGCGGGATGGCGGGAAGGTTTTCGGAGAAGTAGATCTCCATGGCAACCGGCTCCATGTCGATGTGTTCACTGGTTGCCACATCGATCGCACGTGAATAGATCTGGTCAGGGCTTTGTGTAATGACGGTGTCCATCGTGCCTTCGATCAGCATGGCCCGCGTATCCGGCGTCAGCCCATGGCCAATGAAGCTGATATCTCGCTCTCGGCCAGACTCTCGCAATGCTCGCCCGATACCATCCGAGGAGCCACCCACATTGTAGATGCCGACGATATCGGGGTGCTTCTCCAGCAAACAGCAGGTGTTCTGGTAGTTTTCATCACGATTGTCATGGCCTTCATGCGGGCCTATCACGCTCAGGTGGGGAAAGCTCTCTTCCATCAGTGACAGAAAGCCCATCTCACGCTCCATATGCGCGCGATACGCGCGGCTCGCCGCGATAAGCATCAACTTTCCCGAGTTCACGCGACAGAAGCGGCCCATGATCTGCGCAGCGGTGCGCCCTGCCGCGAAGTTGTCGATTCCCAGGTATGCGTGCCGGTTCGAGCCGGGTAGATCGGAGATGATGGTGATGACGCGCTTGCCCGCCATGACCAGTTCATCAGAGGCCTGCTTCACACGGGGGTGATCAATCGCCATGAACACCACGGCATCTGATGTCTTTCCATATCGCCTCAGCGCCTGCGCCAATGCCTCCGGATCAAAACTCTTGATGAAGTGACTTCTCACTTTTATCGGCCCAGGCGAGTGCGCTGCCAGCTCACGCACGCGGCTGTTCAGCCCCACCAGGTAGGGATTGGTTCCCTGGGGCAGCAGAAAGACGATCCGGGCAACCTTCGGACCCATGCGCCGCTCCAGCTCCTGCTGATCCATATAGCCAACTCGCACCGCTGCCTCCAGCACGCGGCGCAATGTGGCTTCCCGAACTCCTGCTCGGCGATTCAGTACCCGATCCACGGTGGCCGTCGACACATTCGCGGCAGCGGCAATATCCGGTATCAGGGGACGCTTTACATCAAATTCCATCAAAAATACCTCATTGCCCCTTGCAGAGACCTTCCCTACTCTTGGTTACCGTAGAGCAGTATTTCCGAGAAACAAATAAAAAAACATCATCAGGAGTACGTCATGCTGAGCAACGTCTGCAAGATCGGCTGCCTGGCAGCGGTCGTCGGCACCTTCACGATGAGTATGGGTTCCGCAGCCGCAGCAGAAGTCACGCTACGCTATGGCCATATGCATACCCCTACCTCGATTGCAGGTATGCAAGCAGAGTGGCTGGCAGAAGCCATCGCCGAGAAGACCAACGGTGAGGTGGAAGTACAGATCTACCCGAACTCGCAACTCGGCAAGCTGCAGGAACTGGCTGAAGGGGTTTCTACCGGATCCATCGCGTTATCCCACAACACTGCGGGAGCCATCGGTTCGCTCTACCCGCCCTTTGCAGCCTTCGACACCCCATACCTGTACCGCGATATCGACCATCTGATGGCTGTCACGGACGTGAACTCTCCGATCATGCAGGAACTCAATGAGGGCCTGATCGAAGCCTCGGGAGTGCGTGTGCTGTATGGCTTCTACTTTGGTACCCGCCACCTGACCGCCGATCGTGAGATCCTGGCTCCGGCAGACCTCGATGGCGTCAAGATTCGCTCGATTCCCTTCCCGATCTACATGGCTACCGTCGAAGGCATGGGCGCGGTCCCGGTTCCTGTCGACTGGTCGGAAGTCCCCACCGCGCTGGCGACCGGTGTTGTCGATGGCCAGGAGAATCCCGTCAATGTGGTCGTCTCCGCGAAGCTCAACGAGATACAGGACTACATGATGCTGACCGGGCATATCAGTGCCGCTCAGATGATCATGATCAACGAGGACAAGTGGCAATCACTGTCTCCTGAGTATCAGCAGGCGATCACCGAGGCAGCGAGCGAAGTTCGCGAACGCGCCACCACCGCCATGCTGGATTCCGAGTCCAGCGACCTCGCTCAATTGCGTGATGCCGGGATGACGATCATTGGTCCCGACGAAAGTCTGGATGTCGACGCCTTCCGCGATAGCGTGCGTGCTCGTATTGCCGAAGAGTTCGATGAGCAATATGGCGAACTGTACGAAAAGATCGCAGCGGTTGAATGAACCATGGACATGGATCATCACAAGTCGCTGGCCGACCGAGCGGTCGGCGGGCTGGCGAGAGCCTGTCTCGCGGTGGCCATGTTGCTACTGGTGCTGGTTGCCGGCTTGATCGTCACTCAGGTGCTGGCACGTAACGTGTTCAGTGTTGGCTTGCCTCGGATCGATGAGGCCGCTCGGCTCGCCGGAATCGCCATGGTCTATTTCACCACCCCAATGCTGCTGAAAATGGGCCAGCATGTGGCGGTCACCATGTTGGTCGAGCGCCTACCGAGATTGGGGCAACGCCTCTGTCTACTGATCGGTGAGCTCGCGATGCTGGGGTTCTGCATGCTCTCGCTGTATGGCTTCTATCGTTTTCTGCTCCGCGCAGGAAGTTTCGCGACGCCGGCGATGGGCATGCCGAACCTCTGGTTCTATATGCCTGCCGTGGTGGGGCTGGTGATTCTCTCCGTCGTCTCCTTCTACCGTCTCTGCAACATCGCCATTGGCCGGGAGGTCACGGAATGACGCTGACCATCGTTCTACTGTTCCTGCTTGGCCTGTTGATCGGAGTGCCGGTGGCTGCCAGCCTCGGCTTATCGGCGGGGTTGGTCATCCTGTTCTATGACCTGCCGGTGACGATTCTGGCGCAGCGGGCCGTCAACACACTCGATAGTACTCCGCTGCTGGCTGTGCCTCTCTTCATTCTCGCGGCCTCACTATTGGGGGCCACAGGGGTCACCACACACCTTTTCGATCTGATGCGAATGCTGGTCGGCCGTGTCCGAGGCGGTATGGCGCATGTCAATGTGCTGGTCAGTCTGATCTTTTCCGGCATGTCGGGAGCCGCACTGGCCGATATCGGTGCCCTCGGCGGCATCCAGATCCGTCAGATGGAGCAACAGGGCTATGGCCGCCGCTTCGCTGCCGGCATCACTATCGCCGCGGCAACCATTGGCCCGATCTTCCCTCCTTCCATACCGTTGATCATCTTTGCCACTGCGGCCGAGGTCTCCACTATTCGCGCCCTGCTGGCAGGTGTACTGCCTGCTCTGCTGATCGCCGCGGCGCTGATGCTGCAGATTGCCTTGATGGCGCGCCGCCAGAACCTGCCCCGTGATGACGTTCGTCCCAGCTTATCGGCCATCCAGCGCAAGGCATGGATTTCATTGCCAGCCATGCTGGCACCGGTACTGCTCGTCGGCGGCATGATGAGCGGTATCTTCGGTCCCACCGAAGCGGCTGGAGTGATGGTGGCCTACGCGGTTCTCATCGGTGTGCTGGTCTATCGCTCACTGAGCATGCGCTCATTTATCGGCTGCACTCGCGAGACCGTGCTGGCCACTGCCAATGTGTTGTTCGTGGTAGCCGCTGCATCGCTCTTTGCCTGGGTGCTGACGATGGATCGCGTACCAGCAAGGGCCGGTGCCTGGCTGCTCGAGGTCTCCGACAACCCCCTGGTTCTGCTGTTGATTCTGAACCTGCTGCTGTTGGTCGTGGGCATGTTTCTGGAGGCCATCGTCGCCATTCTGATCATTGCTCCCATCGTCACGCCAGCGCTGCTGCAGGCCGGTGTGCCGCCCGAACAATTGGGAGTGGTGTTCGTGTTGAACCTGATGTTGGGTCTGCTGACGCCTCCAGTGGGGATGAGCCTGTATATGGTGTCCATCATCACCAGAATGCCACTCTCCTCGGTGATTCGCGGTGTCGCTCCTTTCTATCTGTCCCTTTTCGCAGCTCTGGCGCTGGTAACACTCGTCCCCGCCCTGTCCACCTGGCTGCCCAACCTGGTAATGAATTGAGGTCTCTGATGAGCAAACATCTCGGCGCGATCCGCCAACTCGGCTATGTGGTAACAGATATCGAGGAAGCGATGGACTACTGGTCAAGAGTCATGGGAGTCGGCCCCTTTTTCTATAATCCTCGCGTTCCCATCGAAAACTATACCTACGAAGGCCAGCACCATGACGTGCACAACTCGGTGGCACTGGCCAATTCGGGGTTTATTCAGGTAGAACTCATTCAGACCCGCAACGATGCCCCTTCAATGTACCGGGACTTTCTGCAAGCAGGCCGGACAGGGCTGCAGCATGTCGCGTTCTGGACCGAAGACTACGATGCCGAACTCGCGAAGATGCAAGCCCAGGGGTTCCGCATCAAGATGAGCGGAGAGGTGGGCAGGAACGGACGTTTTGCCTACTTCGATCGTGAGTACCATCCCGGCACGGTGATTGAGCTCTCCGAGGTGCTCGGGCCAAAAGGACGCATGTTCCGATTGATTCGCGAAGCCTCCGAAGACTGGGATGGCAGCGATCCGGTTCGACCCTTTCCCTCGCTTTCCGAGGACAACGCATGATCCGCGCCTCCTACCTGATGGAAACTCCGCTTGATCCCCAGGCGGTAGCGGAGATGATGGCCGGCGAGCAAAGCTCGGGCACCTTCGTCCGGGTCGCCGGTGAGACTGACGCCCTGAGAGCACGCTACAGTGCTCGGGTTGCCGAGGTGACGATACTCGAGGAACGCGAATGCCCCACTCTCCCCAGTGCCTACCTCGATCGTAAGGCTGTCTCTGGCCCGTGGCGCCGTGTTGCGGTAGAGATCGACTATCCCGAGGACAATGTCGGGGTCAATCTAGCCAACCTGGCGGCAACCGTTGCCGGGAATCTCTTCGACCTCGGCGAGGTAACGGGGCTGCGACTCAACCGGCTTGCCTTGCGCCCTGAGTATCGCGATTGCTACGCCCTGCCGAGTCAGGGCATTGCCGGTACACGCGCAACGCTGGGAGTCTCTGGCCGCCCGCTCTTCGGCACCATCCTCAAGCCCAATATCGGGCTTTCCCCCGCGCAGACTGCCGATCTGGTCGATCAGCTCTGCAGGGCCGGTGTCGACTTCATCAAGGATGACGAGATCGCCGGCAACCATCCGCACTCCCCGGTCCGAGAGCGGATCAGCGCGGTCATGGACCGCGTGCGCCGTTGGCGCGAGCAGAGCGGTCGGGACGTAATGGTGGCGTTCAATATCAGCGATGAAGTGGATGCCATGCGTGGCCATGCGGAACACGTCGAAGCCGAAGGCGGTAACTGCGTGATGGCCAGCCTCAACTGGTGTGGCCTTGCAGCGATACAAAGCCTGCGGGCATCGACTCCGCTGGCGATCCACGGCCACCGCAACGGCTTTGGCGCCTTTTCCCGTCATGAAGCTCTGGGTATCGGCATGCACGCCTACCAGGCTCTCTACCGGTTGGCAGGCATCGACCACCTGCATGTACACGGGATGGGTGGGAAGTTCGCCGACCAGACGGAAGAGGTCGCGGAAGCTGCCAGGCTCGCACTGCAGCCCCTCGGCCAGACGGATGATCGCGTGATGCCGGTGTTTTCCTCGGGCCAATGGGCCGGAACGCTACCACAGACATTGGAGGAGATTGGCAACGCGGACATCATGTTCCTGGCAGGAGGCGGCATTCTTGCCCATCCCGACGGCCCCGCGGCGGGGGTCAGAAGCTTGCGTGATGCATGGGATGCCATTCAGGCGAACGAACCACTGGATGCCCCTGGCCGCCCCGCGCTGGCGACTGCGCTCGATTTCTTCGGAGGGCGTTGAAGCATGCGATACGTATTCGTGGCGGACGACTTTACCGGCGCATCCGATACGCTGGCGACACTCAGTCGTGCGGGGCTCAAGACGCGCCTCTATCTGGAGCCCCCCAGTGTCGAGGAAGTGCAGGACATCGAGGCATTCGGCATCGCCACCGCAGGGCGCAGCATGGAACAGCGGGAATTGTTCGTCTTGATGCACAGCATCGCCGAGGCTCTGGTCGACCACGCGCCAGCCATCATTCATCTGAAGGTCTGCTCAACCTTCGACAGCAGTGAAACGGTTGGCAATATCGCCACCGCCATGCAAGCGCTGAGTGCTGTGTTGAAGCCAGCTACAACGATCATCCTCGGCGGCCAACCCAGCCTTGGTCGCTACTGCCTGTTCGGCAATCTCTTTGCCAGAGGACCAGACGGACAAACCCATCGCATCGACCGTCATCCCGTCATGCGCCACCACCCGGTCACGCCGATGCGAGAAGCGGATCTGCGCCAACATTTCGCTCAGTTGGGGCTTCCCGGCCTGACGCTACTCGACCGCCCCACCCTACATAGCAATACCCCACTTCCCGCAAGCCCCATGCTCATCGATGTACTGGATAACAGTGACCTCACGGCAATCAAGCATCGGCTGAACAGCACCGCCACGCCCCAACTCTGGGTTGGACCCAGCAGCGTCGCTGAGGCACAGTATGCCGACAGGCCACCACCATCGCCTGCCGAACAGCCATCTTCCGAGCCTCAATCTTTCGAGCTGCTATCTTCCGCCACCTCAGCTCCCGAGGGATTGCCCGGGCCACTGCTGGTGTTTGCCGGTAGCCGCTCGTCAATGACTGCCGCCCAGGTCACAGCGGCTGACGACTTCACCACAATATCGCTTTCAGCCGCCTCGCTGGCGGATGATGGTGACGGCCCGCATCAACCGATTCATCAAGCGCTGGCGGCGGGCAACGACGTTCTTGCGGTGTTGGAGGAAGAGCGTGAACACGGGCTGACAGCAGCAGATGTGGCACATCATTCGGCCAGGTTACTCGCCAGTATCGTCGCCGACGAAGTCGTCGGTACGTTATTGATCGCAGGAGGCGATACATCCAGCTACGCCATTCGCACACTTGCCCCGCGCAGTATCGACTACACCGGGCAATTGGCGCCTGGCGTAGCCCTGTGCTGCGCGAACTACGCCAATGGTAAACGCCTACCGATCATCATGAAGGGCGGGCAAATGGGGGAGCACGACCTGTTCAACCAGGTCCGGTCCATGACTCGAGCACAACCAAGCCGCCAGCGTATATCTTGACGGCCTCATGACAGAGGGCAGGTCATCAGGAATGGCAACGAAGCGGCCACCTTCGATCGATATTGAGTCGAGTCAGGGAAACACTGATCAAATGCCTGCACGGCACAATCGCCGCATTATGCGAAGCTCACTGACGCCCTCGGCAAGAGCCTGCTCAAGTGAAGGTTGGATTGCCTGACACGCACCGCTCTGGACACTGAACAGGTCTCGAACCCTCTGATAGCCCCGCCACACGCAGGGTTTGCTGTTATTCCCCCCTCTCTCGCAAGGCAGTCGAACTGCATGTAACTGGCGCGTGTTGCCAGACACATCGTCTGTATCGATCGGTTTGATTAATATATTTCACTGGAATTACAGTTAGCTTGCTAATAATATAGACGGTATCGAATCACGCAAGACGAGGATGCCAACATGAAAATCAAACTGATCACCGCCAGCCTCCTGCTCGCCGCCCTGCCCCTCGCTGCTCAGGCCGATCCGGCCACCGAGGGTGCCTTGCAACTCAGCGAGCCGCTGTCTGCCAGAAGCCAGGCGAACGAAGTCAGCCAGATGCCGACCGACGTTCTTTCTCATGTCATCGCCGAAGGCAACAGCACTGCGATGGCCAAGGCTCGCCTCAACCTCTATGCTCAGCAGCAGGACGCCACCAGCATCGACGTTGATGGCAACCCAC
The DNA here is from genome assembly GCF_001431725.1 of Halomonas huangheensis. Taxonomy (NCBI): domain Bacteria; kingdom Pseudomonadati; phylum Pseudomonadota; class Gammaproteobacteria; order Oceanospirillales; family Halomonadaceae; genus Halomonas; species Halomonas huangheensis. Next base: position 1,093,748 of record NZ_CP013106.1, on the reverse strand, counting down.
TGCAACTGGCCTGGGATGCTGCTCACTAAGCATCTCCTCTGCCAGACGAAAAAAGGCTCCCGATTGGGGGCCTTTTTCTTGCGAAGAATAACGCCATTGTCGCTCGCGAAGGCAGAGCTGAAATGGCCCATGGTGTCCCAAAGGAGCATGTCACCCGCACCCATTCCCGGTTTACAGTATCAAGGCAATTCTCATGAACTTGATCACGGAAGGACACGGTCATGAATACCCCTGCAACACTACTGACCTCTGCGCTCATTACCCTGAGCCTGACGGGGCCGGTATACGCCTCCAATGAGCACGCTTCCACCGAAGCGGGCACGCTCAAGCATGACGAAATCCTCACTATCCTCGAGGAACATGCCAGAGAGGTTCCTTCGAACTTCAATGACTTCCTGCAGCAGATCAGTGAAGAAAGTGAAGATTCCGCCCTGCAGTCTGCCATTACTGGTTACCTGAACGGTGAGGCGCTCGAAGGCAACGATTTCACCAATCTCTACCGCCTGCTGGGTATCTATACTCGGCTCCACTACGGCGACGATGTCATTGCCCTGCTCGGCGAGATGGTCGCCATTCCCACTGCCAAAAGCGGTGACACGCCACAGCACGAGAACCCGGGCATCATTGAGTTCGGCGAGCTGATCAAAGCCAAGGCCGAGGAGTTCGGTCTGCAATTCCGTAACGTCGACAATCGAGTCCTTGTGGTGGAACTGCCGGGTAGTACAGAAGAAGACTTCGGCATCCTGACCCACGGCGATACCGTACCGGCTGCTGATAGTTGGACGCTGGACGATGGCACCGAGCTCAATCCGCTCGAGATGACACTCAAGGATGGGCGTCTGTATGGTCGCGGGACCGAGGATGACAAGGCCTCGATTGCGGCGGCTCTGTATGCAATGAAGACCATTCGCGAAAATGACGTGCCTCTGCAGCGCACCATTCGCCTGATGATTGAAACCACCGAGGAAACCGGTGGCGAGGGCTTCGCCTACTACCAGCAAGACAATGAGCTGCCGGCCTACAACATCGTGCTCGATAGCGGTTATCCCGCAGTGATCGCGGAGAACGGTTTCGGCACTATCGACACCTACTTCCCACGTGTCGAAGCCACCAGCGAAGGCCCCGAGATAGTGGATGTCACCGGAGGGCTGGCCAGCAACCAGATCCCCGAAACGTCGGTTGCCACTATAGAAGCCGATGATCCCGAGGCGCTGAGTACAACCCTTCGCGCTGAAGGTGAAGCCTATGCCGAGGCCAATGGCGGTGATTTCCAGGTGACGTCCGAAGTCGAGGGCGATCAGGTGCTGCTGACAGTCAGCGGCAAGTCCGCTCACTCCTCGAAGCCAGATTCCGGCCTCAATCCGGTGCCACGTATGGCAGGTTTGCTGGCCGAATCCGAGGTTCCGTTCCGCGACAACCACTACACCGCGGCGATGCGTTATCTAAATGATAACTTCGGGCTGGATTACCACGGTGAGAAGCTTGGCGTAGCCTACCAGCACGACTTCATGGGTCCGCTGTTGATCTCGCCGACCCTGCTCGAATTGACCGACGAGCAACTGCATATCGCCGTCAACGTGAGAGCACCGGCAGGTGAGCGCTCACCGGAGGAATTAGCCGCCGAGATCAGTGACCGCCTGAACGCCTATGGCGAGGAACAGGGCACCGACATGCAAGTCGAAGCGGCAATTCGTGACTGGATGCTGCGCGATCCTCAGGGGGCCTGGCTGCAGACCCTACTGAACATCTTCGGCGACACTACCGGCTTGCCTGCCGACCCGGTCTCCTCAGCGGGAAGCACTACCGCCAAGCTACTGCCCAACGCCATCAACTTCGGCCCCTCCATGCCAGGCGAGCCCTACACCGGGCATACCTCTGAGGAGTTCAAGAAGGTCGATAACCTGATGCTCGATATCCAGATGTTCACCGAGATGTTTGCCCGTATCGGCAATCAACCTCAGTTGGATTGAGCCTCTGCCTGAGCACCGCCCGGCACGATTGCCGGGCGGTGTTGATGGTCCTCAATTGCCGTAGCGTTCGATCACCTCGCTGAGTGCGACATGTCCGACGCAGGCTCCCGTTCCCGAAGGTAATTGTCCGTTCTCCAGTGCGATTGCATAGTTCACGGCGGGCTCAGCCTCCAGGCGCTGGCGAAGAGCCGCCAGTTCTGGCCACCGCTTGCGATCCGCAACATCGTGAAACTCGAGCCAGCGGGCAATACCAATCAAGAGCGCATCCGCGAGTGTCGGCCGCTCTCCGACCAGAAAGTCGCTGTCGCCAATCATCGCTTCGAGTTTGTCATGCCGCATGATGACCTGCTCACGCCCCCATTCCCGCAACATCGTCTGCATACGAGGGTTCGGCGGCTCCATCTCGAGGGCCACCCACAGCGGCCCGAATGCCGCGGTAAACCCGGTATTCACGAATCCCATCAATTGGTGCATACGATCAGCTTGTGGCGATCGGGGATCGAAACTTATCCGACGTTCGACGTCCCGAGCCTCCAACCAGGCCGCAATCGCCATGGTTTCACTCAACACCTGGTCTTCATCTGTAATGAAGGCTGGCGTTTCATGCCGTGGATTGATCCGAGCGTAGGATGGCTCACGCATCTCACCCAGCATGTCAACGCGACACAAGCGATATGGCTTGCCCATCCATTCCAGTGCCGCCACAAGTCCCATTGAGCTTCCGGAGGGGAAGCCATAAAGTAGAATCGGTTCCATCAGTCCAGTCTCCCGGTCTTTTCAGGTTTAAGTGCTGCGCAGCTGGGTCAGACTCTACTCGCCTGTTTTCCCGTGTAAATTACGCACTTTTTTGTAACCAGGAGTTGTCGATGAAAGATCTGGTCTCTCGCTGTCCTATTGAGGAAATCATGCAAGTGCTGAGCGGTCGCTGGCCTACGTTATTGATCTATTACCTGAAGGAAGGCACGAAACGCTTTGCTGATCTTCGCCGGGATAACCCCACCATTTCGCATCGGATGCTGACTTTGGAGCTCCGCAAGTTACAGGAGTCCGGCATTGTCGAACGCACGGAGTTCGAAGGTTATCCATTACGCGTCGAATACCATCTGACTCCTGCCGGACATAGCCTGGTACCGCTGATCGACGCACTGGGAGACTGGTGGGAAACCCACACCAGCGAAGAAGCAGAAATGGAAGAGGCTCATTGACCATTCCGATCGCTTGATTCGAGAGGAGATGCAACATGGACCAATTCACAGGCGGTTGTCTCTGCGGCAAGGTCCGAGTTGTGGCCTCAGGGCTCCCCTACCGAGTCGGCCTTTGTCACTGTCTCGACTGCCGCAAACATCATGGAGCTCTGTTCTATGCCGCCGCAGTGTTCCCACTGGATGCGGTGAAAGTCGAAGGTGAAACACGCGACTACGCTGGCAGATTCTTTTGTCCTCGCTGTGGCTCATCCGTTTTCGCGCGCACCGCAGACGAAATTGAAGTGCACCTGGGTGCTCTGGACAGCCCTGACCAACTGATGCCGAGCTATGAAAGCTGGACCACCCGTCGCGAGTCCTGGTTACCTTCGTTTCCACTTGTCGGACACTACCCACGTGACCGTGATGCCACGGGACGCGGTGAAGGGGACGAGATGATCCACAATAACCAAGGCGACTGAGCCGACCGGAAGCCCCAGGTACTCAACAAGCAGTCTTCTAAGCCCAGGGCAACTCTCGTGCCTTTCCTGCAAGCAACTCAGACGAGCTACGTCTAAACTCAAACAATTTCTAAATGATAGTTAGGCCACTCAGGTAAGGAATCTCCTACGCTTATCTTCTGGGCTCTGGATACCGACATGGCCGTCATATGCGCGCCTTGTTCACCAAGGCACATGAATCAACACAGGAGGGAAGCTGCTACCGTATGTCCATCATCAATATAACCGTCAGGACAACGCGTGCTTTCGGTGGTAGCCATGTGAAACCCGCCGCTGACCTGACCATCCTCGCCACCGATAGCTTCGAGCATCCCGAGCGCCCCATTGCCATGGAGCTTTCAAAAGGCTGTCTCGGTCATGTTTACGCCCATATCTTGCCGCGACGTACTCCAATACATCACGAAAAGTATACGCAACGAAGCGTTACGTATATGGGAAACATGGCACAGGTGACGACTCATGATTTACGGGAAACACCTCATTCCCGGCATTTAAATTATACTAAGAACCTACCAAAAATTGGCAAAATCCGAAGGCACTCAAGATCTATCAGCACCGGATAGCCAGTCATTACTGACGTTGCGCTGCACAAGAAAAAAAAAGCCATACTTATCAAGGATAAAAATAGAAGATACACGGGCAGTGTGCATCTAAAACTTGTTGCCTCTGCGAGGCTAACTATACTCATGGACGAGGCAATGCAGCTATTGGCTGCATAACTGGTGCACTTCGTTTGACTGCATCCTTTCAGGGAGATTCTCGTGAACCATTCCAACCCTTTCCCCAAAATCCTGACCAGTTGGCCAGGATATATGGCAGCCACATTAGCGCTAACCATTTCGTCGGCGCCCGCGTTCGCTCAAGATAGCAACTCTTCTACAGCAACCGATACCAATCAAGATAGCGGAAAGCCCAATATTCTGGTGCTGTGGGGGGACGATATCGGTCAATCCAATATCTCCGCCTATACCCGAGGAATGATGGGCTACCATACGCCCAACATCGATAGCATCGCCGAGGAAGGCATGATGTTCACCGACTACTACGGTGAGCAATCATGTACTGCAGGCCGCTCATCGTTCATCACTGGCCAAAGTGTCTTCCGTACCGGTCTGTCCAAGGTCGGCATGCCCGGCGCGGAGCAAGGGATCAACGTCGAAGACCCAACCATTGCAACCGTGCTCAAGGAACAGGGGTACGCTACCGGCCAGTTCGGCAAGAATCACCTGGGTGACCGCGACGAGCATCTACCGACCAACCATGGTTTCGATGAGTTCTTCGGTAACCTCTATCACCTCAACGCCGAGGAAGAACCAGAATTACCGGATTATCCCGGCGACATGGTGCTGGCTGACGGACGTACCTTCCGCGAAGCCTATGGCCCGCGCGGTGTCATCCACTCCACTGCCGATGGCGAGATCGAGGACACCGGGCCCCTGACCCGCAAGCGCATGGAAACCATTGATGATGAGAGCTCCGCCGCGGCGCTCGACTTTATCGATCGCAAGACCGCAGAAGGCACTCCGTGGTTCGTATGGTGGAATGCCACTCGCATGCACTTCCGCACCCACGTCAAGGATGAACTGCGCGGCATTTCCGGCCAGAACGAATATTCTGATGGCATGGTCGAACACGACCGCCACGTCGGCCTGTTCCTCGACAAACTGGAAGAACTGGATATCGCCGACAACACCATCCTGTTCTATTCCACCGACAACGGCCCGCATATGAACAGCTGGCCGGACGCTGGTATGACGCCGTTCCGCGGTGAGAAGAATACCAACTGGGAAGGTGGCTGGCGTGTGCCTGCCATGGTGCGTTGGCCCGGCCACATCGAAGCCGACAGCGTTTCCAACGATATCATGCACCATATGGACTGGTTGCCGACTCTGGCCGCCATTGGTGGTGACGAGAGCATCAAGGACGAGCTACTGGACGGTACGTCATTGAATGGTCGCGACTATCGTGTCCACCTCGATGGCTATAACTTCCTGCCTTACCTGACCGGCGAGGCCGAGGAAGCACCGCGCCATGAGGTCTTCTACTTCTCCGATGACGGCGACCTGACTGCATTACGCTACGATGACTGGAAGATTGTGTTCATGGAGCAGCGTGCCAAGGGTACCCTGAAACTCTGGGCCAACCCCTTCACCCCGCTGCGTGTCCCGCTGATCTTCAACCTACGTCGCGACCCGTATGAGCGCGCGCAGATCACATCCAACACTTACTATGACTGGTTGTTGGATCACGTCTTCCTGCTGGTGCCAGCACAAGCGTACGTAGGTAATTTCCTCGAGACCTTCAAGGAATATCCACCACGTATGAAGGCAGCAAGCTTCAGCCTGGATCGCGTGATGGAAACGCTCTCAGAGCCCGTTTCTGGATCACAGTAAGCCCAAGTGATCAGGCCGCCCCCTGAGGGCGGCCTGATCTATTTTCACCGAAGCCCCATGTTGCTCACCAATTTTTCACCAGGCAGCTTTACACTAAGTAGCTATTCACCGAATAGTTACTCACCAGGAAGCTATTCACCAAGCAGTTATTCACTAACCCACGGTCAATCGCACAGCAATTTGAGGATGCAAGCTCATGAAACGCCTGTCCTGTGTCGTGCTCGCCATTGTCGGCTCCAGCCTGGCTGCCAGCGCTCTCGCCGATCCGCTGCCCTCCTGGAACGAAGGCGACAACAAGTCTGTGATCATCAGTTTTGTCGAAGACACCACCGACCCCAGCAGCGATGAGTTTGTTCCCGAGGCTCAACGTATCGCGGTATTCGACAATGACGGCACCCTGTGGTCCGAGCAACCGATGTACTTCCAGCTCAGTTATGCGCTTGAGCGTGCTGCATCAGCAGACGAGGAAAAGCTCGACACTCCTGCAAAAAAGGCGGCTGCAGAGGGAGACCTCGAGGCAGTAATGGCAGCGGGAATGGATGGACTGGCCGAGGTACTGGCCATCTCCCACGCGGATATCAGCGTGGATGATTTCCAGGAAGATGTCAGTGAATGGCTGGAGAGTGCCACTCATCCAGACACCGGCCGCTTCTATACCGACATGGTCTATCAGCCGATGCTCGAACTGCTGAGTTATCTGCGTGATGAAGGCTATGAGACCTATATCGTTTCCGGAGGAGGCGTAGACTTCATGCGCACCTTCGCCAGCAAAACCTACGGCATTCCGCCGCAGAATATCATCGGCACCCAGGGCGAAATCGAGGTCACCGACGATGATGGCGAACTGGAGCTTATCAAGCGCTCGGGTATCGCGTTCGTTGATGATGGTAACGGAAAGCCGATTGCCATCCAGCGCCACATTGGCCAGCGCCCGATCATCGCCGTAGGCAACTCCGATGGCGATGTGCCGATGCTGCGCTACACCACTGAGAGCGATGGCCCACGTCTCGGCATTTTACTTCACCATACCGATGGTGAGCGAGAATACGCCTATGACAGCGATAGCTCCTTCGGGCACCTTGAACAGGGCCTTGAACAGGCTGAAACCGATGACTGGACGCTGATCAACATGGCCGAGGATTGGCGCACCGTGTATCCGGAGTCCCCATGAGCATCCGTGACGACATTGCTGCGCTCGAAGCCTCGATTGGCGAATCGATCGTAGGACAACGAGAGGTCATCCGTCAGTTGATGATTGGCCTGCTGGCGAATGGCAACCTGCTGCTGGAGGGGATGCCGGGACTGGCCAAGACTCGTGCGATCAAGGCCATGTCGCGTCACCTGGAGGCGGATTTCAGTCGTATCCAGTTCACTCCCGACCTGCTGCCTTCCGATGTCACCGGTAGCGAGATCTACCACCAGAGTGAGTCGGAGTCGGTATTCCGTTTCAATCCCGGACCACTGTTTGCCAACCTGGTGCTGGCCGATGAAATCAACCGCGCACCAGCCAAGGTGCAGTCAGCTCTGCTTGAGGCCATGGAAGAGCGGCAGGTGACCGTTGCCGGCACGACGCACCCCATGCCTGATCTTTTCATGGTACTGGCAACCCAGAACCCCATCGAACAGGAAGGCACCTACCCGCTGCCGGAAGCACAGCTCGACCGCTTCCTGATGCACATTTTGATCACCTACCCGAGCGTGGAAGATGAAGTCGAGGTGATTCGCCTGGTAAGACGCGAGGAAGCGGCAGCCCAGCATCGCGATGAGCCAAAACCGGAGCCGCTGAAGGTTTCGCAGCAATCAATCTTCGACGCTCGCCGTGAAATTGCCGAACTGCACGTAGCAGAACCCGTTGAGCGCTACATTGCCGACCTGATCAACGCAACGCGTTATCCGCAGCAGTTGTCCGAGGACCTGGCCCGCTGGCTGGAATTGGGCGCCAGCCCACGCGCCAGCCTCGCCCTGGACCGCTGCGGCCGGACCCATGCCTGGCTGTCAGGGCGCGACTATGTCGACCCGGAAGATATTCAGGCCGTGGCTCATGACGTACTGCGTCACCGGCTTGGTCTGAGCTTTGAGGCTCAAGGTGAGGGGATCAGCGCTGATAAGGTCATCGAAGAACTGCTCAGTCAGATTGCCGTCCCCTGACATGTCAGTCCGGAGAAGAACGGCTCTGAAGGAGCACCCCTGACCAGATAACGCAGTAAAGACATACAAGGAAACCTCGCTCTTGAAACGTCAGACAACGGCCAGGGAGAGAGTCTGATGACGCAATCCACTCGCACCAGGCAGCGCGCTGGCGTACTCGGCGCCACCGTTTCCTTGTCCGCTACGGATTACCGAGTTCATGTCGACTTCGCTTATCTGAGGTCGCTGGAAAGCCACGGCCAGACGTTGCATCTGCTGCCCCACCAGCCTGCACGCAGTGTGCTCAATGGGCGTCATGGCTCCCGCCTGCGCGGCCGGGGTCTCGACTTTCTGGAGCTGCGTAGTTACCTACCCTCCGACGATATCCGCAGTATCGACTGGCGTGTTACTGCACGCACCGGCGAACCCCATGTTCGCGTGTTCACCGAGGAGCGCGACCGCCCTGCACTGCTGGTCGTGGACCAACGCATGTCGATGTTCTTCGGTACTCGTCATGCAATGAAGTCCGTCACTGCTGCGGAAACCGCGGCGCTACTGGCCTTCGCCGTACTTGGTCAGAACGACCGTATCGGTGGACTGGTAGTGCGTGATGATGGCATCGATGAAGTGCGGCCGGCATGCTCCCGGGCAACACTGATGCGCCTGCTGTCTCATATAGCCGAGGCCAATGGTCGTCTTCATGCTGAGCGCAAGGCCCCCTCTCCAACATCGTTGGACGATGTGCTCACCGCGGTTGCGCGCCTGGCTCGCCGTGATCATCTGATCATCGTACTCAGTGATTTCGACGTTATCGGTCCACGTAGTGAGCGCCTGTTATCGACCTTGAGCCGTCACAACGACATCGTCTTGGCTCCCGTTGCCGACCCTTTTGCCGAACAGCTTCCTTCAGATCTGCAATTGGTGGTCTCCGACGGCGATCTGCAAGCCACTTTTGACACGTCCGACAACGCTGTGCGCTCGGCGCTGGAAGCGGTCAATATCCAGCGCCGCGAACAGCTCGTCAGTTGGCAACGCAAGTTCGGGCTGAGCCTTGTGCCACTGACCACCAGCGAGCCGGCTCTCCCCCAGTTACGCCGTCTGCTGGGACAGCAACGCCGTTCAGCGCCGGAAAAGGGAGATGCGAATGAGCGCTGAAACATCATCCCCCCCGCGGCCGTTGATGCTGCCCGAGATGATCGAGCAGCTATCACCACCGCCGGTTCCTGCTCAGATCAGCTGGTTACCCCAGACCTGGGGCTGGGCACTGATCGGTGGCATTCTGCTGGTGTTGGTCGTCTGGTGGGCATGGCGTCAATGGCGACGCTGGCAGGCCAATGCCTATCGTCGCCAGGCCCTGGCAGAACTCGAGCACCGCCTGGCGAGCGGTGAAGGTGCCACGGCTCTTGCCGAGATCGTGCGACGCACCGCGTTGGCCGTCTATCCCCGACAGCACGTCGCCAACCTGCGCGGAACCGAGTGGACAGACTTTCTCGACCGCACGCTACCCAGCAAGCGCAGAGATTTTGCCGGCCCATTGGGTGAATTATTGTCTACCGGGCCTTATCGACCCGTCGGCTCGGTCGATCAGTCTGACCTCAAGGCCTTGAGCCAATTGGTGCGATCCTGGATTCGTGATCACCGCACAAACCTGCAGCAGGAGACCAGCCGATGATTGAGCTGGCCCACCCCTGGGTGCTGGTCGCCCTGCCGCTCCCGTTACTGGTAATGTGGTTGATTCCCGCTCATCGCAGAAAGCTGCCGGCAACGCGTCTACCGTTCTTTCAGCGCCTCGTCGAAGCCGCCGGCATTACCCCGTCCAGCGGTACCGTCATCACCACACGTAGCCTGTGGATAACATTGGTCGGGCTGCTGTGCTGGGTCTTGATCGTGCTGGCTGCAAGCAATCCGCAACGTGTCAGCGACCCGATCACTTGGCAAAGTGCCGCACGAGACCTGATTCTCGCCGTGGATATTTCCGGCTCCATGGACGAGAAGGACTTTGCCAACGACAAGGATAGTAACGCCAATGGCAGCGCCAGCGGCGAAGATGGTGCCAACGATGGCGCTGAAGACCTGCAACGCCTGGCAGGCGTCAAACAGGTGATCGCCGACTTCCTCAACAAACGCGAGGGCGAGCGTCTATCGCTGATCGTATTCGGCACCCGTGCTTTCGTTCAGGCACCGCTGACCGAAGACCTCGATACCCTGCAGCGCCTGCTCGACAGCACCGAAGTCGGCATGGCTGGCCCACACACTGCGCTCGGTGATGCCATCGGCCTGGCGATTCGCCAGTTCGAGTCCAGCAATGTCGAACAACGCTTGCTGATTCTGCTCAGTGACGGTGCCGATACCGGTAGCCGCATGGATCCGATCAACGCAGCCCAGATCGCCGCTGATCGTGGTGTGCGTATCGTCACCATCGCCATTGGTGATCCCGATGGCGATGGCGAAAACCGTGTCGACCAGGCCACGCTGCAGGCCATCGCCCAACGAACCGATGGTACCTACTTCAGCGCTACGGACCAGCAGGCACTGGAACAGGTCTACGCCAGCATCGATGAGCTCGCACCACGCAAGATCAATAGCGAGAGCTATCGCGAACGGCGCTCGCTGGCCGATTGGCCACTGGCTGCTGCAGCGCTCATCATCCTCGGCATCCTGATATGGCGCGCCAGCATGGCATCGCGAAGGAGGCACAGCTGATGGAGTTCCTCGATGCCCTGTCCGCATTGCACCTCCTGCGCCCCTGGTGGTGCCTGCTATTGCCGGTGGTTGCCCTACTCTGGTGGTGGTGGCGTCGCCGGACCAGCAGTGAAGCAAATCACCCCAGACATATTGCACCGCACCTCGACCAGGCACTACGCGTCGGTGGCCAGACTCACCGCCGTTTTACACCCATCGACACTCTGGCTTTGCTATTGGTGTGCCTGGTACTGGGGGCCGCCGGGCCAACCTGGAGTCGCATTCCCAACCCGTTGGTCGCGCAGACCGCTCCATTGGTCGTGGTGCTGAAAGTCACCGACGACATGATGGCCCAGGACGTACCGCCCAGCCGCCTGGAGCGTGCCCGCCACAAGATCGAGGATCTACTCGACACCCGTAGCGGTGCTGCCACTGCCCTGATCGCGTATGCCGGTAGCGCCCACCAGGTTGTGCCACTCACAGATGACCCGGGCTTGATTCAGCCTTATCTGGAAGGGCTGACCCCCGACATAATGCCGAAGGCAGGTGACGCAGCAGCCGACGCGCTGACGATGGCCGAAGGGCTACTCGCCGACAGTTCGGTGCCGGGCGCGATCCTGTTTGTCACCGACAGCATCAGTTCTGCGAATCGCAACGCTTTCAGCAGCCGAGAGGGTGGCTCCACACTGGTAATGCTGAAGATGGCACCCGCCAACCAGGCCACACCGGTAATCGATGCTTCCGGTGCAGAACAGGTCGATGTCAGCGCCGACGATAGCGACATCCAACACCTCGAGCGCCTACTGGCCGCCGCCTATCAACGGGCTCTGATCGGCGATGACCGCCTCGCATGGAAGGACCGTGGATCGCTGATGGCGGTACCCGCCATGCTACTGGCCCTGCTGTGGTTCCGGCGCGGCTGGAGTGTCGGAATGCCCATGCTGATGCTACTGATCAGCCTGGTCGGCACAACGACAGCGCCCCCGATCATGGCCCAGGAGCCCACCGTGACCAGACGCGCTCAGGTGCAGGACGCCGGCAATTCAGCACTGCAGTCACTGGCCAACGCCTTCCTGACCCCCGATCAACAGGGTCGCTGGCTGATGCGCCAGCGTGACTTTGACCGTGCCGCGCTGCATTTTCGCGAGCCCACCTGGCAAGCCTATGCCATGTATCGCGATGGTCAGTATGCCGAAGCCGCGGAACTGCTTGGCCACCTCGATACCGCCGACGCGGCCTTCACTCAAGGGCTGGCATTGATCAAGAGTCGTCAGTACCGCCCCGCAGTCGACGCCTTTCAGACCGTACTGGAACGTGATCCCGATTATCCGGAGGGTGAGCGTAACCTGGCGCTGGCTCGACAGATTCTCGACTATGTCGAGGAAACTCGAGAACAATCGGATACCGGCGAGGAAGCCGGGATCGGTGCCGATGATGTGGTTTATGACAATGAATCCAATCAAGGCCAGGAAACCCAGCAGACTGGCGACGATGGCGATGGCGTACTGACGGCGGACCAGTGGATCTCGACACTGGACACCGATACCGGCGATTACCTGCGTCAGAGGTTTGCCGTGGAAGCCGCAAGGGGTGGGCAATGAGCCAGCCAGATATACAGCAGCGATCATGCAGGACGCACTGGCGCAGCGCCGGCCGACAGCGCTGGCGTCTCACGCCACTGCTGCTGTTGCCGTTGGTGCTGTTGGCGTTACAGCTCAGCAGCGGCATAGCCATGGCACAGCAATCAGTTCAGTCTCCAACCCAGCCACCAGCTCAGTCTCCGACCCAGCCACCACAAGCGACGGATGCCATCACGGCCGCACCTGAAGATAGTTCTCAGCCGCAGGTTTCGGTTTCATTGGACCCCGAACAGGTCGCACCAGGCGAGACTACCACGCTGCGCATCACGGTGCTTGTTCCCACCTATCTGCCGAAACCGGTGGTCTTTCCGACACTCGCCCAACCCAATCTGCGCGTCACACTACCCGAGCGCGCCACCAGCCCGACCAGCGACCGGATTGACGGCAAGACATGGTCTGGTGTCAGCCGCAGCTATCGTCTGACCCCATTATCTCCCGGGGATTACCAATTCCAGGACCAGAGCCTTGAGATTACCTATGTCGATCCTGCTGGCGGCCAGACACCGGTGAGCAGCGACATCGCACTCGAACCGCAAACCCTGAGTGCCAAGGTGCCGGAGGCGGCTGCCGGACTCAAACCCTACGTTGCGGCGGACTCGATTGAGTTGAAGCAGACCATCACCGTGGTACGCGCTGCAGGTTCGAATAGTGGCTCTGGACAGGACGATGCTGGACAGGGTGATGCTGAACAGGATAGCGATACGACGAATACCAGCGGCGACACTGCGAGCACCACAGGCAAGGCTACGGCAACAAATGAGACCGTGATTCGTGACCTGGATAGCGTCATCGAGCTGGATGCCGGTGATAGCCTCAGTCGCGAAGTTACCGCCACCATCAATAATGGCAGCGTAATTCTGCTGCCTACGCTACTCGACGATTCGGCCCCGGCAGGACTGGGAGTCTATCCGGCAAGTCCCAACGTCAGCGAAAACGCCACTGGTGGCGCCCGTACTGAACGCGTCACCTATGTCGCCGAGGGTGGTGGAGAAGGCCAGCTGCCGGAAGTGGCGTTACGTTGGTTCAATCCCAGCGAGGACCGAATCGATCAAGCCAGTTTGCCGGCACTGCAGATCAAGGTCTCAGGACCGGCCCTGCCTCGGCTGAATGCTCGAGGAGCCCTGCCCTGGCTGTGGATATCGGCAATCACGATCGCTGTACTTGCGCTGGCAATCTGGCTTTGGTGGCAATGGGGGCGCCCGGCCTGGCACTCCAGGCGTCGTCAGCACGCAATTCATCTGGAAAAGAACGGCTATACAGCGCTGACCTTGCTACGCCAGGCCACGACGGAGCGCCGTTTGGGAGATGCCCAACAGGCCTGGCACAAGTTGCGTGCTTCGGCCGCACCGCTGACAGCGGAGCGGATCAAGGCGGTCGAAGATGCTTTTTCCGCCCTTGGTCATCTGCGTTACTCACGCGAAAGCGATCATGGACAACAACTCGACAGCGCATGGCAGGCGCTGCATCAGGTGTTGCCGTCGAAGAGTGAGCTCAAGAGCAGCACTGTAAGCTCGGCGTTGCCACCACTGAATCCGACAAGCCCCACCCAATAACCGTGACGATTGATTGATGACTGTGACTTTCAGGACTACCAATAATGGCCAGGGCTGGCGAAAACTGTGTGCTGCTGTGGCCGTATTGGCTTCAATAGGCTTCACCGCGGTCAGCGAGGCCGCATCCCCCCAGATGGCCAGTGACGCGATGGGTTACGCTCCCGAAGGCAGTTGCGCCGGCTGTCACGAACAACAGAACAGCGCATGGAAGGACTCTGACCACGGCTGGGCCATGCGCGAGGCAACGCCGTCCAACGTGCTCGGTGACTTCGATGATGGCGTATTCGAGGATGGCGAGGTCAAAGCGAGGTTCCATCGTGATGGCGACCGCTTTGTGGCGACCATCGAGGGCCCGGAGGATCCGCAAGCGGACTGGGAGATCGCCTATACCTTCGGCTACTCGCCTCTGCAGCAATATCTGGTCGAACTGCCGGACGGCAAGTTGCAGGCACTGACAATCGCCTGGGACTCCCGCCCTGAGGATGAAGGCGGTCAGCAGTGGTTCTCCCTGTATCCCGGCCAGACCTTCACACCCGATGATCCATTGCACTGGCGCGGACGCTATCAGAACTGGAACGCAATGTGCGCCGACTGCCACTCGACCAACCTCATCAAGGGTTACGATCTCGACAGCGACAGCTTCTCGACCACCTGGCATGAACAGACCGTCGGCTGTCAGAGTTGTCACGGCCCGAGCCAGCCACATGTGGATTGGGCTACGGACTGGCAACAAGACCATGGCGACGTTGCAACTGACGCCAGAACCGAAGCCAGGGCCGAAGCCAACAGCGCAGAACAACTGGACGCCACGGACATGGGACTGCCAGTGGATCCCTCCGAATGGCAAGGCAAGGAACTCGTCGAGCAGTGCGCCCGCTGCCACAGCCGCCGCCAGATGCTGGGCAAAGGAACCGAACCCGGCACCCCGCTGACCGATGCTGCCCTGCCAAGTCTGCTGTCGGAGGGGCTCTACCATGCCGATGGCCAGATTCAGGGTGAAGTCTACGTCTATGGCTCATTCGCCCAGAGCCGTATGTATCAGGAAGGTGTGACCTGTACCAACTGCCACGATCCCCATACCACCAGGGTCAAGATCGAGGGCAACGGCCTCTGTACTCAGTGCCACAACCTGGCGCCTCCCGCCGAGTACCCGGGGATCAAGCCGATGGACTATGACAGCCACGATCACCATCACCACGAACCCGGTAGCGAAGGTGCCCAGTGTGTAAGTTGCCATATGCCGGAAACCCCTTACATGGAAGTCGATCCTCGCCGCGATCACAGCTTCCGCGTGCCACGCCCGGACCTGCATGACGCCACCAACAGTCCGAATGCCTGTGCCAGCTGCCATCAGGACAAATCACCAGAGGAATCCGCCAGCAGCATCCAGCAATGGTTCGGTGATCTGTCACGCGCCAACCAGCAGGGCCGTCCCCACTACGGCGTCACTCTGCAGGCAGCGCGCAACGGCGACCCTGAGGCACTGGATGGTCTGGTTGAGCTGGTCAATGACGACAGGACACCGGATATCGTGCGCGCAACCGCCGTGGATGAACTGGCCAACTACGGTGCTCCGGCAGTGCCAACCCTCGAACAGGCGCTACAGGATGAATCGAGCCTGGTGCGTGCCGCCGCTGCGCCCCCTTTCGCTCAGGCGCCAGACAACGCTCGTATCCAACGTCTGCTGCCGCTGATCAGCGACTCCGAGCTGGCAGTCCGTGACGAAGCCATCAAGGCTCTGGCCGGTACCTCAATGCTGCTGATCCCGGAAGGGCAACGCGACAAGGTGCTGGAGGTGCGCCGCGACTACGAACGCCGTCTGCGCGAGGGGGCCGACCTGCCGGGCAATCGCCTCAACCTCGCCGTACTTCTGGCACGCACAGCACGAGAGGATGAGGCGATTGAACAATATCGCGCGGCGCTGAAGATGGACCCGTACTTCCTGCCGGCACGTGCCAATATGGTGACACTGCTCAGTGGTGAAGGTGACGTCGAGGAAGCGCGCGATGTTCTACAGGAAGGCCTGGCGCTGGAAGAGATGCCCGAGCCGGACCGCGGCCACCTGGCCTATCTGCTGGCATTGTCATTGGCCGAGGACAAGCAGTTCGAAGAAGCCGCCGAATGGCTCGACAAGGCTGCCGAGTGGCGTCCAGCCCATGCGCGTACGCATTACAACCGCTCGCTGCTGCTTGACCGCCTGGGACGCAAGGACGAAGCCCTTGCCGCCCTGAATCAAGGATTGCAGTACGCACCGGATGATCCGGACCTGCTCTACGCCGCAGTCTACCTCAATGCCTCTCTCGGCCAGGTAACAGACGCATTGCAGGCAATGACACAATTGCGCGAGATCCGCCCTGATGATCCCAAGCTGCAGCGCCTGGAGCAGCAGCTACGCGGTCAGGATGTCACACCCTAAGCTCCACGGGCAGGCACCAGGCAACGGGTGCCTGCCCACTTGGCTTACTCGTATTCCGCCACCACGACCCGGTTCCGCCCGCGCTGCTTGGCTTGATAACTTGCCGCGTCGGCCCGCGCGGTCGGCTGATGAATGCTTCCATCATTCTCGCGGAATTCAGTCAGGCCCAGGCTAGGGGTAACCCGGTAGGTCTGTCCCCGATATTCAACTTGTGCCTCGTTGATCGCCGCCACCAGCTTTTCGGCTATACGCTCAGCCTGCTCCAATGAGCAGCTCGGCAGCAGGACAGCGAACTCATCGCCCCCCTGGCGTGCAACGTGATCTGTTCCCCGGACCGCCGAATTGACCCTTCTGGCAATCTCACGCAGCATCTCATCGCCCAGCGCATGCCCACCCTCGTCGTTGATGAACTTGAAGTGATCAAGATCGAACAGTATCAGCGCAGAAGGTGTAGACATCTTGCGCCAGTCGGCCATCGCCTCTTCCAGACGGCGCTCGAACCCGCGGCGGTTAAGTAGGCCCGTCAATGGGTCGTGTTCCGCCTCCCACTGCCGTAGCGCCTCTTCCTCACGCCGCTCGGTAACATCCTTAACGGTGCCAACAAAGCCAATCACAGAGTCGTCCGCGACGACCTGACTCGCATGGATCTCCAACCACAGCAACTCTCCATCCACACGCCAGTAGCGCACCTGACGCAGAAACTCCTGGCCACTGTGCATACTGTGATACCAGAACTCGACGGCCTCCGGCCGGTCGTCGCCATGAATGGCTTCAATCCACTCCATTTCCCGATCAACATCGAAACGGCGTCCAGTCAGCGCCACCAGAGCGTCATTCATGTAGGAGATACGCCCACGGGTATCGGTCACGAACATTCCCTGAGGCGATGACGCCAGCACCGCCTCGATAAAGGCCTGGCGGTCACGCAGGGCAGCCAGTGCCTTGTTGCGCCCTTCTTCCACCGCATTGAAGGCATCTGCCAGCAGCACCAGCTCCTTCATATCGGTACGCAGCTTAACTCGCTGCCGCTGACCCGTGCCGACCTGAGCGATCTGTCGCTTGAGCCGATAGAGTGGCTTGAGTAGCACCACGACACTCCACGCAAGCAGAGGCAGCAACACCAGGGCCATGATCAGTCCAATCCAACTGAGCCGCCCCACCAACCCACTCAGTGGCGCAATGCCTTCCTGCTCCGGAAAAAAGACTCCGACAATCCAGTTGGCCGGCCACACCTGACGGTAAGACTGGTAGGCTGCAACACCATCGTAACGCGGCCCGATATACTCGCCCTGCCACCCGTAAATCGCTTGTTCGATTGCCGCCCCATCGAGGACATCATGGGCATCGTGCATCACCCATCCACCGTTGGGGTGGTAGAGCATCTTGCCTGAAGCGGTGAAAATGATGGCGTAGCCCCCCACCCCAAGGCGGATACGACTGATCTGCTCGAAAATCCCACCGGTACGCAGGTTGACCACCCCGGCCACTACCCCCAGCAACTCGCGTTGATCGTCGAGCACCGGTACCAGTATCAACACATGAGGGGTCAATGTTGTCGGGTCATAGAGAGGCTCGCTGACGTAAGGCTGGAGCGTGCCACGCACCATCTGGAAACATGCCTCACTCGAGACATCATGGCCAACATGGCCTGTCGAGTCGGGCCAATCAGCGAGAACCTTGCCAGAGGCACTGTATACTTCAATACCATCGAAGAGTTCGAGCAACGCTTGATTGCTCTTGAGCGCATGGAATTGGGGGTCTCGTAATGCGGCCCAACCATTGCCGTCTACCAGTGCCTCCAGCACATTCAGACGCGTCTGAACTTCATCACTGACGGCATCGGCGATCAACCGGGACTCATAGTGAAGGTGTTCGAAATTGACCTCGCGGACCAACTCCCTTCCCGTCACCCAGCCGAACCACAGCAAAGCCCCTACGACCAACACCCAGGTCAACACCAGACCAATCAGTATTCGAGTGCGTAGTGACAGTTGGGCCAGTATTCTGCGTCCCATACTCAAGGCGTCACCTCCCTGCCCATCCGATACATGGCCGAATGCCATTATTGCCGAATGATGCTCCCCACTCAGCAGATAACTGAATGCTTATGGCGATAGAGCACAGTACTCAAGACTTCTCTGTATAACCCATTACCGTATTCAGGCAAAAACTTCTACTCGGGAGTACCGATATCCCAGGAGACTATCGGCGTAGTCTTCAACGCTGCCGCCAGAGTCATCTCGTCACCAGACGCTCACGCTCTCTCTATGGATCGACGCTTGATGAGAGTCATTCGCCCTATAAAAGAAAACGGGCCCCAAAAGGGACCCGTCAACATTGCATCAGAAAATCTGACTGGATCAGTCTTCCAGTTCAACTTTCAGTTCATAGTTGTTGGGTCCATCGTGTGAAGAACCAAACTTCTGCCCCGCTACGTCGATGCGGTAGCTGCCGGGCGCCAGATCAGTCGTCAAGTCGACGTTACCGTTGAACCCTTCGCCCGCACCTTCGGCCACAACAGAACCGGACTCATCCAGCACTTTCAGCGAAAGACGATAGCTATCCTCATCTCCGGCCGGATAGGTCGAGGTCGTGATATGCACACGTCCCTGCTGAGCAACATTGAAGGATAGCGCTTCACCCCGAGCGCGGATCTTCACGTCGGTCTTGATCACCTGCACTTCAGGATCACCACTGCTGGCGGATGCTGAAGAATCAGCCCCGGAAGCAGCTTCGCTTGCGTTGCTTACCGCTGCAGTTGCCCCTACAGCTGCCGCTCCGGCCGCTGCCGTGCCTGCTGTTGATGCTGCGGTCGAGCTTGAGCCAGCCACCGCACCTGCTGATGATGCAGCTGCAGAGTTTGCGGTACCAGCGGTAGATGCTGCTGCGGCAGCACCTGAATTCCCGGCACCAAGAGTAACAGTTTCAACATCTCCGCTGACGAAGACACTCTGGTTACCCTCGCGATCCTCTCCAGTGAAGTGCAGGCCTACACCATCATCAACGCTGTCACTGAGCGGATTGCCCTGGGCATCGAGACCCGCCACGGAAACAGAGTATCCATCACCGGCACGACCACTGCTACCGAAGCGCATGGCCTTGACCTGAAGCACATAGTCGCCGGGCTCAAGTTGCTGATCCAGTTCCAATCCACCTTCAAGGCCGTAACCTTTATCGCGCGCAATCACATTGCCACGATCATCAAGCAAGACCGCCTCAATGGAGTAGTTCTCGTCATATCCGGCCGTAACGGAGCTTCCAAAACGGTAAGTGCCTGCCGTGTCCACGGTGAAGTCGTGAGCATTCGCGGAGCCGAAGCGAAAGGTGCGGCTACGGGCATCGTTGTCAGACGTGAAGAAACCCGTCAAATCCAGCTGATGGCCCTCTTCACGGAAACGTTGCTGCGTTGCACTACTGGTATCAGCTTGAATATTCGTGCTGAACAGAACTACACCAATAGCCAACAGTGCCACAGGAAAGGTGGTGTCTTTCATGGGTCCTCACATGCTTCCGTGGATATGAAAAAAGCCGATCCACAAGGATCGGCTTTCGTTTATAGCTTTGATGACCCTATACGGTCAAACCTGTTCGTCGCCGAAGCTTAGAACTGGTAGGTCAGACCCACAGCGTAGCCATCACCGATGTCGCTGTTGCGATCGCGCCATGCACCTTCCACATAGGTGTACATTGCGTCGGAGATGTTGTAGGTCACACCGGCAACGATTTCGTTGCGCGTGTCATCACGATCATCAACGTCATCACCCTGGATGTCGTCAACGATGTCGCTGGCACGGCTGAGTGCACCTTCACCGCCGTAATCGACATACTGGTAGGCACCGTAGACGTCACCCATGCCATTGCCGTAGCCATAGCGTGCGCCCAGCGCGTAGTAGTCGGAGTCCTTGATGATGTCGTTGTCAGACTCGAAGCGCTCATACTTGAATGCAACGCGCAGCGTGTCCCACTGGTACTGGAAGGTCACACCGTACTGGTCGCCCAGATCGCCTTCGGCATCGTACACGGTGCCATCATCGGCGACGTAGACCGCATTACCGGAATCGATGTCATAGATGCCCAGGTTGTCATAGACACCCGCAACAGAGAAGCCACCGATGGTGTACTTCATACCACCGAAGAAGGACGCATTACCGGAGTCCTGCAGGTTCTCGTCTTCAGCATCACCCTTGTACTGGGTACCCAGAGCGAACTGGAAGCCGCCCCAGACCGGTGAAGTGTAGGTAACCTTGTCACCTTCCGGATCACCAACGACGACATCGTCATCGCCCGGCGCACCCTTGTAGGTGTTGGAGTCGCTCAGGTCGAAGTACTCGTTGTTGGAGACCGGATCCTGGATCCAGTCGTCCAGCAGCGAGTCGTAGGAACCGACTTTCGCGTCACCGAAGTTGCCGCGCAGACCGATATAGGCAGTATCACCGGAACCACGACCAGAGATCTTCATCTCGTCAGCAGAGTAACCGTCCTGCTCGAGCTTCATGTAGCCGACCAGACCGTTGTAGATCTCGTGCTCAGCAGCGAAGCCGATGGTAGAACCGTTGTCCTCGATCTGATCGCGGGCTTCAACGTTACCATTGCCGTCTTCTTCCTTGACGGAAGAGTAGGCCAGCTGCACGTTACCGTAGATGTCCAGCTTGGTGCCGTCCTGGTTGTAGACGGTAGCAGCCTGGGCGCCTGTAGCGGCGAAGGCAGCAGCACCAGCGATGGCAGTCGCCAACAGTGTCTTTTTCATTGCTGAGTTCCTTTTGACTAGCTTGCTGTTTCGATCGTTTGCTGCTCATGGCAGCTTTGGCTTTGCCGATCTATTGTCGGCTCGATTCTGACCTTACGCCTCCCTTTCAAGAGGTCAAGGCAGCGAGCTCGACATCGGCGTGGCCTTGTTATAGTCCAATGCTCGCAAGGGCAACCATATAACGGGATTCTCGGAAGCGCAACAAGAAAAAAACACTGTTTTCCTTCATGCAGTCCCGGAATTGGACAGCGATCCCTACGAATACTCCACCACCGAGAAAAATCGGAGGCCCGAGAAAATGAACAATGTTCGTTAATAAACAGACACTTTAGCGTTCAGCACCGGGCACATGGCAGAGCGGATACATCATGCCCCGCCCATGTGACGCTTTCAAGTCAATGCTCAACACAACATAAAGTGAACTTACCAACGCGCCAATCAATCGCGGGCATTATGGCGGGCCATCAAGGCATCAAGCTTGCGTTGAAGGCGTACTTCACGATTTTCTTCAGGGCGAGATTCCGCCTGCTGATCTCTGACTTCCGATGAGCTGGAGGACGCCGACTGTCGGGAGGATTTCACCATGGGCTTTTGCGGCTTTTTCTCCGCAGCAGACACGGTGGATGACGACGGGGCAGTCATCGCATCCGTCTTCCCACCGTGTTCCTTTTCGG
Organism: Halomonas huangheensis; assembly: GCF_001431725.1. Classification (NCBI taxonomy): domain Bacteria; kingdom Pseudomonadati; phylum Pseudomonadota; class Gammaproteobacteria; order Oceanospirillales; family Halomonadaceae; genus Halomonas; species Halomonas huangheensis. The sequence continues at coordinate 1,071,844 of NZ_CP013106.1, read as the reverse complement.
CGCTTTTACGCCCAGCACCATGACGATCCACACCCTTCGGTGCGCTATTGCTGCGCCCCTGCTGTTGACGTTCGGCCTGCAGGCGATCCAGCTTGCGTTTCGCATGCTCAGCTGCCTGAGTATCCACCTGTCCGTCAATGTCACCTTTCAGGTCAATACGGTCGGCACCCTCGCGCACCGACTTGAGGTAACGAGGCAGGTTGACATAGCAGGCCAGTGCACGACGCACGAGCTTTTCAGGCCAGGGCTCGAGTGCCAACAGGTCCTCATGGATTCCGACCTTGAGCGGCCGAGTATGTCCCTTGAAGAAGGTCTGGTCGTAACGCTGGTACCACTCAGTCAACAGCGCCTGAGGAGATGGTGCCTTGTCGATGGGCAGATCACCCTGTGTCGACTCCGGGCGATCATGCTCTACTGGGGGAGGTGCTGAACTGGCCACCACAGACGTGCCGCTATCGGCCTCTCTCCGTTGACCAACACCATCCTGTGCTTGCACTTGCTTGTGTTCACCCTGCTGCTGATCAGTTTGCTGCTGATCAGCTTGCTGCGCGTCAGCCGCCTCCTGGTCAACCTGTGCTGGCTCAGCCGCGCCACCTTCACCTTTATCTCCGTTCTCCGCCTGCTCTGGTCTCTCTGTTTCAGGAGCGGCATGGCGAGGACGATGGTGAATCAAGGCCGACAACCCCTGGGCACGTCGAGCAGAGCGCGCGAACATCGGCATGGCATTGGAGGCATCCTCTGGATGCTCAACACGCTCGCGCAAACGCGCGTTGTGTGCTTCGAGCTCACGGTTCTGCTCATCCAGTTCGCGGTTTTCCTCAGCCAGCTCGTTGTTCTGATCAGCAAGCTGCTGCCGTTCAACACGAACCTGCTCCAGCGCGACTTCCAATTCCGCAATACGTATCTGCCGCACCTTGTCCTGCTCGGCGGCCTGCGCCTGCTGTTCAGTCACCTGCAGCTGCTGCTCGGACAGCAGAGACTGCAACTCGGCAAGCCTGGTCTGCTGATTATCCGCTTCGGCGAGCCGCGACTGTGCCTGCTGCCAACGTTGATCAAGCTCGGAGTATCGCTGCTCAAGCTCATTGCAGCTCTTCTGAAGCGTTTCACACTGCTGCTGAGCCATCGCATGGCTCTGCTGTTGCTCATTACTGTCTTGCTGTAGCTGGTCGCGATCTCGCGTGGCCGCAGCAAGCTGCTCCTCGAGCTCGACCAGTTGCTGTTGCAGCGACTCGCGCTGCTGAGATACTGCATCCAGTTCTGAGGTCAGGCGCTGTTCGCGAAGGAGTCCTTCACGCAGTCCGTCCACCAGCGTCGCCAGGCGTTGCTCGAGCGCATTCAACGGATGCTCTGCGTGCGTATTGATCACGTCGTATCCCTCCAGGCTTGACGCCCTGTCCGAAAGAAGACTGTACGAGAATACCAGTGCTGGCCGAAAGATCGTTCTGGGCCAACTGCCAGTACTTGTTGTTCGATTATCCAGACAGTCTGTGCCAGCCCTGCCAATGTCGCAATTGTCTCTCAGCAGCGACGTTCATAGCGGACAAAGCGGTAACTCGGCTGCCCTTCCGCTGGAGCCCCAGCGGTACTGTCGATTTCCTGCCACTGGCTGAGGTCGAATTCCGGGAAATGTGCGTCACCCTCGATCTCGATATCGACCTCGGTGAGATAGAGGCGCTGCGAAATCGGCAATGCCTGTGCGTAGATCTGCGCGCCCCCCATGACAATGATCTCATCAGCGGCATCGATCGTTGCATGCTGATCGGCCAGTTCAATGGCGCTGACCAGGTCATGGCAGACACGCACGCCGTCGTGCTGGAAGGTGGTATCGCGCGTTACCACGATATTGAGCCGGTTGGGCAAGGGGCGACCAATCGACTCGAAAGTCTTGCGTCCCATTACCAATGGCTTGGCCTGAGTCGTGCGCTTGAAGAACTTCAGGTCTTCCGGCAAATACCAGGGGAGTTGGTTATCGACACCGATCACTCGGTTACTCGACATCGCTGCGATCATCGCTACGGGAATCAGCGTATCGAGCATCTGGATGGATGACTGTTCACTCATACCGCCACCTCTGCCTTGATATGCGGATGCGGATCATAGTCCTGAATGGCAATATGCTCGAAGCGGAAATCGAACAGATCCGAGACCGATGCATCCAGTTCCAGCCGCGGCGCGGGCCGCGGTTCACGTGTCAGTTGCTCGCGGGCCTGATCAAGATGGTTCAGATAGAGGTGGGCATCGCCCAGGGTATGCACGAAGTCACCCGGCTTTAGTCCCACCACTTGCGCGATCATCCGGGTCAACAGGGCGTAACTGGCAATGTTGAAGGGCACACCAAGGAAAATGTCCGCGCTGCGCTGATAAAGCTGACAGGACAGTCGGCCGTCGGCAACGTGGAACTGGAATAGACAATGACAGGGTGGCAAGGCCATCTCATCGACCAGAGCAGGGTTCCAGGCCGAGACGATCAAACGCCGTGAATACGGGTTGTTGATCAGTTGTTCAAGCAATCCGGCAATCTGGTCGACATGCCCACCACGCGGATCAGGCCAGCTGCGCCATTGGTAACCATACACCGGCCCCAGATCGCCATTCTCATCGGCCCACTCATCCCAGATGCGTACACCGTTTTCCTTCAGATAGGCAATATTGGTGTCGCCCTGCAGGAACCACAGCAACTCGTGAATGATCGAGCGCAGGTGCAGTTTCTTGGTGGTCACCAGCGGAAAGCCACGGGAAAGGTCGAAGCGCATCTGGTGGCCGAACAGCGAGCGGGTCCCCACCCCTGTACGGTCCGAGCGCTCAACGCCGTTTTCCAGCACTTCACGCATCAAGTTCAAATAGGGCTGTTCAAGAGCGTGCTGTTCGAGAGCAGGCTGCTCGTTGGCGGGTAGACCAGGGTCAGTCAAGGACATCAGCTTCTCGATTTCGGGCAGACGGGAAATGGCCGGGGTTTCAAGCAAATAGTCTAATGAAAATCACCGCTGTCGGCCAGGCGACAGCGGTGTATTCGTCACTCCAGTTGCCATTCCCGTCTCTATCTCCGGAGGCAGGTATGCAACGCTGGAGATCAGCGCGGCCGGCGGGTAGCTCAGGAAGTCTGCTTGCCATCGACCGGCTGTCGACGCGACCACATCGTCAACAGAATACCGCACAGGATCATCGGCAGGCTAAGCAGCATACCCATGGTCACCCACCCAAGAGCGATGAAGCCGAGTTGCGGATCAGGCTGGCGCACAAACTCCACCGAGAAGCGGAACAGGCCATAGCAGATCAGGAACATACCAGAGACCAATCCTCTACGACGCGGTTGCGACGACACCCACCACAGGATGATGAACAGCACCACGCCCTCAAGCAGCGCTTCGTAGAGTGACGAGGGGTGGCGCGCCTCGGGGCCATAGCCTGGAAACGGCATTCCCCACGGCAGATCAGTGACACGACCGGGCAACTCATGATTGATGAAGTTACCGATACGCCCCGCGCCCAGGCCGATAGGCACCAGCGGCGCAACAAAGTCAGTCAAGGTAAAGAAGGCCAGTCCCTTGCGACGCGCGAACAGCAATGCGGCAATCAGCACGCCGATCAATCCGCCATGGAAGCTCATGCCGCCATCCCAGACCTTGAAGATCCACAGCGGATCACCTAGCCACTGCTCCAGACCGTAGAACAAGGCATAGCCCAGACGGCCCCCTGCCACCACCCCAACCGCAGAGTAGAAAAGCAGGTCGCTGACATCATCACGAGTCAGGCCGATGCGTGAGGCGCGACGACAGCCCAACCACCATGCCGCGACAAAGCCAATCACATACATCAGGCCATACCAATGTACCTTGAGGGGCCCGATTGCAATGGCAACAGGGTCAATATCCGGATAACTCAGCATAGGTAAGCAGCTTCCCAGCAAGACAATTGATTCAATAGATCAGAATGGTTGGGACCCCGGGCACCGACAAGGGTTCATCAAGGCAGTAGAAATCCCAGTCCAACAACGACCAACAGCAGCGCAAATGACAGTTTGAGCACAGGTGCCGGCAGGCGATGCGCCAGCCGCACTCCCAGACGTGCGCAGGGTACGCTGGTCACAGCGATGCCGACAAAAGCTGGCACCATCACATAGCCCAGAGCCCCTTCAGGTAAGCTTGTATCACCCCACCCGGTAATCACGAAGGTCGCGGCACCGACCAGTGCAATCGGCAGTCCACAGGCCGCTGATGTACCCACAGCCTGAGTCATGGTCGCACCACAGCGAATCAGCCAGGGCACACTCAGCGTGCCTCCGCCAATACCGAACAGTGCCGAGACACTGCCGATCACTCCCCCGGCGACTATCATCCTGCTGTTACCGGGAGAAGCACTGCCTGCCGCCGGTGAGCGCCCAAATACCAGGCGCGCCGCAACCAGCAACAGGAAGATACCGAATAGCGTGCCCAACTTGCCACCGGATAGGCTACCGGCGACAAATACCCCCAGCACCGCGCCGACGACCAGCCCCGGCAACAGCGCCATCAGCCAGTCACGCCGCACGCTGCCGCGGCGCAGGTGTCCCAGGGCAGAAGATGTTCCTGTTACCGCAATAGTCGCCAGCGAAGTGCCTACCGCAAGGTGCATGGCGACGTCTGGAGAGACATTCAACACTGCGAACACCGCCATCAGGCTGGGGACAATGATCAGGCCACCCCCTACCCCGTAGAGACCTGCCATGGTGCCTGCCAGTGCCCCCAGAAACAGATAGGCCAATACCGACACCAGCATCAGCGGGAATCTCCAGAAAGGGAGGCATCAACCGGCAACCAGGCATCAACTGCCTCGAGTAGGGTCTGAGGGCGATATGGTTTGGCCAGAAAGCCATCCATCCCAGCCTGTAAAAAGCGCTCCTGATCCTGTTGGCTGGCATTGGCGGTCAAGGCAATGACCACGGAACGCTTCCGCTGAGGGGATGCGGCCTCGAGAGCCCGTAACCGCCGACAGGCTTCTACACCGTCTATATCGGGCAGCACGATATCCATGAGAATCAGGTCAACGACCTGGGTATCCAGCAGCTCGATGGCTTCAGTGCCGCTGGTCGCGGTAATGACGCCATAGCCTTCGCGCTCAAGTACCTGACGGGCCAACATCAGGTTAACCGGCCCATCATCGACAATCAGGATGCGCCGGGCCGACCGCGGCACATCATCACTGTCTTCGGCCTCACCATCATCAAGGTTCTCGAGCAACAGACGGACATCCGACAGACGCCGACGCAGCTCTTCGCCATCCTTGATCTGTTCGAGAAGCTCTCGACGTTCCACCAACTCGATGACCGGCGCCAGCGAGCTGGCAATATGGGCCAGATAGCTCGACTTCAGCCGTGACTCGTCGCGCGCCCGCCCCAACGCTGTGGAAAGACGCTGAATTTCGTCACGCAATCGACTCTCGTCATACGGGGCATCCTGATTACTGCGCACCGCGAGAGAGTCTGCGCCGTGAGGGCGATGATGATCGTAAAGGTGAAGTAGCTGGCTGACAGCCTCGACGGCGCTGACCACTCTAGTCGTCAGCGAGGCTTCATCCCGAGCGGGCCGCTGCATACCCAGCAGATCAAAGCGTTGTCCGACCTGCTCCTCGATATCATCCAGCGTACTGTCCAGGCGGCGTTGCAGGCGGTCAACACGGTGGCGGAGCAGCATCAGAAAGATCAATAGATTGAGCGTGGTGCCAGCCACCAGCCCTATCATCAACCATAACGTTGCTCCCCAACTCGTAGCCTCGGGCATCAGCCAATGCAGACTGCCACCCAGCACCAACCCCAACAACAGCAACACCAGTTGTGCGATGGTGACTGGCCACAGGATAGGCATGACCAGCCGGTACCAGATGCGATCCTTGCGTGTATCACCCGCCATGTCGATTCCTGTCGCACGGAAGTGCAAAGAGTGTACGTTGCCGGACAACCTCTTGTCATTGAGCGAACAGGCATGACACCTACTGCGTTCTCAACGCGTGCCCAACACTACATGAAAGGCTTTCGCACAGCCTGGCTTCCCGATAGTCTACAGACATGTGTCTCATCGCCTTTCATTTCGCCCCCGGCACTCCTACCCCACTGGTCCTCGTCGGCAATCGTGACGAGCAGTACTCGCGCGCCACCGCACCATTGGCCACCTGGACCGATCACCCCGAGATCAGTGGCGGCCGCGATCTCCAGGCCGGAGGCAGCTGGCTGGCAGTACATCAGAGTGGGCGCTTCGCTGCACTGACCAATGTACGCGACCCAGAAATCATCATTTCACCGAATCCTCCCAGCCGCGGCCAACTGGTGCGCGATGCCCTGCTGGTCGATGATCTTCACGCCTGGCTGCAACAGCAGGTGGCGGGGGCAGGACTTGCCTTCGGAGGATTCAACCTGCTGGTCGGCAATGCCCAGCAACTCTGGCATCTAGGCCGCAATCGTCGGGGCATGCAGCTCGCCACGGTGTCGCCGGGCACCCACGGGCTATCCAATGCATCGCTCAACAGCCACTGGCCAAAACTATGCAAGGTGCGCGAGGCACTGCGTCATGATGTGAACAACGGCGATGCCGCATCACTGCTGCTTCCGGCCAGCCTGACCAACTTCAGCGATCCTGGCCAGGCTCCGGACGAGAAACTTCCCGATACCGGGGTTGGTCTGGAGCTGGAGCGCTTCCTGTCCTCGGCTTTCATCGTCGGGGACGACTACGGCACTCGCTCGACAACACGGCTGGCCTTGAGCACCTCAGGCGCCATACCTTCCTTCCATATCATCGAGCAACGCTTCGGCGTCCGGGGACAAGCTCTGGGAGAGACACGACTGCAGATTGCCGGCATCGAGCACGCTTCGCTCGAACCTGTCCCTCGCCCCTCCTGATACCTCGCCATGAACCAGGGCGGCTGTTTTCGCGGCACCCCAACACCAGTTCTTCGCTCTTCCCCTCTTCGCTCGCTCTTTCTTCCTGCTTCCGCCTTCTAATCACTTGGCGGCATCAGGTGCGCCAACTGCCACTTCTGCATCCGCGCGGTCAGATGAGCACGCACTTCAGCGGGAGATTCCAGCACCAGGGTTTCCTCAACCAGTTGCATGGCAGCTTGATGCGGGACGCGACGAATCGCCGCGCGTACTCGCGGCAGGCTGGGGCCATTCATCGACAGCGTATCGAACCCCATCCCCATCAACAGCAAGGCACCAGCAGGGTCCCCTGCCAACTCTCCGCAGACAGAGGCCGGAACGCCAAGCTGCTTCGACTCTTCCGCAAGACGATGCAGTGCCGATAGCACTGCCGGATGACAGGAATCGTAGAGGTCGGCGACACGTGGATTATTGCGATCCACCGCCAACAGATATTGGGTCAAGTCGTTGCTGCCGACCGAGAAGAAATCAACACGCCTGGCCAGTGCCCCGAGCTGATAAAGCGTCGCCGGCACTTCCAACATCACGCCAACCAGAGGGCGCTCTACATCAACCCCCTCTTCACCCAATTCGACGATGGCGCGCTCGATCAACTTCAGCGCATCATCGACCTCATTGACGTTGGTGATCATCGGCAACAGGATCTGCAGATTGTCGAGCCCTTGCGAGGCCTTGAGCATGGCGCGCAACTGCACCATCAGCACTTCGGGATGATCAAGCGTTACGCGAATGCCGCGCCAGCCGAGAAAGGGGTTGGCCTCTTCGATGGGGAAATACGGTAGATCCTTGTCGCCACCGATATCCAGGGTACGCATTACCACCGGCAACGGCGCAAAGCTGGTCAGTTGCTCACGATAAAGCCGTGTCTGCTCCTGCTCCCCCGGGAATCGCTCGGTGATCATGAAGGGCACTTCGGTGCGATACAGGCCGACACCACCGATGCGCGGCTTGAGTGACGCCACCGTGTCTACCGCCAGGCCGGTATTGACCATCAAGGTCATATCGTGGCCATCCGGAGTGATGCTGGGCAGGTACTGTTCGTTCTCGAGCAGTTTGACCAGCGCCTGCTCCTCGTCAATCAGATTCTGGTAGTGGCTGACCATTTCCGGCGTGGGACGCACGAACACACGTCCACGGTGACCATCCAGCACCAGTCGAGCGCCACCGAGGCGCGGCATGGGAAGGTCGACCATCCCGGAAACCAGTGGAATTCCCATGGCACGAGCGATAATTGCGACATGGGAGTTGCTCGAACCACGCAGGGAGATCAAGCCAGCGAGTCGATCACGCGGAACTTCCCCCAGCAGAGCAACGCTGATCTCATCACCGATCAGGATGGTATCGGGCGGATATTCGTCCGGGGTACGCGGCGACTCTTCCTGCAGGTGAGCGAGCACACGGCGGCCAAGATCGCGCACATCGGCGGCACGCTCCTTGAGATAGTCATCGTCGACACGCTCGAGATACTGCACATGGCGGCGAACGACATCCGCCAGCGCTCCGGGCGCCCATTGGCCCTCGCGAATGCGCTTCTCGACCTCGTGAGACAACGCTGCCTCACTCAGCATCTGCTGGTAGACCTCGAACAGCGCCAGTTCCTGAGCGGAAATACGGTTGGCCAGGCGCTCACTCGCGGCGCGGATCTCCTCTCTGACTCGGCCAATCGCATGCTGCAGGCGGGAAATCTCGAACTCGACATCGGTCGGCACCAGGTCCGGGACACTGTCCAGATCAGCGAGGGGCGATAACACTACCGCTTCCCCTATCGCCATACCCGGAGAAGCCGCCACCCCAATGAAGGTTGCCTGACCGCCGGGCAGCGAAGGACGCCCAAGACTGCCGGTAGCGATGGCATGTGCCAGCACTCCCGCCAACTGCGCGGCCATGGTCACGAGGAAGGCTTCATCGGCCTCGTCATAACGACGCCGCTCAGACTGCTGAACAACCAACACCCCCAGCATGCGCCGCTGGTGGATAATGGGTACCCCAAGGAAGCTGGAATAGCGTTCCTCGCCGGTAGCCTCGAAATAGCGGAAGCTGGGGTGTGCCTGGGCATCCTCGAGATTGAGCGGCTCCTCGCGACGAGCCACGGTGCCGACCAGTCCTTCGCCCACTGGCAATGCGACCCGGCCAACGGCCTGAGTACGTAGGCCAATGGTCTCCATCAACACCAGCACATTCTGCTCGACATCAAACAGATAGAAGGAACAAACGTCGGTACGCATCGCCTTGCGGATACGTCGCACCATGGTCGACAGTGCAGCCTCGAGGCTACGCGCACTGTTGACCTCCTGAATAATTCGTCGAAGGACGTCGAGCATACTGAAAATCCTGTTGTTGGAGAGGCAGGAACAACGCCATCCTCACCCTGTTGTTCTTGAACCTCGCCGTCCGGTATACCCCCAGCGCTCGGGCTGACACTGCTCTGAAGGACCGTGCTCTGAAGGACCGTGCTCTGAAGGACCACGTCCTGAAGAACCATGCTCAGAAGGACTGTCCCCTAAAGAACTGTGCTCCAGCGCCAGAGTTTGGGCAGGGGGAAGAAGCTCACGCAATGCGCGCCGATACACCTCTCGTTTGAACGGCACCACCTGTCCCAACGGATACCAGTAACTCACCCAGCGCCAGCCGTCGAATTCAGGCTTGGGTGTTCCATCTACACAGATGCGTGTTTCCTGACAACGAATCCGCAGCAGAAACCACTTCTGTTTCTGGCCAATACACACCGGGCGGGAGTGTGTCCGTACCATGCGTCGCGGCAAGCGATAGCGTAGCCATCCTCTGGTGCAGGCCAGAACTTCCACGTCATCAGCCGTCAGACCGATTTCTTCGTGCAGCTCTCTGAACAATGCCTGCTGGGGCGTCTCGTTCGACTTGATGCCTCCCTGGGGAAATTGCCACGCATTCTGCCCTACCCGACGCGCCCAAAGCAGTTGCCCATGGTCGTTGACGATGATGATGCCAACGTTAGGGCGAAAGCCGTCTACGTCGATCACGGGCTTCACCTTATGAAGTCGATATTGGCTTCATTCTTCCACAATGGCTTGAAGCGCATCAATACAACTTCTCGAACCCCTGCCAGCCTTCTGCCATAATCGCCGCTTTTATGCGCTCACCCCATCGCTACAGGAGACCCAGATCTCCCCGGGGTAATCAGCCACGGAAACGCAGCGTGGACGCCTTTCAGGGCATTCAATGCGCTGCTTCCCCAACGCAGAGGACACCCCAGCAGTGAGTCTGGCAATCTTCGATCTCGACAATACCTTGCTTTCCATCGATAGCGACCATGCCTGGGGCGAGTTCCTGCTCGAACAGGGCGCCGTGGATCCCGTGGCTTACCGTGAGGCCAATGACCGCTTCAAGCGGGATTATGATGCCGGGCAGTTGGACATGAATGCCTTTCTGGAAGTCGCACTCAAGCCACTGGCCGAGAACTCCATGGAGCAACTGACAGCCTGGCACCAGCAATTCATGGCCAGCAAGATCGAGCCCAACATCCTGCCGAGAGCCGAAGAACTGATCGCTCGCCACCGCAGCCGCGGCGACACCCTATTGATCATTACCGCGACCAATCGTTTCATCACTGCACCAATTGCCAACCGTCTGGGCATCGATGAGCTGATCGCCGTCGAGCCGGAAATCGACAATGGCCGCTATACCGGACGCATCACTGGCGTGCCGAGTTTCCAGCAAGGCAAGGTTACCCGCCTGCAGCAGTGGCTGGAGGAGCGTGATGACAATCTCGACGGTGCCTGGTTCTACAGCGATTCGCACAATGACTTGCCACTGCTGGAACTGGTCGACCATCCGGTAGCCGTAGATCCCGACGCCACCTTGCGTGACACGGCAGCAGCCAACGGCTGGAAGATCATCTCGCTGCGCGACTGACCCCCTCAGCTACTCTGGTCTCGGTAAACGAAAGGCCCCGTCACTGATTCAGTGACGGGGCCTTTGTTCATCGCTGCCAGAGCCATGGCACTCCAGCGCGATCGGTACTATCCATCGAGAACTGTTCCAACAAGTACCGCTCTATCAAGTACCGTTCCAACAGGTGCCACTACGCATCAGCCAAGCAGATGCTCAACGGCTGCACGCTCTTCGCGCAGTTCCTGCTCGGTGGCCTGCATACGACCACGGCTGAATTCGTCAACCTCGAGGCCCTGCACGATCTCGTACTTGCCGCCCTGGCACTTGACCGGGTAGGAGTACATGATGCCCGGCTCGACGCCATAGCTACCGTCGGAGGGAATGCCCATGCTGACGATGCCCTTGCTGCCCAGCGCCCAATCACGCATGTGATCGATGGCCGCAGAAGCCGCAGAAGCCGCGGAAGAGGCGCCACGCGCCTTGATGATTGCGGCACCACGCTGCTGTACCGTCGGGATGAAGTCGTTTTCGTACCAGTCACGCTCAACCAGGTCGAAGGCAGCCTTGCCGTCGACGGTGCAGTGAGACAGATCCGGATACTGAGTGGCACTGTGGTTGCCCCACACCACCATGTTATCGACATCTGTCACATGCTTGCCGGTCTTCTGGGCCAGTTGGCTCTTGGCGCGGTTGTGATCCAGACGCATCATCGCGGTGAACTGACCCGGATTCAGGTCCGGTGCGTTGCAGGAAGCAATCAACGCATTGGTATTGGCCGGGTTACCGACCACCAGTACGCGAATGTCACGGCTGGCATTGTCGTTGATGGCCTTGCCCTGCACCGAGAAGATGGCGGCATTGGCCTCGAGCAGATCCTTGCGCTCCATACCGGGGCCGCGCGGACGCGCACCTACCAGCAGAGCGAAATCGGCATCCTTGAAGGCAACATTGGGATCATCCGTGGCGACGATGTCCTGAACCAGCGGGAAGGCGCAGTCGTTCAGCTCCATCACCACACCGTTCAGGGCTTCCATTGCCGGAGTGATCTCCAGCAGCTGCAGGATCACCGGCTGGTCCGGGCCCAGCATGTCACCAGCAGCGATGCGGAAAGCGAGGGAGTAACTGATCTGACCGGCAGCACCGGTGATGGCAATACGTACGGGATCTTTCATCATGGCTCCTTAGGATTGTCGCCGTGAGGGAGGCCCGGAGGTTCAGGATGACGGAAATGTCAGGGAGACAGGCCAGCCGAGGCACCTGACCCTCATCAGGCTACGTTCGGGACGCGCCAAATCTTATGCCTGTAATGCTCAAAACTCAATTGACCGAGCACAACCACTGCCTGTCACCGCTCACAGCCAGGCGCGGATTCACCGCGCCAATCCCAGCAGAAAATGCCATGACTGCATGAAACATGGATGCCGGTGGCATGAAATACTGTCAGGAGACACCTTCGACCGGCGCATGAGCCTCATGCAGACGCTGGATCAACTGATCCTCGAGCTCAAAGCGCTCTCGCAAGCCCTTCTTGAGACGATCCAACCAGGCGGGAAGACGTGTCAGATAATGCTGACAACGCACCGGCGTGGCGTAATCCTGGTCAAAGGACAACACCAACTCAGTGGACATCTCGAGACGCTCCAGCAGTTGGTCCGCGAGATGCAGTGCCGCATTATCGTCGAAGGCCTTCGCCTCCTCTCGGAGTTGAGGATACACCTCGAAGTGACCGGCACTGATGTAATCCATCAGCGTCTCACTGAAGGTATCCACTCGCGACCTGGTAATGGTCTCGAGCTCGGCATCACATGAATCATCGAGCGCAGACAGCACTTCCAGCAACTGTTGCCGTTGACCAAGCCAACGGTCGATCAATTGATGAACGCCGCCCCAGCGTTCACGGGCAGACTTACAGTCTTCGAGCATAAGGGCCTCCGGTGCGATTGCCATCCATCACAGCTTGAGCGGAACAACAGAGTCTCCCCAGAAGGCGGCCCTGTCAATCCATCAACGGTAACTCCCTGTTCAACTGTGTACCGCTCAGCCGTTCCACCGATAGCCACATCCACGCTGACGACCACTCATCATCATCGCCACCGGCACAGCCAGCAATACCACAAAGCCAATCATGGTCCAGCCCGGCAATGACAGTCCCAATACTCTGGCACCGACTTCCGCACACTCACCGGAGCCCGAGAGCACCGTTGATACCACCTGCTTCATGGGTAGTACATCAATCATGTAATCAAGCCCAGGTCCACAGCTGGGCACCTGGTCCGCCGGCAACGACTGCAGCCACAGGTGGCGCCATGCCAAACCGATGCCCGCCAGCACCGGCAATGCTGCCAGCAGGCCATAGAGCACGCCTCCGAGGCGTGATTGCGGCGCATGCAACATGGCGATGAAGAACACGATACCCGCAACGATCACCGCCACTCGCTGAAACACACAAAGCGGACAAGGCTCCAGACCAAAGCCATGTTCCAGTACCAATGCCACCGCCATCATCAACACACAGAAGACGAAGCCCAGCAGACTCCATTGACGCAAGTTCCATTCGCTCATCAGCGACGCTCTCCAGTTTCTTTCGGTGCTTCGGCGGGTCTCATCGGGCTCAGTACTCGCGACTGACGGGCCCGCTCAAAGTAGTCAGCAAGGAACTCGGGGAAGCTGGAGCTATCGGCCTCCTCGATCTCGCGCTGCTGATTGTGAGAAGTTTCGACAAGTTGCGCGAGCATTGTTTCGCGTGTCTTGCTGAGCGGTGTTTCAGCCAGGCTCTTCGCCTGCTCCTGAGCCATCGCCACCATCGCGTCGCTGAAGTCCTCATCACGCTCCTGCAGCCGAGCCATGAGGCGTGCCGAAGGTGTCAGTGAGGGGTCCTTGAGCAGTGGCTGCAACTCCTCGATGGCCGAGGCATGCGGGTTACCTTCCTCGAGCTGGTCGAGCAACACTGCGACCTCGCGCAACTGCGCGAAGATATCCTGGCCCCAGTCACTGAGGCTGCGTCGCCCGCCACGATCCACCAGCTCCAGGCCGACCTTGCGACCCTGCTCCACCACCAGACGGCGGTTATCGTCGAGGTGATCACACTCCTGATCACTGATCCACGGGCTTTCCGAGAGCAGGCACCACATCAGGAAGGTATCGACAAAGCGTATCTCGACTGCATCGAGACCCAACGGTGCAAACGGGTTGATATCGAGACAACGCACCTCGATGTACTCGACGCCACGTGCTTCCAGCGCCTGGCTGGGAGTTTCATCATGACGCGCAACACGCTTTGGCCGAATATCGCTGTAGTACTCGTTTTCGATCTGCAGGATATTGGCGTTCAACTGGCGCCAATCGTTCCCCTCGCGGACTCCAATCGCCTCGTAATCGGGCCAACTGGTGGAGATGGCATTGCGCAGGGTATTGACGTAATTCGATAGCGAGTTGAAACAGATCTTCAGTTGATCCTGAACCTTGTTCTGATAACCGAGATCCGACATCCGTAGACTGGTCGCAAGTGGCGACAACAGTGTACGGCGCGCATGGGGCTGAAGCCCTTCCGGTATCCGGTCATCGCTCAGGAAGCTCTGATCCACTGCTGGAGATGCACCGAACAGGTAGAGCAGCAGCCAGCTGTGACGACGGAAGTTGCGGATCAGGTCGAAATAGCGCGCCGAGCGATAGTCGTCGAGCGACATGTCCTCGCACTCATCCAACGTCTTGAGCAGATGCCACAGATCATCAGGCACTGAAACGTTGTAATGGACCCCGGCAATCGACTGCATGATCCGCCCGTAGCGCGCATCCAGCCCCTTGCGATAGACATACTTCATGGTGCCGACATTGGAACTGCCATAGTCGGCAATCGGCACGCTGTCATTGCCATTGAGCCGCGACGGCATGCTCCCCGGCCAGATCCACTCACCGTCCAGATGCTTGTAGGTAAAGCGATGTAGATCGGCGAGGAATTCGAGCGCCTCATCGGGACGGTTGTATACCGGCGTGATGTACTCCAGCAACGCCTCGGAATAATCCGTGGTGATGTGGGGATGGGTCAGCTTGGAACCGAGTGACAGCGGGTGTGGAGTCGCCGCGATGTCGCCATTCTGATTGACCCTGAGCCCCTCCTTCTCGATACCGCGACGGAGACGGCCGAAGCGTCGAGCTGCAGCTGGCCCCCGCAACCGTTCGAGGAGTGATGATAACTTAGTCGACAAGATGAACACCCCGTGTCAGGTAAGGGCCTCGAGGGCCTGCTTCGGGTGGCAAGGATAAAACGGGCGCATGAGCGCCCGTTAGATTATGGGATTCCTGGCCGTGGATTCAAGAACGCTTCTGTTTCGCCTTGAGCAACGCTGCTCCCAGCGCCCCCATTGGTGCGGCAGTTTCCTCGCGCCGCCCCTGACCTTGTGAACGCTGACCTTGTGAACCCTGGCCTCCCCCACGGCGTTGATCGCGACCACCATCACGGCGACGTGACGCCTGACGCTCTGATCCACGTCCGCCAGCGGTAACTTCATCGGGTTCATCATCGAGTCGCATCGACAACGCAATACGTGCGCGGTCGAGATCGACACTCATCACCTTGACCTTGACGATATCACCGGCCTTGACCACGGAGCGTGGATCCTCGATGAAGCGGTCGGATAGCGCCGAGATATGCACCAGACCATCCTGGTGCACACCGATATCAACGAAAGCTCCGAAATGCGTCACGTTGGTCACGCTGCCCTCGAGTACCATTCCCGGCTCGAGATCCTTGAGGGTTTCGACGCCCTCACGGAACTCGGCGGCCTTGAACTCGGGACGCGGGTCACGACCAGGTTTGTCCAGCTCGCTGATGATATCGGTGACCGTCGGCACCCCAAAGCGCTCATCGGCGAAGTCCGCCGGCTTGAGAGCCTTGAGGGTGCCACTGTCACCGATCAGAGCCGACAATTCACGCCCACTGCGTGTCGCAATACGCTGCACCAGCGGATAAGCCTCCGGGTGCACGGCGCTGGCATCCAGCGGGTTATCACCATTCATGATGCGCAGGAAACCCGCGCACTGTTCGAAGGTCTTGGGGCCGAGGCGAGATACGTCGAGTAGATCACGACGATCACGGAAGACGCCCCCTGTATTACGTCGAGCAACGATATTCTCGGCCAGAGTCGAGTTGAGCCCGGCAACACGTGACAGTAGCGCGGAGGATGCCGTATTCAGGTCCACGCCCACGGCGTTTACACAATCCTCGATTACCGTTTCGAGGCTTCTGGACAGCTGCACCTGTGAGACATCATGCTGATACTGGCCCACGCCGATCGACTTGGGCTCGATCTTGACCAATTCGGCCAGTGGGTCCTGCAGACGACGGGCGATAGAGACAGCCCCTCGAATGGTGACATCGAGATCAGGCAGTTCCTTCGATGCATATTCGGAGGCGGAATACACTGAGGCCCCTGCTTCCGACACCATTACCTTGGACAGCTGACGACCACTCATGGCCTTGAGCAGATCCGCGGCCAGCTTGTCGGTTTCGCGACTCGCGGTACCATTGCCCACGGCAATCAACTGCACATCATGCTTCTCGACCAACCTGGCCAGCTCTGCCAGCGAGGCATCCCACTGGTTACGTGGAGCATGCGGGAAGATGGTGCCCTGCTCCAGGAACTGACCAGTCGCATCAACGACTGCCACCTTGCAGCCGGTGCGTAGACCGGGGTCGATGGCGAGAGTTGCGCGCGGCCCAGCCGGCGCGGCCAGCAGCAGATCCTTGAGGTTGGCAGCAAAGACATCGATGGCATCGCCTTCGGCACGTTCACGCAAACGCCCCATCAACTCAGTCTCGATATGGGTATAGAGCTTGACCCGCCAGGTCCAGCGCACGACCTCGGCCAGCCAGCGATCCGCAGGGCGCCCTTCATCGGTCACCCCGACATGACGAGCAATGGCCACCTGAGCTGGGTGCAGAGGTGCCTCGTCCTCACCGGGCAGGCGCAGATTCAGCGCCAACACACCTTCATTGCGGCCACGGAACATTGCCAGGGCACGATGCGAAGGAGCCTTCGCCAAAGGTTCGTCGTGCTCGAAGTAGTCGGAGAACTTGGCGCCCTCCTGCTCCTTGCCACCGATCACCCGGCTGGATAGCTCACCCTCGTTCCACAACCGCTCACGCAGGCCACCCACCAGCTCGGCATCCTCGGCGAAACGCTCCATCAGGATCTGCTTGGCACCATCCAGTGCGGCCTTGGCATCCTCGATAGCGGGAATCTCACCGTCCGCTTCGCGCAGATACGCCTGCGCCTCGCTTTCCGGATCGAGGGTCGGGTCGGCCAACAGGGCATCGGCCAGCGGCTCGAGTCCGGCTTCACGGGCAATCTGCGCCTTGGTACGACGCTTCTTGCGATAGGGAAGATAGAGATCCTCGAGGCGCTGTTTGGTATCCGCAATGCGAATGCTTGCAGCCAGCTCCTCGGTCAACTTGCCCTGCTCGTCGATTGCCGCAAGCACAGCGGTACGACGCTCTTCCAACTCACGCAGATAGCCGAGGCGTTCCTCGAGCGTGCGCAGCTGGGTATCGTCCAGGGCGCCGGTGGCTTCCTTGCGGTAACGGGCGATGAAAGGCACTGTCGCGCCGCCATCCAGCAATTCCACTGTAGCGGCGACTTGTGAACTCTTGACCGACAACTCATCGGCCAGGCGAGCAATGATCTTGGCGTTTGCGTCCATGAATACCCTGGCATTACGACATCTATATACAAGTGGCGCTCAAGGTATCACAAAGCGCACCTCAGCGGGCACTGTCGATGGCAACAGCGACGCGCATCAAGCCAGTCGCGTGTGAGCAGCGCTCTCAGGCTCATAGCGGCAGATTGAATGGTTCACGGCAACTCACCTCGAACACCTTCTCATGACATCAAGGCAGCGGGCCTGCGATGAGTTGCACGTGGAAGGACCTCAGGCCGCAACAAACTTCAGCGCCAGGCCATTATTGCACCAGCGCAGCCCGGTGGGATCCGGACCATCCTCGAACACATGCCCCTGGTGCCCACCACAACGCGCACAGTGATATTCAGTACGCGGGAAGACCAGGAAATAATCCACCTTGGTCAGCAGGTGGCCCGGTACGTGATCGAAGAAGCTCGGCCAGCCAGTGCCGGAGTCATATTTCATGGCGCTGGTGAACAGCAACAGGTCGCAGCCCGCGCAGTGGTATTCCCCCTGACCATACTCCTTGTCCAGCGGGCTGGAGCCAGCGGGCTCGGTATCCTCTTCGCGCAGCACGGCAAACTGCTCCGAGGTCAAGCGTTCGCGCCACTCGTCCTTGCTCAACTCCAGCGGCTGGATATCAGAGGAACGTTCCAGAGTCAGCTCGGGACGCGCCTGAACCAGTCCCGGCACCGCAGCGGCAAGACCGCCCAGACCAATCAGGCCTAGAAAACTACGTCGCTTCATAACCATTCTCCCGCTTCAGGTAATCGCATCATCATAGGGTTGGTCGGCCGTAATTCGCGATCCTTACAGTCAGTTTCGAGCTGCGAGCAGTTTCAGTGGCGCTCTGATAGCACATGGACAAAAACCGAGGTCTGGAGTTCAGCTCGAGCGTAGCGTACTCGCAGCTCGTTGCTCCTGACTCCTGACTCCGCACAAAAAAAGAGAAGGCCGAAGCCTTCTCTTTTTTGCATAGCACTTCATGCATAGCGCGAGGTGACATCAATCCTGGCGCGGACCTGCCTCGACAATCGCTGCGCTGACACCCTCGAACTTGCGGAAGTTGTCGATGAACTGTTGTGCCAGTTCGTCGCGCTTGCGGTTGTAGGCCTGCTGATCTTCCCAGGTCTGACGCGGATCCAGCAGACGTGAATCAACACCAGGCACGGAAGTCGGCACCGACAGGTTGAGGCCTTCAATGTGGCGTGTTTCAACATCACGCAGCACACCTGACTGGATAGCATGAATGATGGCGCGTGTAGTCGGAATCGAGAAGCGCGAACCACCCTCTCCGTAGGAGCCACCGGTCCAGCCAGTATTGACCAGATAGACCTGAGCATCCTTTTCGGCGACGCGCTTGATCAGCAGGTCAGCGTATTCACGCGCAGGACGCGGGAAGAACGGTGCACCAAAGCAGGTCGAGAAGGTTGATTCGAGGCCGCTGGAGGAGCCCATCTCGGTGGAGCCGACCTTGGCGGTATAGCCGGACAGGAAGTGATAGGCGGCGGCTTCACGAGACAGTACTGACACCGGCGGCAACACGCCACTCATGTCACAGGTCAGGAAGACAATCGCATTCGGCTCACCAGCACGGTTCTCGGCAACACGCTTGGCCACGTGCTCGAGCGGATAGGCGGCACGTGAATTCTGGGTCAGGCTGCCATCGGCGTAATCGGGCTCACGGCGATCGTTGAGCACCACATTCTCGAGCACAGTACCGAACTTGATGGCATTCCAGATCACCGGCTCATTCTTCTCGGACAGATCGATGCACTTGGCATAGCAACCGCCTTCGATGTTGAACACGGTGCCCACGCCCCAGCCATGCTCGTCGTCACCAATCAGGAAACGGCCAGGATCCGCGGAGAGAGTGGTCTTTCCGGTGCCGGAAAGACCGAAGAACAGTGTTGTTTCACCGTCTTCGCCGACGTTGGCACTGCAGTGCATCGGCAGCACATCGGAGTCCGGCAACAGGAAGTTCTGCACCGAGAACATCGCCTTTTTCATCTCACCGGCATAGCGCATACCAGCGATCAGCACGCGGCGAGCAGCAAAGTTGATGATCACGCAGCCATCGGAGTTGGTGCCGTCACGCTCCGGCTCACAGCTGAAGAACGGCGCATTGAGAATGGTCCACTCTTCCTTGCGCGAGGCATTGTAGGCTTCAGGGCGCACGAACATGGTACGGCCGAACAGGTTGTGCCAGGCCGTTTCGGTGGTCACGCGTACCGGCAGATAATGCGTCGGGTCGCTACCGACGTGCAATTCGGAGACGTAACTGTCCTGGCTGCCGAGGTACTGCTCAACACGCTCCCACAGGGCGTCGAAACGCGCAGCATCGAAGGGGCGATTGACGTTACCCCAGTCAATCTTGCTGCTGGTAGACGGCTCTTCAACGATGAAGCGGTCCTTGGGCGAACGGCCGGTACGCTCACCGGTATTGACTACCAGGGCACCATGAGCGGCCAGGCGGCCCTCACCATTGGCCACAGCATGCTCGATGAGCTCTGCCGTACTGAGGTTGATATGAACGGACGGCGCTTGTTGGGTCGTGGTCATGTCATTTCCTGGGCCTGACGGCCACTCTCTCTCGTTTACCGGGCGTGTCCGAGCAATACCGATCAGTACTTCGCGGGAAGTCTGCGGGGCATCATCGCCCTGCTGCCCCACCTGATACAGCACCACCTTCAACGCATGGGATACCACCCGGCCGCCAATGCGGCTTTACCGTCTTCTGGGAATTGTCACCACAATTCATCGCAACTGGATGTGAACTGTGGCAAGACAACGACAACCGGGCCTGCAGGATCGGCGGCGATTATGGCAAAAAAGATTCGAACTGGAAATGCTCACGTTTGACGACGTTCATGTAGTTTTACTACTACATCTACCAATAATCGCCGGATTTATGTTGTATAACTACAGGAGGGGTCGTGCAGCAGGCAACAACATCCAGCCGTGCCTGCCATCCACTCAGCATCGGGCGGTACTCAATGCAGAGTTGGCGTGTCTCCGCTGGGGTCTTCGATCAAGCCTTCCACTTCCAGCGCTGAAAACTGGTAAAGGGTGTGACAGAAGTGACATTGCGTTTCAATACCACCCTGCTCCGCGACAATTTCACGCAATTCTTCGGCGCCGAGTGATGCAATCGCTCCGGCAATACGCGAACGGGAGCAGGTGCAACCGAAATACAACGCCTTGGGATCAAAGACACGCACGGTTTCTTCATGGAACAGACGAGTCAAGAGTGTTGTGGAGTCCAACTCCACCAACTCCTTATCGGCTAGCGTTGATGCCAGATGAGTTGCACGATCCCAGGCATCATCATCCTGGTTGAGAGACTCATCCGGAAGGCGCTGTAACAACAATCCCCCCGCATGCTTTCCGTCAGCAGCCAACCACAGACGAGTCGGCAGCTGTTCCGACTGAGAGAAATAGGTTTCCAGGCAGCCAGCAAGAGAATCATGCTCGATGGCGACGATACCTTGATAGCGTCGCCCTTCTCGCGGGTCCAGCGTGATCACGATCTGACCATCACCGACCAGGTCGCGAAAACTCTCATCACCTGACGGCAACACTGCATCCTCCGCCAGGCGGGCAATGGCACGCAATTCACCCCCCGGATTGGACTCCGCCATCAGCAGGTTCACCGCTGCACTGCCGCGCACTTCGATACTCAGAGTACCATCCAGCTTGACGGTATCCGTCAACAGCGCCACAGCGGCCAGCAACTCACCGAGTTGATTGTTGATGGTCGCCGGATACTCATGGCGATTGAGGACTTCCGCATAAGCCTGCTCAAGGCGAGTCACCTCACCGCGAACATTGGTGGAATCGATAAGAAAGCGCTGAATTTGATCGGTCATGGAAACTCACATACAGGAATTCAAGGGAGGACGAAGCCGTAAGTCGTGGGCCCTGAACGGCCCAGTGCCGATCCACGGAGTCCGGAGTCAGAGTTTACTTACAGCTTACCGCTTATAGCTTGGCGCCTACGGCTCATCACCCTGCTCCCGCTGAAAGCGCTTGATATCGCGGCGTGCGCGTTTATCGGGGCGCTTGAGGGGATGCTGGAAGGCTTCACGTGCCTGGCGACGGCTTTCAGACTCACGTTCCCGGCGTTGGCGGCTCTGCTCGGTTTCACGATAGAGAGCCTGGGCTTCCGGTGCGCCGCGGCGCTTTTCGCTGATCTCGAGGACTTCCACTTCCAACACATCCCAGCCCTGTGGAACGCGCACCATCATCCCCGGGCTTACGGCCTTGCTGGTCTTGGCTTTGGCGCCATCGACCTCGACCTTGCCACCATCGATGGCCTTCTTGGCCAGCGCACGAGTCTTGAAGAAACGCGCTGCCCACAGCCATTTGTCGAGACGAACATTATCCATGCGCTGACTCCTCGCCAGGCGGCAGGATATCGGCGAAACGATCCAGGGCGGTGAAGTCCACCAGCTCAAGCTCGGGACGCTGACTATCGGGCTGACGAATACCGAGCAGATAGCGGATGCCAAACTGCCGCGCACTTTCCAGTACATGCGGATTATCGTCAATGAACAGCGTGCGCTGGGGATCGAAGGGTTCCACCTTCTGCATCGCATGCCAGAAGGCCTGCTCCTCCTTGGGTTCGCCGAGATCCGCTGAAGAGACGATGGCATCGAGATAATCGTCGAGCCCGGTAAGCGGCAACTTCAGTTCGAGGCTGGCCCGGTCAGCGTTGGTTGCCAACACCACCCGCGGGTGCGCCTTTCGCAGCCAGTTGAGAAAGTCGAGAGCATCACTGCGCAAACCTATCAAGTGCTGGACTTCACGCTTGAGCGCGACGATATCAACACTCAATTCACGACTCCAGTAATCGAGGCTGTACCAGTTGAGAGTGCCCCGCTCTCCCATGATCCGATCTCGTAGCGCCAGGCGCGCAGCCTCGTCCAGACGATGCAGCTCGACATAGCGACGCGGCAGGTGCTCAAGCCAGAAGTGGCTATCGAAATGCAGATCGAGAAGAGTACCGTCCATATCCAGCAGAACAGTATCAATGGCTCGCCAATCGATCATTGAAACCCCAGTAGCAGCAGCAAGGAAATAACATGATAGTTTACCTGATAAGCCGCAAGCCGTAAGCAATCAGCAGTTAGCTCACGCCATCATTCACCAGGAGCCTTCATGACAGCCACTGCAGACCACAAGCCACATATTCTTGAACGCCGAACAGTAGCCCGCAGTCGCCTGTTCAACATCGAGGAAATTGACCTGCGCTTCTCCAATGGCGCGGAACGTACCTTTGAACGCCTGGGCGGGAACGGCAAGGGCATTGGTGCAGTGATGATCGTGGCGATGCCAGACCCGGAGCATGTATTGCTGATTCGTGAGTATGCTGCGGGGTTCGAGGACTACACTCTGACGCTACCCAAGGGAGTCATCGACGAGGGAGAGGATATGGTGACTGCCGCCAACCGCGAGCTGAAGGAAGAGTGCGGTTTCGGTGCCAGACGCATCGAGCCGCTGGTCGAGCTGTCGTTGTCGCCCAACTACATGCGTCAGCGCATTCAAGTCATGCTGGCCCGCGACCTCTATGAAGAACGCCTGCCTGGCGATGAGCCAGAACAGTTGGAGGTCGAAACACATGCCATTGACTCGTTGCCCGCGCTGCTATCCAGAGAAGACTTTCATGAAGGGCGAGCCATCGCCGCGCTGTATATCGCCCGCGATAAACTGCTCAACGAGATCTAACGGCTCAGCGAGATCCAAAGCTTCAACGAGGCCCAGCCAGCTGTGGTGGCCTGGCCAGCTACAGCTCGAGCCATCTACAGCGCAAGCCAGGTGCGCCGCGCCGCGAGTCAACCAGTGCTGCCCCACTGGTCATGGCTCCGGCCGTAGGCTGTGGTCTAGCGTGCCTGCACACGGCGCAGGTTATTGTTGCCTTCCTTGACTCGCACCCAGCGCCCCTGGCGATAGCTGTCACGTCCGGCTTCCAGCAGCGTCATGATATCGACGCCATCTTCGCCGGTCACCGCGGGTTGGCCACCCTTGAGCAGCAGCGCTTCACGAATGGATTCGTAATAGGCGGGATAGTTGCCCGGCAGCGAGGGATACTCTTCGACCAGCAACTCCGGCTGCTCCACCGTACCGTGGTTGACCGTCAGATGACCTGGATACGGATCCTCGCCCCAGTTCTCGCTGGGCATCAGGCCTTCCTTGAGCATCGCTTCCTGAGGGTCCAGGCCATAGGTCGAGTAGCTGCCATTGGTGCCATGGATCAGGAAACGTGGACTGGGCTCAGCCACCAGCGTCGAAGCCTGCAGGGTGACACGCAAACCCTCGTAATCAAGCATCGCCACGAAGTCATCATCAACTTCCGAGCCTTCTCGTGACGTCGCCTGTTCCAGCAGAATGGCGCGCGGCATTCCGAAGAGTTCGCGAGCCTGATCGAGCAGGTGCGGTCCAAGGTCGAACCAGATACCACCACCAGGTTTGTTGCGATCACGCCAACGGTCGGTGACCAGCGGACGGTAACGGTCGAAACGCGAGGTAAACGACACCACGCGGCCAAGGTGACCTTCATCGAGCAACTTGCGCACGGTAAGAAAGTCACTGTCCCAGCGACGATTATGGAACACGCTCAGCATCAGATTGGAGCGATCAGCCTGCACACGTAACGTACGAGCTTCCGAGAGCGATACCGTAATCGGCTTGTCGATCACGACATGTTTTCCAGCCGCCAGAGCGGCCTTGGCCATCGGAAAGTGCAGGTCGTTGGGAGTGGCAATCACTACCAGGTCAATCAGCCGCTCATTGAGCAGGTCGTTGAGGCCATCGACCACTTCAACATCAGGCCAGTCGGCCTTTACCCTGGCTGGGTCAGAGCTGACTACGGCCATCAGCTCCATTCCAGTTGCCGCCTTGATCAGGGGTGCATGAAATGTCCTGGCGGCCATCCCGTAGCCTACCAGGCCCACGTTCAGGGTCTGTGTCTTCATAAAGAATCCATCTACCTTCTCTCTGTATCAATGACCCCGAGTTGGCTGGAGGCCAACTCGGGGGCACCTAAGGTATCCAGGATGAACCAGTCAGTCGAGCTTATCCAGATCTCGGACAGCGCCTCTGTCAGCCGAGGTCGCCAACAGTGCATAAGCCTTGAGCGCAGCCGATACCTTGCGATCTCGCTGGATGCTGGGCTTCCATGCATCACTGCCGCGCGCTTCCTGACGGTCGCGACGCGCCGACAATTCCACTTCGTCCAACAGCACATTGATGGTGCGGTTGGGGATATCGATGCGAATCCGGTCGCCATTTTCCACCAGACCAATGGCACCACCAGCAGCCGCTTCCGGTGAAACGTGGCCAATCGACAGACCTGAGGTTCCGCCGGAGAAGCGCCCATCGGTCAGCAGCGCACAGGCCTTGCCCAGCCCTTTGGACTTCAGGTACGAGGTCGGGTACAGCATTTCCTGCATCCCCGGGCCTCCACGCGGCCCTTCGTAGCGAATCACCACTACGTCGCCTTCCTTCACCTGACCTTCAAGAATATGTTCGACGGCCTGATCCTGGGATTCGACGACATGCGCGGGTCCCTCGAAGACCAGAATGCTTTCATCAACACCGGCACTCTTCACCACGCAGCCATTCTCGGCAATGTTGCCTGTCAATACCGCCAGGCCACCCTCGCGCGAGAAGGCATGTTCGTAGTCACGAATACAGCCGGTCGCTCGGTCACCGTCGAGGCTCGGCCAGCGAGCACTCTGCGAAAAAGCGACCTGAGTGGGTACGCCACCGGGGCCAGCCTTGTAGAAGCTGACCACTTCCTGGCTCGGATTACGCATGATGTCCCACTCGTCCAGCGCAGCCTTGAGCGTATCGCCATATACAGTGGGTACGCTGGCATCCAGCACACCGGCCCGATCCAACTCACCGAGAATCGCCATGATGCCACCGGCACGATGCACATCCTCGATATGGTATTTCTGGGTGTTGGGCGCCACCTTGCACAACTGCGGTACTTCACGGCTGAGGCGGTCGATATCCTGCATGGTGAAGTCGACACCCGCTTCCTGAGCGGCGGCCAACAGGTGCAGGATGGTATTGGTCGAGCCGCCCATGGCGATGTCGAGGGTCATGGCATTGCGGAATGCCGCTTTGGAGGCGATGGCACGCGGCAACAGATGCTCTTCGTTACCTTCGTAGTAGCGCTTGGCCAGTTCGACGATTCGCTCCCCCGCATTCTCGAATAGACGTCTGCGGTCGGAGTGAGTGGCGACTACGGTGCCGTTGCCCGGCAGTGCCAGACCCAGCGCTTCGGTCAGACAGTTCATCGAATTGGCGGTGAACATGCCGGAGCAACTACCGCAGGTCGGGCAGGCGCTGCGCTCGACTTCGTTGAGCAATTCCTCGTCGACACTGTCATCAGCCGCCATGACCATGGCATCCACCAGGTCCAGACCATGATCGAGCAACTTGGTCTTGCCGGCCTCCATCGGGCCACCGGAAACAAAGATCACCGGGACGTTGAGGCGCATGGCAGCCATCAGCATTCCGGGAGTGATCTTGTCGCAGTTGGAAATACACACCAACGCATCGGCGCAGTGGGCATTGACCATGTATTCGACGCTATCGGCAATCAGATCACGGCTCGGCAGCGAATACAGCATGCCGTCGTGACCCATGGCGATACCATCATCCACGGCGATGGTATTGAATTCCTTGGCTACTCCCCCGGCCTTTTCGATCTCGCGAGCCACCAACTGGCCCATATCCTTGAGATGCACATGGCCGGGCACGAACTGGGTAAATGAATTCGATACGGCGATGATCGGTTTATGGAAGTCGTCATCTTTCATGCCAGTGGCGCGCCAGAGGGCACGGGCACCAGCCATATTGCGACCTGCGGTCGTTGTACGGGAGCGATACTCAGGCATTGGGAGGGTCCTCATCATTCTGTGTCCACCCGTGGCCTTGTTCTGCGAAGGTAATTCGCGGCCCGGGCGGTGTCGCGTGTCCAGACTATCGATTCTGTCATGCAGGCGCGGGACTGGCTACTATCAACCGCCCCTCAACCAGACGCAGGCGATAATCTGCCAACGCCTGAACGTCCTCGGCGTCGTGACTGACCAGCAGTACGGCGACTCCGCTGTGCTTGAGGCGCTCTACCTGAA
The DNA here is from genome assembly GCF_001431725.1 of Halomonas huangheensis. NCBI lineage: Bacteria > Pseudomonadati > Pseudomonadota > Gammaproteobacteria > Oceanospirillales > Halomonadaceae > Halomonas > Halomonas huangheensis. The sequence goes on along the minus strand of NZ_CP013106.1, from coordinate 1,045,246 downwards.
CCCAGAGTGTCTCGCGATTGGCACGATCGAGGCCGGTAAAGGGTTCATCAAGCAGCAATAGCCGCGTATCACGCAGCAATGCACGCACCAGCGCCACTCGCTGACGCTGACCACCGGACAGTTCGCTGGGCAGGCGTGATGCCATTTCCGCCATTCCGACCTGCTCCAGCCCTTCGGTTATGCGCTGGCGTTGGCCAGCATTCAAACGCAGATCCGGCGCCAGCCCGAGGCCGATATTGGCCCACACCGGCAGATGATCGAACAGGTTGTGATCCTGAAACAGCGTGGTTACCCCACGGCGCCAAGGATGCAGAGCGAGCAGGTCCTCGTCCAGCCAGCGCAACTGCCCGGATGCGGGCTTGAGGAAACCGGCAATCAGATTGAGCAGCGTGCTCTTTCCCGCGCCGGAAGGCCCATCTACGGCGACACACTGCCCCGGCGCCAGGCGCAGGTCAAAACGGAAGTCCAGCGTCTGTCCGGGTTCAGCCTGTGAATAATGAAAGCTCAATGCTTCAGCGATCAGCATGCAGTCCTCGATATATCGGTGCCCGATGAGCCATGCCGCCAGGCATAACGTGGCAACTTGCGCGTCAAACCAGAAAGTATGGCGAACACCATCACCACCAGAACCAACAGCAATAACGCGGTGGCCGCGGCACTCTGCCAGCGGTAGCCTCCCAACTGCTGATAGAGCAACATCGGCAGGGTCGGTGCCGAGGGCGAACCAAATAGTGCAATCACACTGAAATCCCCCAGCGACAACGTCATGCCATAGGCCAATGCCAACGCCAAAGGACGCCGCAGGCGCGGCCAGATCAACCAGCGCAGGCGCGACCAGCCATGTACGGCCAATTGGTCGGCCACGCGGCGCTGGGTTCCATCAAGCCCAGTAACAGCCGAACGCAGGACCTGCATCGCAAAGGGTAAAGCCATCAGGGCGTTGACCAGCACCACCAGGGCGTAGCCCTGCAGGTCGCTGCCAAGTCCCGGTCGCAACAGCATGAACAGTCCTGTACCCAGCACCAGCGCCGGCAATATCAGGATCAGCTGTCCACTGCCTTCGATCATCGACGCCATGGTCCCGCGCCCCCTGTGGCGTAGGTCACCGCTACCGGCCAGCAGCAACAGCGCCACCACCACAGCTCCCAGTCCTGCACTGCTGGCCATGACCAGACTGCGCAATGCGGCGGCCCATATTCCGACGTCGCTGAGTAGATCCGGCATGCCACCCACCCCCGCCACCACAATAGCGACCAGTGGAGGTAGCAGGAGCAGCGCCAGGCCAAGCAGTACCGCAGTATCGCCCAGGCGCCGCCAGCCATGAGCATCGCGCCGCTGCATCGGCCCGGTGACATGCCCTTCCGCAGCGATCAACGCAGCATTGCCACCTACACGCAGCGCTACTGCCCACAGCGAGAGACAGACCAGCAATTGCGTCATCGCCAGCAACGCCGCCAACGCCAGGTCGTAGTCGTACTTCAATGCCTGATAGAGCGCGACCTCCAGGGTGCTACTGCCAGGCCCTCCGCCGAGAGTCATGACGATGGCAAAACTGGTAAAGCACAGGGTAAAGACCAGCGCCGCCAGACGCGGCAACAATTGACGGATCTGTGGCCATTCCAGCGTGCGCCAGATGGCGGTTCGCGAGAGCCCGAACTGAGCCACCAGTCGCCAGTGAGCACTGGGCGCCTGCTCCAGCGCCTGGAGCATGACACGGCCGCTCAACGGCAGGTTGAAGAACACATGCGCCAGCACGATGCCCGACAGGCCATAGAGATAATCCGGCGAAGTGCTCGGCGCGAAGGGCAGCGACTCCAGCAATGACCCCAGCCAGCCCTGACGGCCATGCACCGCCACGAGGCCGAACAACGCCAGCAGCGCCGGGATCACCAGCGACATTTCCATGACCCGCAACAACAGCGCGCGCCCGGGAAACACTGGTCGCCGCGCCAGTACCACAGCCACCAGCACACCACCGCCCAGCGACAACAGCGTTGACAGAGTGGCCTGCAGTAGACTGAAACGCAGAATGGCAGCCAGCCATGGCTCACGCCACAGGCGTGATATATCCATATCCGGCGCCTGCCACAGCAGGGCACCGAGGCTACCCAAGCCTACCGTCGCAACGAGCAATACTGCCAGCAAGGCTGCCGGCAGTATCAGTCGATTGGCTTCCGCACGCCGCCACCAGCAGGGGTGCCGGGGAGCGACAGAGGATTGCCGGACGTCAACGAGTGGTTGCATTGAGCCATTCACGAATCCAGCCTTGCCGATTGGCACTGACTTCTTCCGGCGTAAAGGTAAAACTGTCCGGCTCTATCAGACGCTCGAATACCTCCGGTAACTCAGCGCCGAGATCCACTGCCGGATACATCACATTGCCCAGCGGAATTTCACGCTGGAAGTCCTCACTGAGGATAAAGTCCATGAACTGGCGTGCCAGTCCCGGGTGCTCCGAGCCCGCCAGCATTGCGGCAGTTTCGATCTGTAGATAGTGACCTTCGCTGAATTCCGCAGCCTGATAGCGGTCGGTGTTGTCCACTGCCATGTGATAGGCGGGCGAGGTGCTGTAGGACAATACCATTGGCGCCTCGCCATTCATGAACAGCGAGAAATAGGCCTGACTCCAGCCACTGGCTACGGTGAGGATATGCGGTGAAAGCCGCTGCCACGCCTCATCGGCCTGATCACCGTAGATGTGTTTGATCCACAGCAACAGCCCAAGCCCCGGCACACTGGTGCGTGGGTCGCTGATGATGACCTTGAGATCATCAGGCGCATCGAGCAATTCCTCGAAGCTGGTCGGTGGGTCGGGCAGTATCTCACTGTCGTAGATGAAGGCGAAGCGCCCCCAGTCATAAGGCAGGAAGGTGTCGTCATGCCACTCGATGGGCAGCTGCAACGTCGACAGGTCGGCGCCATGCGGAGCCAGCAGCTCAAGGCGACGTGCTTCATCGATCAGGTTCATATCGAGCCCGAGCACTACATCCGCGGCGCTGGAGTCGCCTTCAAGACGCAGCCGCTGAAGGATATCGACACCCCCGCCCAGCGACACGAAGTTCAGATCACAGTTGCACTGAGCTTCGAAGGCCTTTTCCACACCAGGGCCAGGGCCCCACTCGGCGACGAAGGACTCATAGGTGTAAACCGTCAGCGTCGGGCGCTCGCTATCATCCGCCAACGCAGGCGCTGCAAACCCCGTCATCGACAGAGACAGACAAAGGCCCGGAAGCGTATACGCCATCCGGGCCCTGGTGGAAGTGAAGTTCATCACAGTGGGCTCCAGAAACAATGCCCACCAGCTTAACGGAAAACCTCAGCAGCGAGCCACGCTAGCCAAATACGACCTTTGCCACATCACGATACTTCGAGGCAAAGTGCACGCTCATGCCTTCCTTGAGATAGTCGGGCAGTTCCGCGTAATCGCGACGGTTGGCCTCGGGCAGAATGACTTCGAAGATATCGCTGCGGCGAGCGGCAATCACCTTCTCGCGGATTCCTCCCACCGGCAGCACATGGCCCGTCAGCGTCAACTCACCGGTCATCGCCAGGTTACGCTCGATTGGCTGGTTGCGTGCCAGCGACAGCAGCGCTGTGGTCATGGTTACCCCCGCCGAGGGACCATCCTTGGGCGTAGCGCCTTCAGGGACATGAAGATGTACGAAAGCACTGTCGAAGTAGTCAGGGTCAGCACCGTACTCCGCCATATGCCCTTGCACAAAGCTGTAGGCGATATTGGCCGATTCCTTCATCACATCGCCCAATTGGCCCGTCAGCTTGAAGCCTCGATCCAGTGCATGCACACGTCCGGCCTCAATCGATAGCGTGGCCCCGCCCATCGACGTCCAGGCCAGGCCGGTGACAACTCCGGAGCCCTTCATGACCTTTTCCTTGCGGAAGATCGGTGCCCCCAGGAACTCCTCAAGGTTCTTCACCGAGACCTTGACCGACGCCTGATCGCTCTCCAATAACTTGACCGCCGCCTTGCGCACCACGCGATGCAACAGCTTTTCGAGCTGACGCACCCCCGCTTCGCGGGCGTAGCCCTCGATCACCTGGCGCAGTGCCGCATCGGTGAGATTGATACGCTTCCTGGGAATGTTGTCGCGCTTGAGCAAACGTGGCCACAGATGATTTTTGGCAATCGCCAACTTCTCCTCGGCGATATAGCCCGACAGACGAATCTGCTCCATGCGGTCGAGCAAGGCCGGCGGAATCGAATCCAGGGTATTGGCCGTACATACGAACAGCACCTTGGACAAATCAAGACGCACGTCCAGATAGTGATCGAGGAAATCAACATTCTGCTCCGGGTCGAGCACCTCGAGCAGTGCCGAAGCCGGGTCGCCTTGAAACGACTGGCCCATCTTGTCGATCTCATCAAGCATGATCACAGGGTTCTCGACGTCCACCTCCTTGAGCGCCTGAACCAGTTTGCCCGGCATGGCGCCGACATAGGTGCGACGATGGCCCTTGATCTCGGCTTCGTCACGCATCCCCCCTACCGAGAAACGATAGAATTCGCGTCCCAGAGCCTCCGCGATGGAGCGACCGATGGAGGTCTTGCCGACGCCGGGAGGACCGACCAGCAGAACAATGGAACCGCCAACATCACCCTTGAAGGTGCCTTCGGCGAGAAACTCTACGATGCGTTCCTTTACGTCATCGAGACCATCATGGTCGCGATCCAGCACCTTGCGTGCGTGCGGCAGATCCAACTGGTCGTCACTGGTCTGCCCCCAGGGCATGCTGGTCAGCCAATCAAGATAATTACGCGTGGTGCCGTACTCCGGTGAACCCGTCTCGAGCACCGAGAGCTTGTCGAGCTCATCATTGATCCGCTCCATGACCCGCTCAGGCACCACCTTGTTTTCCAGCCGATCACGGAAGGTATCAACATCGTTCTCGCGATCGTCCTTGGAGATGCCGAGTTCACGCTGAATGACCTTGAGCTGCTCGCGCAGGAAGAACTCGCGCTGATGCTGTTGCATCTGCGCATTGACCTGTTCGCTGATCTCGCTCTGCAACTGTGCGACGTCAATTTCCTTACGCAGCAGCGGCAGGACCTTCTGCATACGTGGCATTACCGCCAGAGTATCGAGCACACCCTGCAGTTCCTGCCCCTGGGCCGAAGTAATGGAGGCGGCAAAGTCAGTCAGTGGGCCGGGTTCGTGGGGACTGAAGCGATTGAGATACTGCTTGAGCTCCTCTCCGTAGAGAGGGTTGATCGGCAGCAGTTCCTTGATGCCATTGATCATCGCCATGGCATAGGCACGGGTCTCATCGTCCTCCGCATCCACCGGTTCCTTCGGATAACTGACCTCCACCAGGAATGGCGGTGTTTTCGACAACCAGCGCTGGATACGGAAACGCTTTACTCCCTGTGAGATGAACTGGATCTGCTGCTCATCTCCCTGCAGTTTGTGCATCTTGACTGCGGTACCGATCTCGGGGAAATCCTGCCAGCCCAGTTCATCAACACCGGCTTCACCGACGAAAGCCAGGCCTACGGTGTGATGGGGAGTATCGCTGACACGCTCGATGGTTTTTTCCCAGCGCTCGCGGTTGATGACCAGCGGTTGAACCTGGGCAGGGAAGAAAGGACGATTATGAATCGGCAGTAGATATAGCCGTTCCGGCAGTATGGCACTGGCAGGAATCACGGCCTGAATACGGCTATCTTCGTCCTGCTCATCCGCATCGGCATCATGCTCGCCATTCATACCGACCCAATCCAGGTCATCCTGTTGCGGATCACGATCATCGCTCATGCGTACCTCATCCAGATGTATGGGCAACACGCCCTGTCTGATTACAGGAATGTGGGCACCCTGGGCCAAGTTCAAGTCATGAATCTGATGCAGATCAGATTGTTCACGGAGATTGAAAGCGTAGCTGACCTCCCACCACCGAGGGCTGAGGCAGTTCCAATGATAGAAAGAAACTATCTATGAAAGGGCGATTCCTTACTAGGCTAAGCGTTGGCAGTTGCTAATAAAGAATAACCACTACAGGAGCCTACTCCATGTCGCGCATTGCCCTCTCACGTCTCGCGCTGACGATTTCCACCGCTGGCCTGATGACGCTCCCTTTCTTCACCGCATCTGCGAGTGCCGAAGAACAGCAGCCAGCCTGGGCCCAAGGGCGTTCAGCCGAGTTAGCCGAGTCGCCGCTTGCTCCGCACGCCACTCCCCTGACCGTCACCGCCCCTGAAAACATCCCCATCGATGACCTACGCCTACCGGATGGCTTCAGTGCCGAAATCTGGGCCCACGGCATGCCAGGTGCACGCATGATGGCCATAGGTGACAACGGAACTGTCTTTGTCGGAACTCGCGGTATAGGCCGGGTCTATGCCGTTATGGACAACGGCGACAAACGAGAACACGTCACTGTCGCCGAGGGACTGACCCAGCCCAATGGGGTCGCCTTCAAGGATGGCAGCCTGTATGTCGCTGCCATCAACCGTATCTTCCGTTACGACAACATCGAGGACTCTCTGGCCAACGGAGAGGTTCCGGAACCCGAAGAGCTGACCGAGGCTTTTGGCCTTCCTGACGACGAGCATCACGGCTGGAAGTTTCTCGCCTTCGGGCCAGATGACCGGCTCTACATACCTGTGGGCGCACCCTGCAACGGTTGCGAGGTCGACGCAGATACGCACGCCACTATCCACAGCTTCAAACCGGACGGCTCTGACATGCGAGTCGAAGCACGCGGTGTCCGCAACAGCGTTGGCTTCGACTTCCATCCCGAGACAGGAGAACTATGGTTCACCGACAACAACCAGGACTGGGTGGGTGAACATGCACCGAACGACGAGCTCAACCGGGTCAGCGAAACCGGCGAGAACTTCGGCTTTCCCTACTGCCACGGTGTTGGTGTAACCGATCCAGCCTTGGGCGACGCGGCATCCTGCGATGGTGTCTCCCTGCCCGCTGCCACCTTTGATCCGCACAGCGCTCCGCTGGGCATGCGTTTCTATACCGGAGAGATGTTCCCGGAGGAGTACCGGAACGCTATTTTCATCGCCCGTCGCGGCTCCTGGAACCGTTCGCTCAGCGCTGGTTACGACGTACAAGTCGCCAGGATCTCCGATAACGGAGAACGAGCAGGCCTCTCTCCCTTCATGGTCGGCTTCCTCGATACCAGCGAAAACGACTTTTCCGGTCGCCCTGTAGACGTGCTGCAGATGGCTGACGGGGCGCTGCTGGTTTCCGATGAGCAGAACGGCGCCATCTATCGCGTCAGCTACGCCACACCGGACTACGTGGAGTGAAACCATGCCCCCATCCATGAGCGCCCTATCGGGGCGCTTACTGGCTGCATTGGCCAGCCTGATACTGTCTGGTCCGTCTATTGCCGAGGAGTCGCCAGCCGCGGGCCTGCCATTGGAGGAACAGGTGCAGGTGTGCGGTGCCTGTCACGGCCCTGATGGCAACGCATCCCAACCTGGCACCCCCTCACTGGCCGGCCAGCCAGCACTGGCCATCACCAACCAGTTGATCTACTTCCGCGAGCGTCTGCGGCAGAGTGAGGTGATGACCCCCATGGCACGAGGACTTTCCGATGGAGAGATTCAGGCTTTGGCTGCCTACTATGAAGACCAAGTGCTGGAGGCACCGGATGAGGATGCAGACGCTGAACTGATGTCCCAGGGGCAAGACCTGGCCAAGCAGCATCGTTGCTCCAGTTGCCATCGCTCTGACTTTTCAGGCCACGAGCAGATGCCTCGCCTGGCCAACCAACGAGAGGACTACCTGACTCATGCCATGCAAGCTTATCGAGAGCGCAGCCGAGGCGGTCCCGATACCACCATGATCGAGGTCATGCGAGACATCTCCGACGATGAGATCCAGGCGTTGGCCCATTATCTTGCCCACTGGGAGAAATGATGCTGACTCGGCTTTTCCGTAACCACAAAAAGGTCGAGCCAACAGGCTCGACCTTTTTGCGGATCCATCAATAATCGACGTGTAGTTCGTATCGATTACTCAAGCCTTCCGACTTTCCTGCCGGAGTCCAGCCGGAGACTTCCAGCTCATATGCTCCCGGTTGCAGCTGACGGGAAAGATACAACTCTCCTTGATAGCTCGATGACTGCGCAATACTGCGCCCGCTATCATCGTATAACGTGGCCTTGATGAAACTGCTATTACTCGGCTCTCCTGCCGGCTGCTCACTGGACAGCCGTAGCATTGTCGAGCGATCGACCTCCAACTCGTAACGTTTCGGCGTTTTCAGTGAGAGTATCTGAGTGTTGGAAATCCCCCTCTCCAACCTCTCAGCTTGTCCTGCACTTGCTCCCATACTAGCCGACACCGAGGCTGCCATTGACATGGATATCGCGATAATCATGGTCTTGAAAACCGTCTTCATATTCATGAAAAGCTCCTTATTCACGGGTAACATCTTCAGAGTAATATCACCACCTGAAACAGAGCTGAAAACACACATCCATCAATAAAAAACGCCACCTTGAAGGTAGCGTCAATATTTCAATAAATGCAGATACTGGTTTATAGGAGACATTTCAAAAGCATAAGTTCAGGACACTGGATCAAAACATCAATCGCACGCCAGCCACTACCCCAGTATCTTCTGTAGCATCACCCGCGACACGTGAGAAGTCTGCAGTGTTTCCATACTGCTTTTCCCACCAGGCTCCCACATAGGGCGCGAAGCGCCGGGTCACTTCATAGCGCAATCTTGCGCCCACTCGCACACTGTTGAGGCCCTTGCCGACACCAAACTCCTCGACTTCACTGGCAGCGACAGCGATTTCAGTGCGCGGCTGAAGATAGACACGCTGCGTCAGGCGCAGGTCGTATTCGCCTTCCAGACTCAACGCAACGTCGCCATCGTCACTGATTTGCAGGGCGCTATCCAACTCGATGCGATAAGGCATGGTTCCCTGAAAACCAATCACACCATAAGTGCGTTCTTCATGGTCATCCGAAAAGACGCCCCCCTGGTACCCCACACCGCCCTGAAGCTCCCAGAAATCTGCGATCAAGCGACTGTAGAGTAGCTCCAGTGATTCGAACTCGGCATCTTCTCCATCTCCCTGGACATTCTCTCCTTCTGACTTGATATACAGGCGATTGACATCACTGCCATACCAGGCCTGGAAGTCCCAGACCAGAGCCTCCTTACCTTTGTCAGGGACCGAGTACTCAAGCCGGTCAAACAATGCCATCCCCATGTTGTGCTCCATCATTGGGGAAGGCCAATGATCCGGCGCATCATAGCCATCCGCTGCATGGGTCACAGAAGACATCATCGCCAGCACAGTACCAACACTCACTCCGAGAATATTCCGGTTCATGTCTTCTCCCTCATGCGACCTGGACGACGCGAAACATGCCGGCTTCCATGTGATAAAGCAGATGACAATGGAAGGCCCAGCTGCCCTCGGCATCCGCGGTGATCAGTGCCGAAACACGTTCACCGGGTTTGACATTGAGCGTGTGCTTGCGGGGAATCAGCTCTCCATGACCATTTTCCAGCTCCATCCACATGCCATGCAGGTGAATGGGGTGTTCCATCATGGTGTCGTTGATCAGAATCAGACGCAGTCGCTCATCTCTGGCGAAGTGAATGGGACCAGTCACTTCACTGAACTTCCGGCCATCGAAGGACCACATGTAACGTTCCATATTGCCGGTAAGGTGCAGCTCCAACTCACGACCTGGCTCACGACGATCCGGCCATGGCGTCAGGGCCATGAGGTCGCTATAGACCAGTACACGTCGCTCCAGTGGGTCGATTCCGATACCAGCCTGATCATAACGGGACCCTGGTTGGGCCTGCCCTGACATCAGCATCCCATTGGCATTCATGCGCTCATGCTCGGCAGGCATGCCGCCCGTCCCGGAGTGATCCATGCCCTGCATTCCGGAAGCGTCCATCTCCTGCATCCCGGAATGGTCCATCTCCTGCATCGCCGAGTGGTCCATTTCCTGCTCGGAGGGATGATTCATGCCATCCATCTCCGGCATGTTGGCATGTGCCATACCCTCCATTCCTTGCATGTCGTGCGCTCCCATAGCTTCCATGCCACGATCCGCAATCCTGCGCCGGGAAGGAACATCCACACGCATGCCTTCACGAGGCGCCAGAGTAGCTAGCGCATAGCCACTGCGATCCATGCTTTCGGCGAAGATGGGATAGGCGGTGTTATCTTCCGGCGTGACGAGAATGTCATAGGTTTCAGCCACACCAATGCGAAACTCATCGACAGGAACCGGTTGCACCGGCTGGCCATCGGCCGCCACTACAGTCATCGTCAGTCCGGGAATACGTATATCGAAGTAGGACATCGCCGAGCCGTTGATCACCCGCAGACGCACCCGTTCACCAGACCTGAAGAGTGCTGTCCAGTTCTCTTCCGGAGCGTGCCCATTGATCAGATAGGTATAGGTACTGCCGGTGACATCGGCGATATCTCGTGAGCTCATACGCATTCTCGCCCACATACCACGCATCTCAGCGGTAGCGGCAAAGCCCTTGTCACGCACATCGGCAAAGAAGTCAGCGACGGTGCGCTCCTGGAAGTTGTAATAGCCTTCGGCAGTTTTCAGATTACGGAACACCGTCATCGGCGCTTCGAAGGTCCAGTCGGTCAATAACAGGACATGTTCCCGGTCATAACGGAAGGGCTCTGGCTCGGCGGCATCAATGATCAGCGGGCCTGCATGCCCCTCTTGCTCCTGGAGACCGGAGTGGCTGTGATACCAGTAGGTACCATGCTGGCGTATCGGGAAACGATAGGTGAAGGTTTCTCCTGGTTCGATGCCGGCAAAACTCACTCCCGGCACCCCATCCATCTCCGGGGGAAGAATCAAACCATGCCAGTGAATGGACGTAGGTTCGTCGAGCAGATTGGTCACCCGCAGAACCGCATCCTGACCTTCACGCAATCTGACCAGCGGCCCAGGGCTGGAGCCGTTGATGCTGATGGGATTGGCTGCCTGACCGTTGATGGGAATGGATTCGCGACGAATGGTCAGCGATACCTCAGGGCCTTCCTCAACACCTTGGGCATAGGTATTACTCTGCCCCCATGGAGAGGCCCAGGCCGGGACCAGTGCCGCCATCGACCCCAACGCCACACCGCCCTTCAAGAGTTGACGGCGTGACAGTGAATGGGGGGTGATTCTCGAACTTGCCATGCGTGACTCCCGTCGATCTGCAATATCTCCATGATGACGAGAGAAGCTGAATTACAGCTGAAAGAGCGCACCGCCAGGCCGTCGGCTTGAGACCAATGAAGACCAATTCAGTGAAAGCGGGGTCGATAGGAACGAGTTCAATGAAAACCTTCCTTGAGCGGAATAGTGATCTCGACACGCAGGCCACCGCCTGGGCAAGCATCAAACCGGAGCTGCCCCGAGTAGCGCTTCACCAGCTGCCTCAGAATCGACAGTCCCAGCCCATAACCGGGATACTGCTCATCCAGGCGTAGCCCCCGCTGGCCGAGGCGCGGAAGGTCATCAATGGCAACACCGGAACCATCATCCTCGACCACGATGCTGACCTGTGCGTCCGCCGTCAGCTGGCACTGTATCTCGTGGCGGGCCCACTTCCCCGCATTGTCGAGCACAATGCCAAGCATCTCGGAATAATCCTGCGATTCGATCGCCACCGAGCGCTCCGCCTCTGCCGATAGCATCAGGTTGAATTGCTTTTCGGGGTAGAGTCCCCGGAACATCTCGATCAGACGAACACTGTCACGCTGCAGGTGACTGAAGCGCCCTGCATTGGGGCCAGCGATCCGGGCACGCCTCAGCTCGGCATCCAGTTGTCTGTGAATATCTTCCAGTCGCTGCACCAACTTGCGGCGACGTTCTGCATCAATGGGACGCTCACCTCTCAATACCTGAGTGACCGCAGCCAATGGTGTCTTGAGTGCATGAGACAGGTTGGCCACCGAGTCACGTGAGCGCTGCAGGCGACGGTCAATCTCATCCAGAAAGTGATTGAGCTGTGCCACCAGGCGATCCAGCTCCGACGGTACATCGGTGGACAACCTCTCACGCTTGCCCGTCTGCAATTCCTCCAACTCATCTCGGATTCGCGACAGTGGAATCAGACCACCATTGATCGCCAGTAGATTCAGTACCATCAGCAACACCAGCAACCCTGCGGCTATTCCAGCCACCCACCAGTGCAGCCTCCCGAGGCCTGCTTCAACCTGAGAGAAGTCCTCCCCCATCAGCAGAACGCCTGCTGCTCCATTCAGCGTAAAGTGGTGTCGATAGATCAGCAGATGCTGATCCCCCTCCTTGAACTCGAGCAACTCCTCGCCTTGTTGATCAAGGAGAGGCGCCAGGGTCTCGCGCCAGTGCTCATCCGATGACGAAATCTGCTCGCCAACACGTAATACATAAAGGTGATGGAGGATTCGGTAGCGACGCTGGGACGACGACGGCGTGATGGTTGTCGTGTCATATTGCTGCTCAAGTACTTCGATGGAATGGTCTGCTTCTCGTTGCAGGCGGTCACCGAGAAAGTCTCGTGCCAGATCCTCCAGCAGAATGCCATGCAGTATCCAGGTCACTCCCACCACCAGCAGTGAGATGCCGGATAACCCCAGCAGCAGTCGAGTACGCAAACTACGCCGGTCAACGCGAAACAAGTACATACCCCTGCCCCCGACGGGTCTCGATCATCGCCTTGCCGAGGTGACGCCGTAGGCGAGCGATATAGACTTCCACCAGGTTCGGCGCGGCAATATCCTGGTCCAGCGCATAGAGTTGGTTGAGCAGGTGATCCTTGGACAGGACACGGTTGGGGTGGTGCATGAAGTAGCGCAGCAACAGGAATTCCGTACCTGTCAACGCAATCCACGCCCCTCCATCAATACTTATCCGCTGCCCCGCCTCATCCAGCGCGACACCATTGAGCGAAAGCTGCTGAGTGACGTTTCCTGAACGCCGACGCAGCAGCGCCTTGATGCGTGCCACCAACTCAGCTTCATGAAAAGGCTTGGTCAGATAGTCATCGGCTCCCTTCTCCAGACCAATCACCTTGTCATCCCAGGTGTCTCGAGCAGTCAGAATCAACACAGCAAGATCCTGGCCCTGCCGACGCCATTGCGAGAGCAGATCCAACCCCGAGCCATCCGGCAGCCCGAGATCGAGTATCGCCAGCTCATAATGCTCTGTCGCCATGAGAGCTTTAGCCATCTTCAACGAAGTGGCCAGGTCGATGCGATAGCCGTGATGCTTCAGAGTGTCAGTCAAACTCTCGGCAAGCAGGTCATCATCTTCGAGGAGCAACAGTTTCATGTGCCTGGTTCCATATGGCTGGTTTCATATGGCTGGTTTCGTGCGCCCGCTTGTATGTCTATGCAATGCTTCACAAGACTCACTTCTGCAGTTCGAAAGCCCCGAACATTCCCGCCTCATAGTGCCCGGGAATATTGCAGGCATACTGCAGATTGTCGGCATTCTCGGGCACTGTCCAGATCAGTTGCGCTGTCTCGCCCGGCATGATCGAGACCGATGCCATGCCATCGCCATGTCCGGACTCGGTCATTTCGTGTCCACCATGGCCACCACTCATTTCTCGCATCATACTGCGATGCTCCGCCTGAGAGCTGACATTCCCGATCACGAACTCATGTTCGAGGTTACCGGTATTGGCGATTTCAAAGCGAATTGTCTCACCGGGTGAAATCTCGAGCTGCCTGGGGTCAAACCACATATCCCCCGCCTGGAAGCGAATGGTGCGGTCAACATCAGCATCACTTGCCGCAGCGTGGCCTGCTCCGTGTTCTCCGGCAGCGACTGCTACTCCAGCGGTCAAGCTGAGGGTCAGTGCCAGCAATGTCTTGCGCATGATCATGGAAGTCTCTTTCATGGTGCAGTGAAGAGACTCTCTTGTACCCCATCAACCTGAATCATGGCTGAACGCCACTCTGAAGTATCGATTGCTGCAGCACTGTTTATCAGGAAAGCTCGACAAGAAGAGCCGAGTTGGTTACCGCGAAGGGCCTATGGATTGCAGTGTCAGTTGGTGCCCGAAATCAGTTGGTGCCCGAAAGAGGGAGACGCTGTTTCAGTACCGGAGGTAACGGACGCCCATTGATCCACAGCTGGCCCTTGACCACATCGATGGTGACGGTATCCGTTCCCAGCGGCTGGCCCAACCAGAGCGCCACCATGGCCGGCACCTCAGCCCACTCGAAATCACCGTCAAGGCGTGCAATGAAGCGCTTACGCATGTCGGGATCCTGGAGCTCCAGAGGACTGAGCTCATCCAGTCGTCGTGAGTCGAGAATCAGGGTTCCATCACCCTTCACTGATAGCCCAAGCATCGGACTCTCGAGATCAATTCCGGCGATGTCCAGGCGTGGCGAGTCCTGCAACAGATTGGCAAGTGCCCGATCAAGCTCCTCTCGCTGATCGGAAGGCACACCCTCGGTGGCTCTGCGTTGCAGCAATGCCAGCAACTCGCGCAATGCATCAGCGTTGATACGTGACACTTCCAGTGACAACACGCCATCGAGCAGCAATTGCTCACCGGAGTAGATCTCACCCACATCCAGTTGACTCTGTACGCGAAGCTCGCTGTCATCCAGCACCGTATGTGTCTGGACCACAAAATTGGTGCCGTCGATGCTGGCCAGAGGGTGACGCAGGCTAAGCGCGTCAATGGTCAGGCGATCCTGCTGACTGAAATGCAGGGCTCCGGAGGTATAGGCATAGCGACTTTCCAACCTGGAGGGACCTATCTCCAGCACTGCATCATTACCATCGCGCAGCTGCCAAGGCTCCATCTGCAACTGCACACGCCAGTCGCCATAGATGCCACTGAAGTTGACCAGTCCGCCACCGAAGCTCAATGAGCGAGGCTCATCATTCAACGGTGACTGACTGATCACGAAGGGAGCAAGCTTGAGCTCGCCGCTGAGCGAGCCGCCCAGCGTCCGATAATGAGCTTCCCAGTAGGGAGGGGCCGAGGCCAATGCTTCTCCGAACAGCAGTCGATCATCCTCACCAACATGGATGTTCAGGTCGCCCACAATGCTGGTATCAATCACTCCATGGCGCGCTTCATAGGGCATTACCAGATGCCAGGAATGGCCAAGCAGTGGAGAAAGATGAATCACGCCGGATGAATTCAACCAGCCACGTTCGACTTCGGTACGCGATACCTGCAAGTCACCACGAGCCTGGAGATCCGCCAGAGCACGGGCCAGTTCGCGTTCAAACAACACACTGGCGAGATACTGTGCAACTGCCCAGGCGAGCGCTACCACCACTACCACCGGGACGATCCATCGTTCCTTGCGCATCACCCACTCCACTCGACAACACTGGCTCTCAGGTCAGAGTCGTTCCATATCGGTCGGCACCATCAGTGCAGCCAGAACCACAGGTGCATGGTGCACCACGCATATATCCCAGCGAGGATGTCATCAATCATGATGCCGAACCCCCCAGCTACGCGGCGGTCGGCCCAACGAATCGGCCAGGGCTTGATGACGTCAAAGACACGAAATACCGCGAATCCCCAGAGCGCAGCCTCCCAGGAAAAGGGCACCGCGGCCATGGTGAGCCAATAGCCGACGAACTCATCCCATACAATGCCCGAATGATCATGAACGCCAAGGTCCTTCGACGTCTTGTCACATAGCCAGACGCCCCAGACAAAGGTGATGGCGATCGTCACCAGATACCAGCCGAGCGTCAGCTCCGACAACAGCCAATAGAAAGGGATCGCTGCCAGAGTACCGAAAGTACCGGGAGCGAAAGGCGCCATCCCGCTGCCCAGGCCGAATGCCAGAAAATGCGTCGGGCGGTGCCATACACTTGCAGGAGCTTTATTCATGGCGTTCCTCCCGAAAAATGCTGCCATCCTCGGCGAGCCGCGGAGGAAACTCCCTGAATGCCCTGCCCTGCATGAATATGGCCTATCGGCGTCAGTTGCAGGCCGATGGATGCCAGAGCATTGCATGCCTCATCGAGGTGCTTCGGAGCCAGAGTCACCAGCAGTTCGTAATCATCACCGCCAGCCACGGCGGCCTCGAGAGCGACAGTCTCGCCCAACGCAGCAGCCAATCCGGGAGCGAGCGGTAGACGCTCCATATCGAGCGTAGCACCGACACCACTGGCATCCAGTACATGCCCGAGATCGGCCAACAACCCATCGGAGATATCAATCGCCGCGGACGCATGCCCCACCAACAACTGCCCGGCAGCCAGGCGTGGCTGCGGCAACAGGTAGCGGGCCAACAGCGGGTGATCGAGATCACGCTCACCTGCCTGCCATAACGCCAATCCTCCTGCGCCACCACCCAAGGCACCGGTCACTGCCACGATATCCCCTGGCTGGGCACCATCACGGCGCAGCGCCTGCTGAGTCGCCACTTCTCCCATGACGGTGACACTCACGGCACGCTCTCCCGCCGTGACGTCCCCTCCGGTCAAGCTGACGTCCGTAGCGGTACACAAGGCATGGAAGCCACGTGCGAACTCGGCAACCCAATCGTCATCAACCGACGGTATAGCCAGTGACATCAGGCACCAGCGGGGGCGGGCCCCCATCGCCGCCAGGTCACTGAGGCTGACCGCGAGAGCACGATGACCAATCACCCAGGCCGGTGCATCGGCAGGAAAGTGCCGCCCCTCAACCGAGGTATCGACACTCACCACCAACTGCTGTCCGACACTGGGCTCCAGCAGACAGGCATCATCCCCTGTGCCCAGCGCGACACCCGCATCAGGGCGGCGCTGGGTTGCATCTGGCGCTAGCCAGCGCGCAATGAGCTCGAATTCACCGTGCATGAGAACGCAACCTTCAGCGGCGACGGGCACTTACCTCGGCACTACGCAACCGGCTTGCCAGCTTGTCGAGAATACTGTTGATGTACTTGTGGCCATCGGTTGCGCCGAAGGACTTGGCCAGTTCGACCCCTTCATTGATGACCGCACGATAGGGAACTTCCAGGCGATGCGACAGTTCATAGGAACCCAGGCGCAGGATAGCCAGTTCGATGGGGTCGATATCCTCGAGGCGACGATCAAGCAAAGGTGCGATGGAAGCATCCAGATCCGCACGATAGCGCGCCACATTATGCAGTAGCTCATGGAACAGGGCCAGATCGGCAATTTCCATGACCTTGAGCCAATTCTCGTGGTTCTCGAGATCATCATCCGGTAGCTGGCTGCGGAACTCGGCTTCAACCGCAGTGATCGACTTGCCGGTCATCTGCCATTGGTAGAGGCCTTGTACCGCCAGTTCACGCGCTGCGCGACGACTCTGCTGGGCACGGGACGGCGCCTTCTGCTCACGACTCATGACGCACTCTCCTGTGAAGCTTCATCGTCACCGAAACAACGCAGCAACGAGACCATCTCCATCGCTGCCATGGCCGCCTCGACGCCCTTGTTACCGGCCTTGGTACCGGCACGTTCGATGGCCTGTTCGATGGAGTTGACGGTCAGAACACCGTTGGCCACCGGGGTGTCGAATTCGAGCTGCAGGCGCGACAGTGCTGAGTTGCACTCGCCAGCCACATGCTCGAAATGCGGGGTGCCGCCACGAATCACCGCGCCGAGGGCGATCACCGCATCGGGGCGTGCGACCTCGAGAACGCGCTTGATCGCCAACGGAATTTCCCAGGCACCCGGCACATGCACGATATCGATGGCTCCGGCATCGACACCATGACGCATCAGACTGTCGACGGCGCCTTCAACAAGGCTGTCCACGACATGATGATTGAAGCGGCCCACGACAATAACGTAGCGGCCTTCGACGTCGACAAAGGTACCTTCGACCTGGGAAATGGAATGCATCTCGATTCTTCCTGATAACACCGGCACTATCGCCAGCACGAGTGGCCCGTGGGCTCGCTCATGAACAACATTTAACGCCGGGTGGCCCTTTGGGCCACCCGGCGCATGAATTCAGACTGACTCGTCAGTCTCACTGCCTGTCTGAGCAGGAGTCACCTGCTCAACAACCTCAAGGTCAAACCCTGACAGGGCCGAGAACTTCCATGGCGAACTCAGCAGCCGCATGCGGCCAACGCCCAGTTCGCGCAGGATCTGTGATCCGGTACCGATGGTCAGGTAATTGCCGGCACCATCGGATTCGCTACCGCGAGGTGTACGGCGACGCTCGAGGAACACCTGCAACAGATCATTGAGATCCTGACGCTGACGCACATCATCGAGCAACACAAACACGCCCTGCTCGGAGTTTGCTACCGCCTCCAGCGCCTGGTGAGCTCGCCAGGAAACATCCTCGCCCTTGATCAGACACAGCAGATCGCGCATCTCATTGGCCAGATGCACGCGCACAGTGGTGGTGACTTCCGGGGTTGGTGAACCTTTGACCAACGCCAGATGATGCGCCTGCTGAATACGATCGCGGAACACATGCAGTGTCAATTCACCATAGGCGGTCGTTACCGGCAACTGCTCGACCTCTTCCACTGTCTGCTCATTGTGAATGCGGTAGTGGATAAGATCAGCAATAGTCCCCAGCTTGATGCCATGTTTCTCGGCAAATTGCTCCAGCTCGGGACGGCGCGCCATGGTGCCGTCTTCATTGATGACTTCACAGATGACGCCACTGGGATCACAACCGGCCAGGGCGGCCAGATCACAGGCCGCTTCGGTGTGCCCCGCACGACGTAATACGCCACCCGGCTCCGCCATCAACGGGAAGATATGTCCCGGCTGGACGATATCCTCGGCCACCGCGTTGCGGGCGCTGGCTGCCTGTACGGTACGCGCCCGGTCAGCAGCCGAGATACCGGTGGTCACGCCCTCCGCCGCCTCGATCGACAACGTGAACTTGGTACCGAATCCAGAGCCATTGTCCTGCACCATCAAGGGAAGCTTGAGCTGCTCACAGCGTTCGCGAGTCATCGGCATGCAGATAAGGCCACGGGCATGCACTGCCATGAAGTTGATATGCTGCGCTTCACACTTCTCGGCGGCCATGATGATATCGCCTTCGTTCTCGCGATCCTCATCATCCATCAGAATGACCATGCGCCCTTGACGAATGTCTTCAACGAGCTCGGCGATCGGGGCAATGCCCTTGCTTGAGGAGTGCGACATGAAGTCTCCCTTGAAACCAATCGGAACATCAAGCGGCGCAATCCAGGTGGCGCCAGCAAATGCCGGAAACGGCGTCAGGTTACCGTGGCAGAACGCCATGCGCCAGTAACGCCGGATTATTCAGCCTTCAGGCTGCTCACAAACCCGATGAGTGGAGGCGGGCCTGCTTCACTTCTTCTCAGGGCGGGCAAGGATACGCCAATCCTGCCCCAGAGCGCGAATATCGACAATCTCCAGGCGCCGCTGCTGATCCATACGTTCGATGCCGGGCAGTGCCAGCAATGGACGCGCTTCACTGCCGAGTAGTGTTGGTGCGACATACAGGCGCAACTCATCAACCAGATCGGCATCCATCAGCGCGCCGGCCAGGGTCGCGCCGGTTTCCACCAACAGTTCATTGCACTGCTCATGCTGAGCCAACCAACCCAGCAGCACCGTCAGATCGACGCGACCATCACCTCCTGCGGGCAACTCGATGACTTCAGCGCCTGCGTCTTCGAGCCTCGCTCGGCGCGGACCTGCCATGCCATCAACGGCCACGACCAATGTCCGTCCCGGCTCGGTCAAACAGGCCGCCGCCAGGGGCATGCGCAGTTGACTATCCACTATCACACGCAGCGGTTGACGGGCCGAAATTGCCTCAGCATCATCCAGCCCCAATTGCTCGGCACGCACGGTCAAGCGGGAGTTGTCGAAGATGATCGAGTCAACGCCGCTGAGAATGGCACAGCTTTCGGCACGCAAACGCTGCACGTCGCGGCGGGCCTCCGGGCCAGTGATCCACTGAGATTCCCCTGAAGCCATGGCGGTCCGTCCATCCAGGCTCATCGCCTGCTTGAGACGAACCCGCGGCCGCCCTTCCAGCATGCGCATGATGAACCCTGCGTTCAGCGCTCGTGCATCGACTTCCAGGCAGCCAACTTCTACCTCGATACCGGCATCACGCAGCTTCTGGCTTCCGGTGCCGGCGACCACCGGATTGGGGTCTTCCATCGCCACCACAACCCGCGCCACACCAGCCTCGATCAACGCCTCGCAACACGGACCGGTACGGCCATGGTGAGAGCAGGGCTCCAGCGTCACATAGGCCGTCGCTCCCCGCGCCGAAACACCTGCGTCCCGCAACGCATGGATCTCAGCATGTGGTTCACCGGCCCGCAGGTGGAAGCCCTCACCAACCCGCTGCCCGTCCTTGACCAGCACACACCCGACCCGCGGGTTGGGCATGGAAGTATAACGACCGTGCCCTGCAAGCTGCAGGGCACGGGCCATCCATTCATGATCCAGCGCCGTTGTCATCGGCCATCCCCACGCGTCGATCCATCCGGAGAGAAGCCTGGCTCCTGCGCAAGACGATCGATCTCGGCTCGGAACTCATCGATATCCTGAAAACGCCGATACACCGATGCGAAGCGAATATACGCCACCTGGTCCAGGCGCTTGAGTGCGCCCATGACCTCTTCTCCGACAACCCGTGCGTGTACTTCGCGCTCACCGCGAGCACGTAGTTGCTGGCGAATACGTTCTACGGCCGCTTCGATGGATTCGGCACTAACCGGACGCTTTTCCAGCGCACGCAACATCCCCGCACGCAACTTGGCTTCATCGAACACCTCTCGAGTGCCGTCAGCCTTGATGATACGCGGCATCACCAGTTCAGCGGTCTCATAAGTAGTGAAACGCTCGCCGCACTCAGCGCACTGACGACGACGGCGTACCTGGTCACCTTCAGCCACCAGTCGAGAATCGGTCACACGGGTATCTTGGGCGCCGCAGAATGGGCAGTGCATAGTTGGGCTATCCAGCTCTAATCCTTGTTCCCCTAGTGTACCGGTTGACGGACGCTGCGGACAGTTCCCGCGCACCTGGCATGACTTGTGCTTGTCATGAACAGGAACATCTCAATGCTGGATACTCTAGTCGTGCAGGGGCTGTAGCGTGAATGCCACTCGCCGACACCCGATTCGGCCAACTTCCATGACCGGGAGAACAACATGTCGATCGATGCCCCTCTACCGCCACCGCCATCCCGCGATCAGTTCGAGCAGCGTGCCACCCTGCTGATCGACATGCTCTACGGCCAACGCCGTGACGAAGTCATGCGTCGATTGATGCGCCTGATCGATGCCCATCGCGATGACCTTGCGCACTTGCATGGTGCAGGTCCAGCGCCATTATGGAGCCAGGCGGACCAATGGCTGATTGTCTACGGCGACTCGCTGCTGGAGGACCAACGTCCACCGCTGGCGGTACTAGACGAGTTTCTGCAGCACCGTCTCGGTGACGTCTTCAGTGGTGTGCACGTGTTGCCTTTCTTCCCCTGGAGCAGCGACGACGGGTTCTCGGTCATCCACTATCGCGAGGTCAATCCCACCCTGGGCGATTGGCAGGACATCCGCCGCCTGGCCGGACATCGCGATCTAATGGTCGATCTAGTGCTCAATCATGTCTCACGGGAATCACTGTGGTTCGCCGACTATCTCGGAGGCAGTCTGCCCGGCCGCGATTTCTTCATCGAGATGGATCCCGACACCGAGCTCTCCGATGTCGTTCGTCCGCGCAGCTCACCGCTACTGGTGCCGGTATCCACCCGGCGCGGTTTGCGTCACCTGTGGGCGACCTTTTCCGAGGACCAGATTGATCTCAACTTCGCCAACCCGGATGTGCTGCTGGAATTCGTCGGTATTCTGCTGTTCTACCTTGAGCAGGGCGCACGGATCATTCGGCTCGACGCTATCGCCTATCTGTGGAAGCACCCGGGCACCAGCTGCATTCACCTGCCGGAAACCCATGCGGTGGTCAGATTGCTGCGCTTGATCGTCGATCACCTGGCGCCCGGAACCCTGATCATCACCGAGACCAATGTGCCCCATGCCGAAAACATCAGCTACTTCGGTCTTGAGCGATTGTCGTCGACAGAAGAAACCAGCCGACCCGACGAGGCACACCTCGTCTATCAGTTCACCCTGCCACCATTACTGCTGCATACGCTGACCAGCGGTGAGGCCAGCACTTTGGCGCGCTGGCTGACGAGTCTTCCGCAGCTACCACCGGGTTGCAGCTACCTCAACTTCACCGCCAGCCACGACGGCATCGGTGTACGCCCGCTGGAGGGTTGGCTGGAGTCGCATGACATCGAAGCCTTGATGGCACTGATGCAACGCTTCGGGGGATTCGTCAGCATGCGCAGCCATGCGGATGGCAGCGATAGTCCCTACGAGCTGAATATCACCTGGTTCGACGCCATGAGCGGTACCCGCAAGGGGCTGGATCCATGGCAGGTCGAACGCTTCCTGCTCAGCCAGCACCTGATGCTGGCCCTCAAGGGTATTCCGGCGATCTATCTCCACTGCCTGACGGCGACCCAGAACGATCACGAAGGTGTCGAGCACAGCGGCCACCTGCGCGCCATCAACCGCAAGCGCTGGCAGAACCGGGAACTGGAAGAACTTCTGGACAGTCGCCATACACCAACGCGGGAGGTGTTCAGGGCCTTGACCCGGCGGCTATCCATCCGCCGACGCGAACCCTGCTTTCACCCCGATGCCGGGCAACGTGTCGTCGCCTCACCGCCGGAGCTACTGATCATTGAGCGCGGCCCCTTGAGCGATGGCCGGCGCCTGCTGGCCATCCACAATATCACCGACCATCGACAACCATTGCCGATCGCGGAGCTGACTTCCCCCGACTGGTGGGATTGTGTCGAAGACTGCATCTGGCAACGTCAGGACAGTATCGGTCCGTATCGCACCTTATGGTTGGTGGAAACTTCCGAGCCCTGAAAGCAGGGTTCCAGCACCAATTCGACACCTGCACTTCATCTGCTGACTTGCATGAAGAACCTCACAGGCATATTGATGTCTGACCGAGAGCCCTCCCCACCAAGGAAGTCAGGAGATCGCATTCCCATGTCCAGTACCACACGTCAGCAACTGCGTTGTCTGTTGCCTCATCGCTCTACGCGGTTGAAAGTTGCCGCTGCCGCATTCGGGCTACTGCCTTTTCAGGCCAGTTTCGCCGACGATTATCCAGCTCCGATCCAGGCACTCGAGAAGGAAGGGCTTGAAGTCTATGGAGAGTTCGACGCGCCCGAGGGGCTGACGGGGTATGCCGCCAGCCACCAGGGACAGCCGATGACCATCTTCGTGACCGCCGATGGCGAGCATGCCATCGTCGGCAATCTGCTCGACAGCAACGCAACCAACCTCTCCGAAGAGCCATTGGAGCGCCTTGTTCAGGTGCCAATGGATGATGTCGCCTGGCAGAATCTCGGCAACAGCGCCTGGATTGCCGATGGCAGCGACGATGCAGAACGCATTGTCTATGTCTTCACCGATCCCAACTGCCCCTATTGCACCCGCTTCTACCACGACAGTCGCCCCTGGGTGGAAAGCGGTAAAGTGCAGTTGCGTCATGTCATGGTCGGCATTCTTGATCCTGCCAAAAGCCCCCGTCAGGCAGTCACCATGCTTGCTGCTGATGATCCGTCAGCCATGCTGGCAGCCCATGAGAGCGGTGACGCGGTAGAGCCGCTGAAGAACCTTCCGCGCGAACTGGAACAGCGCCTGCAGGACAACCACAACCTGTTCTATGGCTTTGGCATGGTCGCCACGCCGGGCATCGTCTATTACAACGGCGATAAGCTGGAAATGAGTCAGGGCGCGCCAACACCGGAGCAGATGACCACCATCATGGGTTCCGAGCTCAACTAACCCCTCTCCGAGTTATCGGCTTCCACCGCGGCGTGGAGACGCTCGGGAAGATCCGGCAATGCCGCCCTGACCCGATTCCAACTGGGTATGAAGGGCTTCTCGCGAGGGTTGTCGAGAAAGGCATTGCCGGCTTCGATCAGATTGCCGGCGAACAGTTCTACGGCCTGCTCCTCGGCGTGCCGATCAAGGCTCAATCCATTCATGATCGCGTCATGGTCATAGGATTCGATCAAGTCCAGCGCCAATCGATAGTAGGTCGCCTTGAGCGTTCGGAATCCTTCTGCCGAGAACTCCACCCCCTGCGTTGCCAGCTTTCGATATAGCGCCTTGGCAATATCCAGGCTCATGCGATTGAGTCCAGCGGCGGCATCATCCGCCGACACCGGCTGATGCTTGTGATCGTAGATGTCCGCGATATCGACCTGACACAAACGGTTGGTGGAGTGATCACGTTGAACTTCCGAGAGCACGCCGATCTCCAGCCCCCAGTCCGCGGGAATCCGGATGCCATCCAGAACCTCGGTGCGCATCGAGAACTCACCTGACAGTGGATAACGAAAGCTATCCAGATATTCCAGATACGGGCGTGAGCCATGAATCATCTTCAATGCCCGCAGCAACGGAGTCACCATCAACCTTGAGACTCGACCGTTGAGTTTTCCGTCGGCAATCCGCGGGTAGTAACCCTTGCAGAATGCGTAGTTGAAGCGCGGATGCGCCACCGGGTACATCAATCGCGCCAGCAGGCCACGCTCGTACGTCAGGATGTCACAGTCATGCAGGCCCACTGCGGCGGTACGTCCAGACGCCTGCACATAACCCGCGCAGAACCAGACGTTACGGCCCTTGCCCGGCTGTTGTGGTGAAAGCCCTTTGGTGGCCAGTTCCTCATCGAGGGCCTTCAGGCGAGGCCCATCATTCCACAGGATACGATGACGCTGTGGCAGGCGAGAGAAGAACTCGCGCGCATGCAGGAACTGCTCGCGGTCAGCTCGATCGAGACCAATGACAACTTCGTCCAACCATGGAACCTGCGCCAGCTCCTCGACGATCCGCGATAGCGCCGGCCCCTCGAGTTCGGAGTAAAGCGACGGCAGGATGAGACCCAACGGTCGGTTGCGAGAGAATTCGCAGAGATCTCGATCGAGATCCTCGACGCTACGCCGGGTCAGATTGTGGAAGTCGGTGATGATGCCGTTCTGATGGAAGTCACTCATGCCTTTCTCTCCTGACCTGGCTGTGGAGTCTGCGACGCATGGGCGGATACACCCCAGAAGTGGGCAATGCCTTCGGCCCAGCCATGGGGCCCATTAGCTTCGGTTCGGTACAGTTGGCGTGCTCTGGGTGCTACCACCAGTCCATGACGGCTACGAATGACGACGGCTGAATCAACAGTCTCCAGCATGCTGACATCATTGGGGCCATCGCCCAGCGCCAGCGTATGCGGCACCACCCCGCGTAGATCTCTGAAGCGCCGAACCAACCAGTCGACGGCAAGCCCCTTGTCGGTATCTCCAGTGACATGCCAGAACCGACCGCCACGGGTCATGCGCAAACCATCTCCGGCAAGCCCCGCGCGGAACGCTTCGAAGCAACCCTCTGTGTCCTGCCATATCAGCGGCTCACTGCCTTCTCGCAGACGTGCCAGGCGCGCCTCCTGTTCGCCGAGACCGGTAATGTCCATGACCTCATCCAAGGACATCTCACTCATGGTCCGACAGCGCACACCGAGGCGTTCGCGCCAGATGATGACTCGACGACGTATCAGGCCAACATCGATGCCCAGGTTGCGTAATACCAGGCCATCGGGGCCGGGAGAGGTATCGCGCCTTGCGTGACACCAGGCTGGTGGCAAGGCTACCAGAGCCCCATTCTCGGCAATGAAGGGAGAGTCACCGAGATCCAACGCCTGACGCAGGGCCATCAACTCACTGCGCGTCTTGCTGGTAACGGGAATCACCAACGCACCGGATGCCTTCAGCGCACGCAGCCAAGGTTGAGCCGGCGACCAGTCGTAGCTGTCATGATCCAACAGGGATCCATCGAGATCGGTAAACACCAGCCGTGGCCCAGCACTTTCTCGCAGCCGGACATCCGGTAATGACGACATGGCTCCCCCTGTGCAGTTGGCGAACGCACGGAATACGCGTCCTTTTCGCTTCACAGGCTGCACAAGGCAGGGTCCATGCCAGAGAGGAAAAAAGCCCTGATGATCAATGGGTCAACACCGCATCGATGGGACCGGATCACACTCTGCACCGCGGAGAAACGACAATGCCCCATTCCGGCGCACCGGAATGGGGCATTGTTTGATCGCATTCAACCGTTCAAGGCTTCACGCCAGCTATGCCATCAGCTGGCAAACAAACGCATCGGTACGCCAGTCAACTCAGCGATATACCGGCAGGCGGGCACAGACTTCTTCCACCTTGGCCTTGACCTCGGACTCGATGGAGGACGAATCCTCTCCGCGAGCCATCACGTCGAGGATATCGCAGATCCAGCCAGCCAGATCACGGCACTCGTCAGTACCGAAGCCACGAGTGGTCACTGCCGGAGTACCGATACGCAACCCGGAGGTAACAAAGGGGCTCTGCGGGTCGCCCGGCACCGCGTTCTTGTTGACGGTAATGTGGGCACGTCCGAGGGCCGCATCCGCGTCCTTACCGGTCAACTCCTGCTTGATCAGTGACAGCAGGAAGAGGTGGTCTTCCGTTCCGCCGGAGACCACGTCATAGCCGCGCTCGATGAACACACCGGCCATGGTCTGGGCGTTGCTGATCACCTGCTGCTGATAGGTCTTGAACTCGGGCGCCATGGCTTCCTTGAAGCAGATCGCCTTGGCGGCGATAACGTGCTCGAGCGGGCCGCCCTGGATGCCGGGGAAGACCGCAGACTGCAGCTTCTTCTCGATATCGGCATCGTTCTCAGCGGACAGGATCAGGCCGCCACGCGGACCACGCAGGGTCTTGTGGGTAGTGGTGGTCACCACATGAGCATGCGGCATCGGCGTCGGATACAGACCCGCGGCGACCAGACCGGCGATATGCGCCATATCGACCAGCAGGTAAGCACCGACTTCGTCGGCGATCTCACGGAATTTCGCCCAATCGATGATCTGGGAGTAGGCGGAGAAGCCGGCAATGATCATCTTCGGCTTGTGCTCACGCGCCAGGCGCGCGACTTCATCGTAGTCAATGCGACCAGAGTCATCGATGCCATACTGCACGGCGTTGTAGTGCTTGCCCGAGAAGTTGGGGCGCGCACCGTGCGTCAGGTGACCCCCCGCGTCCAGGCTCATGCCGAGCACAGTATCACCGGGCTTGACCAACGCCTGGAAGACAGCGCCATTGGCCTGAGAACCGGAATGCGGCTGTACATTGGCATAGCTGGCGCCAAACAACTCCTTCGCATAGTCGATCGCCAGCTGCTCGACCACGTCGACGTATTCACAGCCGCCGTAGTAACGCTTTCCTGGATAACCCTCTGCATACTTGTTGGTCAGCTGGCTACCCTGGGCTTCCATCACGCGAGGGCTGGCGTAGTTCTCGGAAGCGATCAGCTCGATGTGGGCTTCCTGACGACCCACTTCCTTCTGCATGGCGTCGAACAGGGCATCATCAAAACCGGCAATCGTCATGTCACGGCTGAACATCGGCGGGCAAACCTCACAGCTGGGGAAGAAGAATTGGAAGTCGCCATGATAGCGCAGGCCATGCAGGCTTTCACATGAAAGACCATCATGCACAACTGCATCATTTCTCATGCCGGCTTGAGAAATCCTGAACGCAGAGCATCGGCTGCTGCATTCAGGTCCTTCGCTACTCCGTGCTGGCAGTCACGACCAGATGTTCCACGACTCCTTCGGGATTATTGACCAGCTTGTGAATCGCTACTGATGGTGGCAATTCCAGGTCCAGACGCAATGTGCTGGCTTCTCCTGCAAGGAGTTTCAACACACTCCCGACGACCTGTGGAGAGGTGAGCGACCTCCGCTGCTCTCCCTGCTCCAACTCTGCACTCATGCTGGCCAGCAGTTCACTGCGCGATTGCCCCATGGTCACCGCCGCCACACTCATCAGACGGTCGATCATGCCCTGATTGTGATAAACAACACTCAGGTGCCCCCCCAACGGCTTCACCGGCAGCCAGAAATCTCCCAGCTCTTCCAGCGGATCAAGCACCAGGCTGTAGTCAGCGAATCGAGTAAACAGCTCTTCGGCCGTCTGCCCTTTTGACAAGGCCAGCGGAAATTCGTAATCGAGCGTCAAGCCGAAGGAACCCGGGATATCAAGATGGCTGTCGGAATGAGCCAGGAGGCTCGCTCCACGCGCCTCGATAACGCCGGCACCCTCCCCGCTCATGGTGAAGCGTTCGCTATCACCGGTCATGACGTTGGTGACCATGCGAATAGCAGAGCGGTCTTCGATCGGCACCAGACCGATCAACTGATTGAAATCAACGAATGCCTCATCGAGAACGCTGTGTGAGGTCAAACGCTCGGCAGTGATCTCGCTGGTACTGGTCAGCCGAGTGATGCCGGCAACCTGAACATCGTCCTTGTTCACTGCCAACTCGGCCAACGTCATGCCACCGACCAGCAACGCACCTCGCGGAGCGCCCCAGGAGAAATCGGACAGCGCAAGGGATTCCAACGCCAGGCGCCAGCCATCCAGGCCACTCATCGTTGATGAGAGGCCTTTCAACGTCAGAGATCCGAGACTGCCATGTTCCGATGACACATCCAGTGCCAACGCCTCGATAGCATCTACCTCCATCGTAATGCGTTGTGGCGGCGCAGGATCGCCGGAATATGCCCTCATATCCGCGCCCGAGACACGCGTGGCCAACGTGACATCCTGCGCAACAATATTCGCTGCGCTGAGCTCAAGCTCTGGATGGTCCAGCTCCCACACGGCCTTCGAGGGTTCATCAATCACCAGGCGCCCGACTTCCATACGCACATCCGGAGCAGTCAGCACCAGCCCCGACATCACCACTCGGTCGGGGGCGTCGTAATCACCTTCAACGTCATACTGCTCGACCTGCAGCCGAGTATCGCTATTCTCGACGATGGAAATATTGCTGGCTCGAGAGAGGTCATCAGCCACCTGCCTTACTTCGCCAACTCGCACATGCCCAGCATCGGACCAATGCGCCAGATCTTCCTCGAGACGCTGCGTATCAGCCAGCACCAGTGGCGAGAACAGGCTCATGCCAAACACCAGACTGGAGACCACTGTCGGTCCCCTTCTCCCACGTGAAGCAGCCCTACTGGATACAACACTTTGCATATGGCCTCCTGCGCCCAATAACACGAAACCCATGACTGACTCGCAAAGGAGGCAGCCATGGGTCACTTGTGGCATCGAGTGATTGTCGGAAGAACTGACAACCACCTGTTACTGGACTTCCACCTGCATCTGCATGGCCTGCGGCAGTCCCAACGGGTCCTGTGAGAGTTTCTCCGCTTCACTGCTCGGCGGCAGCTCAAGTGTCACTGCGAGGTTGCTGGCTTCACCCGCCATCAGTTGTACCAGGCCAGTCAACACCTCGCCGAGCTTTGGTCCCATCAGCGTGCCGAAGCCTTCGGCCTGAGTACGCATCTGATCGATGAACTCCTGTTCAGTGACCTGCTGAGCCGCAGCAACGACAGGAGCGATGCGGCCAAACACACCGAGTTCCTCAAGGTTCAGGGTTACATCTCCGCCCAACGTATCAAGCTCTGTCCAGTCATCCAGGCTGGCGAAGTACTCGCTGGCTTCAACTCCCTCGGGAATGGCAACCGGCAGATCAGCATCGAAGTTGAACTTGAAGGCATCGGTGGCATTCAGCTCGAAGTTGGTACCGAGGTCTCCAGTATCACCATCCTGCTGCCAGGTACCATTGAGCACGGAATCCAGCGTCAATTGGCCGCTGCCAGCTGTCAGCACGTTACTGAGCATACGCAGATTGGTGCGCTCATCCACTGGAGCCAACTCGATCATTTTCGCCAGATCGATTGTCAGGGTCTCGAGGCTGGAGTTGTAGTCACCATCCTCCATATTGGAGTCCAGCGTCATGCCTGCGAGCGTAAGCACCAGCTTGTCGGAGCTGATATCGAGATCCGACAGTGAGAAATCATCAAACTGCGGCGCGTCCTCCTGCATCCCTACCAGCCCGGAGAACGACAGGGTCGGCAGTGAAAAAGTCGCAGCACCCAACTCGGCAAACTGTTCGGCGGAGCCGACAAGCTCAGACAGGCTGAACTCGCCGATGGCATCGCCGCTGATGTCCGAGGCAGTCAAACTGGCGACCTCGATATGCGCGCCGCGCAACTCGGAGGAATCTTCAGTGTCCAGCAGGGTGGGTTCTGTCTGATCCAACACCAGCTCTTTCACGCTCAAGCCCGGCAACGGATTCTCGGCGTTATAGGTCGCGGACAGATTGGAGAAATCAAGTACGGCACTGCCCGGCTTCTCGAGCGTCAGGCTCTTCGCCGCGATATCCAGATCCGAGTCGGAAATGCGAATGCCCTCGGCAACAACCTCACTGGGGTCATCGTAATCGCCATCGACCTTGTAGCTGCGGATGGTAATGACGTCACCATCCGCCTGAGTGATGGAGATATCCTTGGCAGTAACAGAGCCACCGAACATCGAGTCCGAAACGTCACCAATGGCAATCTCGCCGCCTTCCCCTGCCAGCGTGCGCAGATCCTGTTCCAACTGCTCGGCATCGGCCTGAGCCAAGCCAGGCACCAACACTGCTCCCAGCGCCGCCGCTGCGACAAACTTCAATCTGGCCATGAGATTCAATCACCTCCCTGGTGAATTGCTGACAGTCAACCAGCATAGACGACGGCAATCGATTCATCGTCGCTACACTCATTTATAATGTCATGCCCTGGCGACACCAGCCAGATACCCGCTGAAGATAATGTGCCATTCAGCGCATATGCAACAGTGCCCTAGTTTGCCTGCAATCGGTCCTCAAGCCTTGCAGCGACCTCATGCAGCACGGCCAGACGTGCATGGCGCTTGTCATTGGCATCAATCAGCGTCCAGGGGGCCTTCCGATGAGTGGCAGCAAACATCTCATCGATTGCCTGTTCATACTCCTCCCAACGCGCACGATTGCGCCAGTCTTCCTCCGTCAACTTGTGCTGTTTGTGCGGCGTGACCGCACGTGCCTTGAAGCGTTTGAGTTGCTCGTCACTATCGATGGCAAGGAACAGCTTGACCAGAACGACGCCATGCCGCAGCAACTGTGTCTCGAAATCGACAATCTGGCGGTAGCCAAGGCGCCATTCCTGTTCATCAATCAATGACTCGACGCGCTCAACCAGCACTCGCCCATACCACGAGCGATCCATGATCGACACGGCGCCATCCGCCGGCAGACGCTGCCAGAAGCGCCACTGCCAGGGAAACAGCAACTCTCGCTCAGAAGGCGCGGCAATCGAGTGTACCCGGTACGTGCGGGCATCCAGAGCCGAGGTGAGACGATGTATACTGCCGCCCTTGCCCGCGGCATCATGGCCCTCAAATACAACGACCACGGGGATACCTCGCCATACGGCTCGCCTTGCCAGCTCGGCAACCTTCGCCTGGGCACTGGCCAGACGATCTCGGTATGCGGACTTGCTGATCGCCGGAGCGTGCTCAATCAGATCAGACAATTGGGGTATGGCCGACGCAGGGTTCAGCACTTCCTGGCTGACGGGCGGCCTCGGGACGAATCGACCTTCCGCAGCCCCCTCCATGGCCTTGATGATATGGCGTGCTACAGGCGTCAAGAGATCGTTGCCAGGTGCCGCATCCAGACATAGCCAGGGGCTATCCTCAGTTTCGGTAGCCTTACGCAACTGTCGGCCCAACTGGTGAATCACACCATGCTGACTGTGGCGGAACCATTTGTCCTCGGTAACCTGCCAACGTGTCAGCGGGTCTGCTTCGAGTGTCGCTAGATGCTGAGCCTGAACGTCGACATCAATATCGAGCCACAACTTGACCAGCGTGATGCCCGCTGCCTTCAAGTCAGCTTCGAACGTCGCAATCTCTATCAACCGGTCAGCAAAGGCACCCTGCCCCAGGCGCCTGGTCGCCGCCCCGAGCAACGCATCGCCTACCCAGCCGTGGACGAAGACAGTGGTGCGACCTCTTGCCGGAAGCCGCGTCCAGTATCGCCACCAATAGGGGTGTCGGCGGTCCTCTTCGCAGGGCACCAGGGCCTGAACTTCGGTCAGTCGGTTTTCCAGCCAGTGGTTGAGCCGATTGATCAGGTGGCCTTTCCCGGTACCGGCATGCCCTGCCACCAGCACCACTACAGCACGTTTTTCAGTGCGCGCCAGCTCGAGCTGGGCCGAAAGAAGCCGGAAGCGCAGCGCCTCCTCGCCATCACTGGACATATCACCCCCCCAGGCATATCCATCCCACTCACCATGACTCGGATATCAGGCCATACTCGCAGCGAGCTATCGATGCGAGCCTGGAAGCTCAAGTATCGCCCAATAGCCCAAGGCTAGCCGCTGGTGCTTGACGGCGGATATTGCGTGACAGCAAGTGACCGACACTCCCCAACAGCAATGCTGCCAGTGGTGGCAATGTCACCCATAACAACGGATGCAGCCTGAGCGGCAGATCCAGCCAGGCCAGATAGAGTGCCGCAGTGGCGATTTCGGCCAGCAGTACCGCCAGCAAACCAGCAGCCAACCCCATTACCGCAAACTCCGCCCACTGCATGCGTGCCATCATGCGCGATCCCGCGCCGAACACGCGCAGCAGTCCGCTCTCATGGGCGCGCACGGGATGGCTGGCGATCAATGCCGCATAGACTACGCTGATTCCCGCCAACAGCACGAAGACCAGCACCAGCTCCACCGCTCTGGTCACCTGAGTCAGCATCTCGCGGACCTGGCTCAACAAGGCGTCGACATCCAGAATCGTGACTGCCGGGAAAGATGCAACCAGCTCACCCAGCGCATTCGGTTGCTCGGCCGCTGTCCCAGTTGAGTCGAGATGGAAGGCCGTGATGTAACTGTGCGCAAAGCGGTCGAGAAAGCCGGGTGGGAAGATGACATAGAAGTTTGGCTGGAAACTGTCCCAGTCCAGGTCACGAATGCTACTCACGACACCATCAAGCGAATCCGCTCCTACCGAAAAGGTCAGGCGGTCCCCCATCTCCAACCCCAGCCGCTCGGCGAGACCGCTCTCCAGCGAGATAGGAGCCTCCGACGGTTGCCCGGTGTCGACCTCTGCGTACCAGTTGCCATCGCCTGGCTCACCTCCATCCGCTCCCTCACTGAACCAGCGCCCCTCGGCCAGTCGATTGCCTTGCGGCAAGTCACTGCTCCAGGTCAGATTCAGCTCGCGGCGCAGTGCATTCTCGCCCTGGGCTTCGGCGGGCACAGCCTCGCGCGGTGATTGCCCATTGATGGCAACAATGCGCCCACGCACCATCGGATACAGTTCGCTGTGCGCCTCAGTCATTTCCAACAGTTGCTTCTCAAAGGCATCACGCTCCCCCGGCTGGATATTGATCGCGAAGTGGTTGGGAGTATCGGCGGGCAGCTGGGCCTGCCAACTGGTGATCAGATCACCGCGCACCAGGCTGATCATGGCCATGGCAAAGAAAGTCACTGCGAAGGCCAATAATTGCCCAAGGCTTGCACTACGACGGCGTGCCAACTGCCCTGCCCCCAGACGCAGCGCATGCCGCCACCCCTGGCGGGAGCCATTACCGAGCCGCGATATCAGCCACAACAGTGCATCGAGCACCATTCCCCCCAACCACCACGTCACCACCAGCGCCACCAGACCTCCGAGCAACAGGCCAACGGCGAGGCCGAGACTGCCGGAATACAGCCACATCAAGGCGCCAAAGGCCCCTGCAGCGACTGCCGTCATCAGCCATGCAGAGGTCGGCAACGGATCCAACTCACGCCGCAACACCTTGAGTGCACTGACGCGACGAAGTCGCAGCAACGTCGGCCCTGCGAAACCACCCAACACCGCCAGAGCGGTCAGTACCCCCAGCCACAACGGCAACCAACCCGGCGGCGGCAACTCCAGAGGCAGCAAGGATTGCATTAGTGCCACCATCACGGCCTGCCCCAGCAACCCGAGCACAGCACCCAGCATCGAAGCGACCAGAGATAGTGCCAACAACTGCAGGCCAAACAGTCTGATCAAGGTCGTCTGAGAGGCGCCAAAGCAACGCATCAGCGCTGCACTATCGAGATGCCGCTCGACATAGCGTCGTGTCGCCAGCGCCACAGCGACCCCTGCCAGCAGCACTGCCACCAGCCCCGCAAGGCTCAGATAGGTATCGGCGCGCTCGAGTGCAGACCCCAGCCGTGGCCGGTCGCTGCGCACATCGCGCACTTCCACGCCGTCGCGGCGCAAGCGTTCGAGTAGTGACGAGAGCTGTTCAACACTCTGCGCTGACCCCGCCGCCAGAATCTCGTATTCCAGTCGCGACCCGGGCTGGATGAGCCCAGTGGCATCCAGGTCGTCGACATGCATCATGACGCGTGGATTGAGGCTACCGAAGCCGGTCGACTGATCCGCCTCACGCACCAGCCAGGCGCTGACCTTCAGCTGCGCCTGGCCTAGTTGTAGTGAATCGCCCAGCTCGATATCGAGTAGCTGCCTTAGTCGCGGCGATAGCCACACTTCGCCATGCACCGGACCATGCTCGACTTCTTCGACGCCCTGACCACGATCAATGCGTGAGCTTCCGTAATGGGGATAGACCTCATCGACCGCCTTGATACTGACTGGCTGGAAAGCTCCTTCGCGACTGGCCATCGAGACCAAGTCGACCTGGTCACTGAGATTCAGGCCCGCATCCACAAGCTGTTGACGCAACGCCTTGTCGAAGGGCGCCGACTGTTCCAGCACCAGGTCCCCGCCCATCATCTGCCCCGCCTGGCGTACCAACCCCCTCTCCAGGCGATCGAGGAAGAACCCCATCATGGTCGAGGCAGCCACTGCCAGTATCAGCGCGATCAGTAATGCACGTACATCCGCAGCGCGCAGATCTCGCCTGAGGCTGCGAGCCGCCATGCTACACAGCGCCCCTGCGCCCATGGAGTGACGGCCACTCATGATACGGCCTCAGCCATATCCATCGCCTCGAGACGTCCGCCCACCAGTTGCAGACAGCGGTCACAGCGTCTGGCGAGGGCATGATCGTGGGTCACCAGCACCAGCGTAGTGCCCTGCTCCTGGTTGAGTTCGAACAATGTCTGAATGATCCTTTCTCCGGTATGCGGATCGAGGTTGCCGGTCGGTTCGTCGGCAAACACCAGCTCTGGAGAGGTAACAAAGGCCCGCGCCAGCGCGACACGCTGCTGCTCACCACCGGAAAGCTGGCGTGGCAGATGATCATGACGCTGTTCCAGGCCAACCCTTGCCAGCCACTCGCGAGCACGCCGCTCACGATGATTCAGCACCGAAAGCTCAGTGGGCAACAGCACATTCTCGAGAGCAGTGAGCGTCGGCAACAACTGAAAGTTCTGGAACACAAAGCCGACTCGACCATTGCGCAGGGCAGCACGGCCATCTTCGTCGAGTGCGGTCAAGGATTCACCAAACAGCATCAGTTCGCCGCCGGTGGGATCATCGAGTCCCGCCAGCAGTCCCAACAGGGTCGACTTGCCGGCACCACTCTGACCGAGAATGGCCACGCTTTCTCCGGCATGTACGGCGAGCTCAAGCTCACGCAGAATAGTCAGTTCACGAGAACCACTGGTCACGCTTTTTGCCAGGCCGCGAGCCTCGAGAACAGCAACCTGATGAATGGGGTGCGAAGTTGAAGCAGCAGATGAAACAGGAGCCTTGGACATGACAAACAGTATCCCTGAAGTTGTACAGTTGCACCGCAACCCGGGGTGGCGCAGCCGCTGGCTGCTCGCGGTGATGACAGTGTGTCTGGGCCTGTGGTTGGGAATCGGTGGTGCTCAAGCCCAGACTCAAGCCCAGGCGCAACCGCGGCCACCCACGATACTGGTGGTGGGTGACAGTCTCAGCGCCGCCTACGGCATTCCCCAACAGTCCGGCTGGGTGACACTGCTCGACCAACGCCTCGACGGCCAGGCCCGAGTGGTCAATGCCAGCATCAGTGGCGAAACCACCAGCGGCGGTGCCAGCCGCCTACCCGGACTACTCGAGCAACACAGCCCGGATATCGTGATCCTTGAGCTCGGCGGCAATGATGGCCTACGCGGCCTTCCTCTTCAGCAGATGCAGGCCCACCTGGCGAATATGGTCGAGCAGAGCCAGGCCAGTGGTGCCGAGGTATTACTCCTGGGTATCGACATTCCCCCCAACT
Source organism: Halomonas huangheensis (assembly GCF_001431725.1). Classification (NCBI taxonomy): domain Bacteria; kingdom Pseudomonadati; phylum Pseudomonadota; class Gammaproteobacteria; order Oceanospirillales; family Halomonadaceae; genus Halomonas; species Halomonas huangheensis. Next base: position 1,009,134 of record NZ_CP013106.1, on the reverse strand, counting down.
ATGGTCCCGCTTACCGCGATGCGTTCACCGAAGTGTTCCGCAACCTTGCCACTGAACATCAACTGCCGCTATTACCCTTCCTGCTCGACGGTGTGGCTCTCGAACCGACACTGATGCAGGACGACGGTATCCACCCCACCGCCGAGGCCCAGCCCCGGATTCTCGACAATGTATGGCCTGAGCTCGCCCCACTGTTACGTGAGGAAGGCGTACAGCTGGCCACCGATGCGGTTCAGGCCGAGGCATCCTCCTGAGACGACGGGCTGCGTTGCCATTGTTGCAGCCCCAGTCCACCGAGGATCAACACCAGGCCGGCAAGGGTCGAGACCAGAATCGGTTCACCGATCACAAGGTACAGCAACAACAGTGACACCGGTGGTGACAGAAAGATCAGATTGGACACCTTTGCAGTCCGCGAGACTTGCTGCACTGCCATCTGCCACAGCACGAAAGCCACGCCCATCTCGAACAGCCCCACGTAGATGCCCGCTCCCAGCGCCTTGATGCCATGCCATTGCAGGCCAGGGCCAGCTATCAGCAGTACGCTCAATACTGGTACACCTACCGAAAAATTCTGCCACTGGGCGACCAATGCCGGACGAGCATCACGGGCGTTGAGTAGCCAGTAGAGCGCCCAGATCAGGGTCGAGACCAGCGCCAACGCCACACCCAGTGGGTCAGCGAAGTCGACATCCAGCACCTTGCCCCGAGTGGCAATCACCCAGACACCGGAATAGGCCACCAGCCCGGCAACAACGTCCATACGCGTCAGCGTCTGTTTGAGAATCGGTACAGCCAACAGCGCCATCGCCAGTGCCCAGGTGTAGTTGAGCGCCATGGCCTCCTGTCCCGGCAAACGGTCGTAGGCAGCGAACAACACCAGATAATAGGCCACTGGATTCATCAGGCCGGCCCACAGTGCCGTTGACCACCCCTGTTTCAGGGCACGTCGCATCTGACCACGCTGAATGACCAACGCCCCCATCAGCGCCCAGGACACCAGCGAAGCAATCCACATCAACTCCAGCGGGCTCATGTAACCGAGCGCCACCTTGAATGCCGTGGCGACGGTCGACCAGAGCGCTACTGCCGCCAATCCATAGCCTATCGCACGCCGGTCAGAGTTCATTTCACGTCCTTGTTTATGGGGTCAGCTGCGAGCTGCGGGCAAGAGCAAGAGCAAGAGCATCGGGATGACTCTTCAACGGTCGATATGACCCAGGTCACGCTCCGGCTCAATCACATCTCTCACGCGTTGCTTGAGGGTCTTGATATCGGGAAAGCCGCCATCACGCTTGCGCTCCCACACCAGTTCCCCATCGATACTGACTTCGAAGCGGCCCCCATGAGAAGGTTGCAATGCCACCTCCTCGAGACTTTCACCAAAGGTCGACAGCAGTTCCTGGGCATACCAGCCACTGCGCAACAGCCACTGACATTGCGTACAGTAGATAATCCGGACTCGTGACAACTGGTTTCTCCCGTCACTGGAATGGATGGACTCTCGTTTCGATCATACCAGCCAGGAAGGATCCCATGGCCACCTCGGATATCTCACTGACCAAATTTCATGAATGGCTCAACGGCGATGATGACAGTCGCATGTGTCTCGATATCCCCGACAACGCCTGCCGCCATCAGCCACGCAACTTCATGCTTCACCTGCTGGCAGCGCTCGGCAACAAGCTCGCCGACGAGATGTCGAGCGCACGTCTGGTACTCCCCTGGCTGCTGGGTACCATGGGTGCTCCGACCTGGATGGTTGGTCTGCTGGTGCCGATCCGGGAAGCCGGCGCCCTGCTACCACAGGTGCTGGTGGCAGGTTTCATTCGCCTCAAACCCGAACGCAAGTGGTGGTGGGTAATCGGCAGTCTGGCGCAATCGGCCGCCGCCTGCTGCCTGTCATTATTGGCGCTATTCTCAAGCGGGGCACTGGGCGGTAGCCTGGTATTGCTGGTGCTGGTAGCGCTGTCGCTGGCACGCGGCCTGCAATCGATTGCCACCAAGGATGTACTCGGCAAGACCATTGCCAAACGCCGCCGTGGCACGCTGATGGGGTGGAGCAGCAGTATCGCCGGTGCCGCGACGCTCTGTGCCGGTGCGGTGTTGCTGTGGTTCGATGACCGACCCGGAGAGATCGCTCTGGCAGTGCTGCTGGCGGTGGCAGCGTTGGGGTGGATAAGCAATGCGCTGTGCGCCGCGGCCATTGCCGAGGAACCCGGTGAAACCTCCGGGGGCCACAGTGCATGGCAGAGCATTCGCGACAACTGGACGGTACTGCGGGAAGACGCGACCTTTCGCAACTTCAATCTCACTCGTGCCCTACTGCTTTCCAGTGCCCTTGCACTGCCTTATCTGGCGCTGCTTGGACAGCGTCAGAGCGGCTCCGAACTGGGCGGGCTTGGCGTACTGATTCTGGTGTCCGGCGTGGCCTCGATGATTGCCAGTCCAATCTGGGGCAAGCGCTCAGACACCTCCAGCCGCAAGGTGATGCGCGACGCGGCCATAGGCACTCTGCTGTGCTGCTGTCTGGGCGCGTCCATTCCGCTGTTGCCTGAGGCCATCTCGACCAGTGTCTGGCCCTATGCGCTGGTCTATGCGCTGCTGGTGGTTGTGCATTCCGGGGTACGCCTCGGTCGCAAGACCTATATCGTCGATATGTCCAACGTCGATAACCGCGCCTTGTACGTCGCCCTGTCCAATACTCTGACCGGAATACTGATGCTGATTGTCGGCGGCCTTGCCGGTGCCGCTGCCTACGTCTTCGGCACGCTGGTACTGTTGCTGATACTGGCGGCAACCGCTCTGCTCGCAGCCTGGTTCGCCCAACGTCTCCCGGAAGTCGAGTAGCCGTGGCCCTGGAAGCTGCCGTATCGCGGATAGAGGTTCAGGAACTGTGCAAATAGCAGTCCGGGACTTGCACTTTCACACTATGAGGCATATATAGCCATCAGGATCAAATGGATCCTGCTGGCGCTTTCCCCGGGCCGATAAACAAGGCCCGTTGATGGTAAGTTGGTGTGATTCGCCACTCCGATGTGGGTGGCCTGGCCATGGGGGACCTTCACATGAGCCGCGATTCCCTTCTTGATGATACCTACTATTATGATTCCAACGGGCCGGATTCCAACGGGCCGGAACCCAACGGGCCGGACTCCAACGGCTCTGAAGCCAATGACCAGGATGCCGTCAACGACGATGACTACGGCCGCAGCCGTTCGTCGAGTCGTGCCGACACCCTGCGTGCACGACGGCGTGTCGAGGCATTGCTGGAAGAACGTCGACTGAAGCAGGCAATCGACGACGACTGGGGATTCGATGAGGAAGAGGAGGAGTAACGCCTCCTGATACGATCCATCCATCCGTCCTCTTCTTCGCTTCAGTCCTGTTCGGCCTCACTATGGTGAGGCCCATGGGCTGTTATGCTGTGCTCTTGTGTACGATCCTTGCCTGCAACGCGGCATTCTCATGCCGACCGCTGCCTCACTAGCATTGCACTAGTGTTTTCTTTACTCGCTTCGGGCTCTATCATCACTGCCCATAGTTCCCTGGCGCTCACCACGCCAGAGAGATACGAAGCTGGTTTCGCGAACCTCCAACATCTAGTGAGTTCCCATGGCGCAATACGTCTACACCATGAATCGGGTGGGCAAGGTCGTACCCCCCAAGAAGCAGATCCTCAAGGACATTTCGCTGTCCTTCTTCCCGGGTGCCAAGATCGGTGTACTGGGCCTCAACGGCGCCGGTAAATCGACCCTGCTGCGCATCATGGCCGGCGTTGACACCGAGTTCGAGGGCGAAGCGCGTCCGATGCCTGGCATCAATGTCGGTTACCTGCCGCAGGAGCCGCAGTTGGACGACGAAAAGTCCGTGCGCGAAACGGTAGAAGAGGCCCTCGGCGAGATCAAGGAGGCTCAGACGAAGCTGGATGCAGTCTATGCTGCCTATGCCGAGCCTGATGCTGATTTCGACGCTCTGGCTGCCGAGCAGGCCCGTCTCGAGAACATCATCGAGGCCGCTGACGCCCACAACCTGGAGCGTAAGCTGGAAGTCGCCGCCGACGCCCTGCGCCTGCCGCCCTGGGATGCCTGCGTAGGCAATCTGTCCGGTGGTGAGCGTCGCCGTGTAGCACTGTGTCGCCTACTGCTGTCCAGCCCGGATATGCTACTGCTCGACGAGCCAACCAACCACCTCGATGCCGAGTCGGTGGCCTGGCTGGAACGCTTCCTCCACGATTACTCCGGCACCGTGGTCGCCATCACCCACGACCGGTACTTCCTCGATAACGTCGCCGGCTGGATTCTCGAGCTGGACCGCGGCCAGGGCATCCCCTTCGAAGGCAACTATTCCCAATGGCTGGAAGCCAAGGAAAGCCGCCTCGAGCAGGAAGCCAAACAGGAAGCCTCTCGCCAGAAGGCCATCAAGCACGAGCTGGAATGGGTGCGCTCCAACGCCAAGGGGCGTCAGGCCAAGAGCAAGGCGCGTCTCAATCGCTTCGAGGAAATGCAATCCGGCGACTTCCAGAAACGCAACGAAACCAACGAGATCTACATTCCACCCGGACCGCGTCTCGGCGACAAGGTCATCGAGTTTCACGGTGTATCCAAGCGCTTCGATGACAAGCTGCTCTACGAAGATCTGTCCTTCACCATTCCACAAGGTGCCATCGTCGGTATTGTCGGCGGCAACGGTGCAGGTAAATCGACGCTGTTCAAGCTGATTCAGGGAAATGAGACACCGGACAACGGCCAGGTAGTCACAGGCGACACTGTCGATATCGCCTACGTCGAACAGTTGCGTGACGCTCTAGACGACAAGCAAACCGTATGGGAAGCGGTGTCCGATGGTCAGGACATGCTCAACATCAATGGCTATGTAGTGTCTTCACGTGCTTACGTCGGCCGCTTCAACTTCAAGGGCAATGACCAGCAGAAATTCCTGCGCGACCTGTCCGGTGGTGAGCGCGGACGCCTGCAGTTGGCCCAGACCCTCAAGCAGGGCGCCAACGTACTGCTGCTCGATGAGCCGTCCAACGATCTCGATATCGAGACCCTGCGTGCACTTGAGGAAGCTCTGCTGGCCTTCCCCGGCTGTGCCATGGTCATCTCTCACGACCGCTGGTTCCTCGACCGTATCGCGACTCATATCCTTGCCTTCGAAGGCGATTCCCAGGTGGTGTTTTTCGATGGCAACTACACCGAATATGAAGCGGATCACCGCAAGCGTGTCGGCGACGATACCCCGCGTCGCATGAAGTACAAGCGCATCGACGCCTGAGCCGGCATCTTCCGCACCGGCACGGCTGCGCAACTCGTATCGCGAGGCGCAAACAGAATCCCCCGCAGGCCTGGCCTGCGGGGGATTCTCTTGAAGAAACGAGTATCGATGCCGAAACTACCTTGCGCTTTATGGCTACTCACTGCATAAGGAGTGGACTACCTACTGGCTTTGCTGGTAGTCATCAGCCGCAAGGGGCGCATCATGGGACTGTCACTGCTGTTTCACCCCATTCTGTTGTTCAAACGCTTCGCCAGCAGCATTGCCTACTTACCCACGCTGGCCGCAATCGTCTATGCCGCCCTCGGCGTGCTTGCTCTGATCCCGCCCGTCTCCAGTGATTTTCTGCCAGAGGCCCTCAAGCAGCTGGGCCTGGCCAGTCCCGGCGATGCGCAACCGCTGTTGTCGGCTCTGTTGGCAGGCATGATCTCGCTGATGGTATTCAGCTTCTCGATGGTCATGTCGGTGCTGTCCCAGGCCGGCGCCAACTTCTCCCACAAACTGGTATTCGGCCTGATATCCGAACGCCGCCATCAGTGGGTGCTCGGCCATTATCTGGGCACCATTCTGTTCATCCTGATGCTACTGATCGTGCCTCATGCCACCGATGGCGATCGATTGTGGCGATCTGCTGCGGTGTATAGCGCCTGCCTGATGGTTCTGCATTGTCTTGGATTGTTCGTCTACTTCATTCACAACGTGTCACAGTCGATTCAGATTGATGCCGTCATCAGCGGCCTGCACGCCGCGACCCTGAAGTCGATGCAATGCAGACGCGACAATGAACAGGGCAAGCAGTGGCAAAGCCTGCCTGTGCCCGACGTCAGCAACGCCTCGTATCATGAGATTCCTGCCCGTGAAGCGGGTTACCTGCAGAACGCCGACCTTTCGAGTATGGCAAAGCTGGCGGCAGACAGTGACGCTATCGTTCACCTCGACTTTCGTTTCGGTGATTACGTACTGGAAGGTCAGCCGATCCTGCGGCTGGAGTGCGCACCAGTTCCCGACCAGCAATGGCGAGATGATCTGTGCGACTGTCTTATTCAGTTGCATGGCGAGTCCGTAGAGGAGCACTTCGTCTATGGCATGACCCAGTTGATGGAAGTCGCCATCAAGGCGCTCTCCCCCGGCATCAACGATCCCGGAACTGCGCGCCTGTGCCTGCATCGGCTCACCGATCTACTCAGCCATTACATGCGTGAACAGCCCGCCAACTGCCTCACCGACAGCAACGGCAAGGTACGCGTCTACTGGCAGATAGAACCCTTCGAGAGCCTGGTACACCGCCTGCTGACGCCTATCCTCCACTACGGTGTCGAAGACCAGAGTATTCTGCTCGGATTGCTCAAGGCAGTGAAGTCACTGTCATTGATGGCCAATCCATCACAGCTGACAACACTCCAGCAGGTCGCCGACCGTATCATCGAGAACCTGGAGCAACACAGCCAACATCATCTGGATCGCCGGTTCGTCAGTCAGCGACTAAAGCAGGGCCACCATCGACTGCTGCTCCCCGCCGAACTGAAAGCACCATAGAGGGGGGAAGCAGCAACGAGCGTCAAGCCATCCAGTGCCGCCCCGTGACACGCCGCTACGGGGTTACTTGCAGCTTATAACTTACCGCTTCCAGCTCGTAGCTCAGACATCATAGAGCTTGGGATCGTCTCTGTTCGGGCGGGTCTTGAAGCGACGGTGCATCCACAAGTACTGCTCAGGATGCCGGCGAATCGCCTGCTCGATCACTGCGTTGATACGTGCAGCATCGGCAACTTCATCACCGCTGGGAAAGTTGTCCAGCGGCGGCAGGTATTCCAGCGAATAGGTGCGGTTATCCGGGTTGCGATGGAAGATCAGCGGCATCACCGGTGCTCCGGTCATCTTTGCGATCTTGGCGGTGAGCTTGATCGATGCCGCTTCGATGCCGAAAAACGGTGCAAAGACACTGGCATCGCGACCGAAATCCTGATCAGGCGAGTACCACACGTGATGGCCGGACTTGATGCGCCGCACGACACCGCGCAGATCGTGACGATCAATGGAGGTGCCGAAGATGCCGTTTCGCGCACGAGTCATGAAGCGCTCGAACAGCGGATTGTCGTGGGGGCGATAGACCACATCTGCCGGGAAGAACAGCGAGTGTAGCGCACCCCCCAGATCGAGAGTCGAGAAATGGATACCGATAATCAGTGCGCCCTTCCCCGCCTCCTGCACCTTTGCCATGTGCTCCTGGCCCTTGAAGGTTACCCGGTGACGCAGATGCTCGGGATCCCGACACCAGCCCGTCGCGGTCTCGAAGATGCCAATACCATTGGCGAGGAAGGCTTCCTTGACCAGGCGCGCCTGAGCCTCGCTATCCAACTCCGGGAAGCACAGACGAATGTTGGTCTCGGTGATGCGACGACGACGCCCGGCAAAACGCCAGGCGAGTAATCCAATCCCGCGTCCCAATGCCAGTTTGAATCGCCAGGGCAGCCAGGCACTGATACGCATTCCTGCGATAGCCAGCCAGGTGGGCCAGTAGCGCGGATGGAGTAAAGCGGTTGAAGCGGTGTCAGCCATGCAAGCTCTCGATATTCAGGCAGATTGCGCAGTATTGTAGCGTCTGGGCACCCTCGGCAGCACCCCAGTCAGCAAGGTATAGCTGATAGTACTGCAGTATTGTGCCACTTCATCCACCGATAACTCGCCACCGAAACGACTGATTCCCCACAGTACCACCTCACTGCCGATATCAGCCTCCGGCAGATGAGTCAGGTCCACCGTCAGCATATCCATCGATACCTTGCCGGCAATCGACGTGCGTTGACCGTCGACCAATACCGGGGTGCCATCGACCGCGTGGCGGTCGTAACCATCACCATAACCACAGGCCACCACACCGATGCGCGAGCGCCCTGGCGTGAGGTAACGCCCGCCATATCCCACCGGCTCTCCACTCTCCAGCTCACGCACAGCAATGATCTCGGAACGCAAGCTCATCACCGGGCGCAAGCGGCGACTGGCATCGCAGGACATCTCCAGAGGATCACTGCCGTAGAGCATCACACCAGGTCGGTTCCATTCACCGTGAGCCTCAGGGTGAGCAAGGACGGTAGGAGAATTTGCCAGACACAGCGGCGCTTCAAGCCGTGCTGCCAACGCCAGCAACTCGTCATGCTGACGGCGAAAATAATCATTGTCGGTGTGGTCGGCGGTGGCAAAGTGGCTCATCAAGTGCAGGTCGGTCACATGGCTCGGCGCCGAGAGCAGTCGCTTCCAGATGGCTTCAGCATCCTGTGGTGCGAAGCCCAGGCGATGCATTCCAGAATCCACCTTGAGCCACACCGGTATTGGACAACGTGGTCGCCGAGCCAACGCCGCCTCCAACTGCCATTGGCTGTGAATCGCCATCCCCAGCTTCAGCTCATCGACCAACGCCAGCTCATCCGCGCTGAAAATCCCCTCCAGCAACACGATAGGCGTCTCGATACCTGCTTCACGCAGCTTGACCGCTTCTTCGATGGCTGCCACCGCAAAGGCCGGAGCCAGGGCTTGCAGGGCTCGAGCACAGGGCACCGCACCATGACCATAGGCATCAGCCTTGAGTACCGCCGCAGAGCGACTATTGGGCGCTAGTTCACAGGCCAGTCGATAGTTGTGACACAGAGCATCAAGATCGATATGCGCGACAAGCGGACGTGCCATCAAGGCCTCCAACAGGTTGACGTGTTTTCAAGTACCGGTTTTCAGCCACATGGGAGGTGTCAAACACGAAGCGGTTTCAAACACGTCAGTGGTTCAACCATCAGGTTACCGGGAAAGAAACATATTATCGACAAACCTTGCGCGACATTCATGGCCAAAACAACTGACTTTAAGTCATCATCTGGTCGCATCGACCAACCTCAAGAACAAATACAGAAATAGCTACTTCCATGCAGGGAATGTCTGGCGGGGCGCCAGCGTTGGTACCGACAACGCTTGAGCTACCGTCTTGACGCAACACGGCCGCCATATCTGGCGGCCGCAACACTACAGGATTTCAAGGGAATAGAGGGCTATTCGAAGATGGCATCAAGCGAGAGGCCCTGCTTGTCGAGCATGCGCCGCAGCTTCTTGAGCGCCTCGACCTGAATCTGACGCACACGCTCCCGTGTCAGGCCAATTTCTTCACCGACCTGCTCAAGCGTCGCCGCCTCGTGGCCTCGCAAGCCAAAACGCCGTACCACTACTTCACAGTGCTTATCGGTCAACTCAGCCAGCCATTGGTCGACATGTGCCTTGACGTCCCCATCTACCAGTGTTGATTCGGGGCCCTGCTCATTGTCATCGGCCAGTGTCTCGATCAACGGCTTGTCACTGTCACCGCCCATCGGATAATCCACCGAGGATACGCGCTCATTGAGCCCCATCATCTTCTTGACCGTATCCACCGGCTTATCGAGGTGTTCGGCAATTTCCTCGGCTGTGGCTTCGTGGTCGAGCTTCTGCGTCAACTCTCTTGCAGCACGCAGATAAATATTGAGCTCCTTGACCACATGAATAGGTAAGCGAATGGTGCGCGTCTGATTCATCAACGCGCGCTCTATCGTCTGGCGAATCCACCAGGTGGCATAGGTCGAGAAACGAAAACCTCGCTCGGGATCAAACTTTTCCACCGCACGGATCAGGCCCAGATTGCCCTCTTCGATCAGATCCAGAAGGGTCAACCCTCGATTGAGGTAACGGCGGGCAATCTTGACCACCAGGCGCAGGTTGGACTCGATCATCCGCGCACGCCCCTGAGGGTCCCCTTTACGTGCCAGGCGGCCGTAAAAGACCTCTTCTTCCGGTGTCAGCAGAGGCGAGAAGCCGATCTCATTGAGGTAGATCTGCGTCGCATCGAGGCTCTGACGCGAATACCGATCTTCCTTGCCAAGCGCCTTCTCGAACTCCTCATTTTCCTCTTCGGCATCATCCGAGTCGTCAACAATGTTTCCATCGGACACATCATCGACCTCGTCTACCGTGTCGAGATTCACATCCTGAAGATCCCGTTCAAGCATGCTCATCGTATAGCTACCCCATGGTTGCGACCCAGCGTTGTCTTCATCGCCCAAGATCAACGCTAAAGATTATTATTGTGTGACGCTCCGACAAGAAGTGATCCATTCTTCTCGTCGGGGAGGTCCTGACCAGTCACCACTCCTGTGGCCCTGGCCAGCACTCATTCAACGGGCAGGCAGATATTCCAGGGGATCCTGCACCTGACCGTCCTTGCGCACCTCAAAATGAAGCCGAACATCATCGGAGTCCGTTTTCCCCATGGTGGCAATGACCTGACCGGCATCGACAACATCATTCTCCTTCACATTGAGGGAATCGTTGTAGGCGTAAACGCTCAGATACTCATCGTTGTGTCTAATCATGACCAGGTTGCCATAGTCGCTGACACCATCGCCTGCATAGACCACAATGCCCGGCCCCGCTGCTTTCACAGGTTGCCCCTTTTGTCCGCCGATATCAATGCCTTTGGTGACCCTCGTATCCTCACCGTAACCCGACACAACCTGGCCATCCACCGGCCACTGCCAGCTGATGTTTTCCGCGGGTGTGTAGGTCTTCCGAGAGCTGCTGGAGGCGCTGCTGGAAGAACTGGAAGAGGGCGACTCGGCACTCTGCTGGCTGGTGCTTGAGGCGTCTTCGGCAGATACCTGCTGCTGTTCCTGTTGCTGCTGTTCCTGTTGCTGCTGTTCCTGTTGCTGCTGTTCCTGTTGCTGCTGCGCTTCCCGCTCCGCCGCCGCTACTACCGCCTCCTGGGCCTCCTCTGCTGTGCAGTTGGCTCCGGGACTACTGCAATTCTGAACAGGACCTGGCATGGAAGCTCCAGCCGCAGCCACGGCTCCTGCCGCTGCTGCACCAGTGACCTGCCCTCCGCCACTCGAGGACACCGTTTCGGTGCTGCCATCCGGCAGCAGCCATTCGAGATCTTCGGAGCCCGCCGCCGCTGTTGCGTTGGCGCCAGCAGACCCCAGCGGAGTTGCCACGGCACCTTCCTGATTACCCGTCTGGGCTTGAGCAACCTGTTGCCCCTGAGCACCGGGCTGGAGAACCAGCGTTTGCCCGACGCCGATGCGGTAGGGTGGCGAAATATTGTTGAGCTTCGCCAACTCCTGAAAATCCATGTTATGGCGCCATGCAATGCCATAGAGAGTATCTCCCGCCTCTACCGTATATTGCGCAGGCACGTCGGACTCGGCAACACGAGTGGAAGACAGATCCTGCACCTGTACAGGTTGAGCGGGGCCCTGTTGATTGGCACAGCCAGCCAGAACCAGGGCCAGGCTGGAGACGATAAGGGTCTTATGCATCGGAACTCTTCTCCTTGTCGGCAAGGGGCGCAGTATCATTATGACCACGGTTATTGACGGATTTGTTCCCCACATGGGCGATCACCAGCACCAGTAGCATGCCGATCACAGCAACAACAGTCACCCCCAATAGTTGTGCGGGTTCACCGGTCACCGACGAGTAATCCCAGGGGGCCAGATAACGATAATCCAGCGGAACAATTTGATTTTCACCACCAAGTTGATAGCGAATCAACTCACGCCAGGGCCACAGCACCGGCATCGAACCGATGATGAAGCCCAGCAACATCTGCAGCGTCGCGCCGTAATAATGACGCAATAGCCAGGACAACAAACGCGAAAAACACACCAGGCCCAGCACACAACCACCGGCGAACCAGACCAGCAGCGCGATGTCGAACCCACGCACGGCCCCCATCACCACATCATATAGTCCCATGCTCAGCAGCAGGAAACTTCCCGACACCCCGGGCAACAGCATCGCGCTGATGGCGATGGCCCCGGCAACCATAAGCACCAGTTGCGGGCTACCCAGCGCATTGACCGCAGGCATCAGCGCAGGAAGCCCCTGAGCCAACAGCAACCCGGAAGCCAACGGCAGGATATACCACCAGCGCCAATCCACCGGGTGTCGGGCGACAACCACCGCCGACGCTGCCACCAACCCGAAAAAGAAGCCATTGAGCAGCAGTGGATGGTTATCGAGTAGCCACACCACGGCATGGGCAACACTGACCACGCTCAACGCAATGCCAGCCAGCAGAGGCACCAGAAACCCGAGATTGAGATGTTCAACCAGTCCCTGGAGTCCTCTCTGACGCAGAGCGGCAAAGGCACTCGGGCCGAAACGCTTGATGCTCTCGATCAGTTCCTCATAAATGCCAGTGATAAAGGCAATGGTTCCCCCTGACACTCCGGGAACGGCATCTGCGGCTCCCATGCCCAAGCCACGCAGGAAAATCCCGGGATATCGCTTCAACGAATAACTCCTTCGAGTAACGGCACGAACCGGACCGGTTCCAGCCGTTCATGTTCATAGCTTTCGCCACAGCGGCGTACACGCGTCAGCCATTGGCTGCCGTCATGAGCTTCGAGTGGTGCAATCAGTACTCCGCCCTCGACCAGTTGCGACAACAGCGGCTCCGGTAGTTCACTGGCGCAGGCCGTCAACAGAATAACGTCGAAAGGCGCTGCCTCCGGCCACCCATGACCACCGTCAGCCAACCGTAGACGCACGTTATGCGCCTTGAGCAGACGCATGCGCTTCGCTGCCTGGCGATGCAGCGCATTGATTCTTTCCACCGACCAGAGCTCTTCGACCATGCGGGCCAGTATCAACGTCTGATAGCCTGAGCCAGTGCCTATCTCCAGTACTCTGGTCGGCTGCTGTTCATGCACCAGCTCGCTCATTCGCGCCACGATCCATGGCTGCGACAGCGTCTGAGCATGACCAATCGGCAGTGCCGTGTCCTCGTAGGCGCGATGCGATAGCGCCTCGTCGAGAAACAGGTGACGTGGTTCCCTGGCCATGATGTCCAGCACCAGGCTGTCTTCAATGCCCTGCTCATGAAGACGTTGCACCATGCGGTCTCTAGTACGTTGCGATGTCATCCCAACACCACGAAGATCAGGTGAGTGCATCCAGCCAGTCTCGCACATCCTCAAGGGCCGCATGCCGAGTCAGGTCGGTCTGTAGCGGCGTAATCGACACGTGGCCTGACTCCACGGCAGCAAAATCGGTATCCGGGCCGTCATCGGCATTCTCGCTCACCGGAGCAATCCAGTAACGGATTCGGCCTCTCGGATCACGGGTCTCGATGGGGCGTTCCGCAGGGCCTCGATGGCCAAGCCGGGTCACACGAAAACCGCGAATCTCCTGCCACGGCAAGTCCGGCACATTAACATTGAGCAGTGTACGCGGTGGCAGTGACAACTGTTCCAACGCGCCCACCAGGCTAGCAGCAACACGCCCGGCGCTATCAAAATGCTGACGACCAGCCAACGACATTGCGATGGCAATCATGCCCAGATTGCGTCCTTCCATGGCCGCCGCTACTGTGCCCGAATAGAGCACATCATCGCCTAGATTGGCACCATGATTGATCCCGGAGATCACCAGGTCCGGTGATTCATCCCAGACTCCATTGACACCGAGGTAGACACAATCGGCTGGCGTGCCATCGACACTGTAGAAGCCGCTTTCCAGAGCCGTCAGCGACAATGGTCGCGACAAGGTCAATGAATTACTGGCGCCACTGCGATCACGATCCGGTGCCACTACCCGCAGTTTCGCATATGGCAACAGTGCCTCATGCAGTGCGTGCAGACCGGGCGCATTGACCCCATCATCGTTGGACAGCAATAAACGCCTCATTGTGGCTCCCCGTTCATTCCCTGCTCAGCCGCGCGAGCGTCGGGCAAGGTATCGAAGTCCAGCGTCGGATGACTCATCAACTCACGCAACACTGCGGTAGCAAAGGCACCACTGGGGAGCGTGAACTCCAGCGTGACACCATCGGCATCACGCTGCAGCAGCCCTTCGGATGGCCGGACTCGCAGCGCACGACGCGATGCCTTGACGGCGGCACGTTCAAGGCCGTTACAGAGGCCGGGCCAGCACGCCAGAGCCTTCTGCTCAAGTTGCTCAGCATCGCCCATGGCACGCGATCCGCCCTGTCCCCAAAGCACCGCAGTGGGATGAATATCTCCGGAGATCAAGCGTTGCTGGAGTTCGCTATCCTGCGCCTCGACCGCAAACATGCTCTGAGTGCCATCCAGCATCATCACATCACCATTCAGCACCGTCCGCCACTGCCCTGCCACCAGACGTTCCGCCAACTGAGCATTGAACAGGAAGCTACGCGCTGCTGACAGCAGCATGCCTTCACGGTCATCGCGTTTTCGCCAGCCGCGCGCCAGCAGATCTCGCGCGCGAAACAGGTTACGTCCATCGCTGCCGAAGCGCTGGGGACCAAAATAATTGGGAACCCCCTCGGCGACAATGGCTTGCCAACGCTGCTCCAGCGACTCGTCTTGAGTCACTGCCCCATTCAAGCGCAGCGTGAAGCGATTGCCGCGATGCACGCCGCGCTTGAGCTTGCGGGGGTGGCGAGTCATGTTCAGCACTTTGAAGCCGCGCTCTGTCAGGCCTTCGACCAGGTCCTCGGGAGCCTCGCGACCCGGCAAGTGTACCGAGAACCACTGGCGAGTCACCGCAACGCGATCCTTCATACCGGCATAGCCGATATCTCGCGACCCCACCTCGCACTGAAGCGCCAACTGTCTGGCCACATCACTGGTCGCGGCATTACGTTTTTCGACCCACAGCCACAGGTGCTCGCCCTGGCCTTCCGGTGCGAAGTCAAGACACTCCTCAACAACAAAGTCCTCGGCACAGGCACGATAACCTCCCGCAACGGGTATCCCGAAACGAGCATCCAGCGCACGAGGCCACTCGGGTGGCCAGTGGATATCATCGCGCATCATTGGCCTCACCGACACTCACCAACAACACCACGGCTTCTGCGGCTATTCCCTCTCCACGACCGGTAAAGCCCAGCCGCTCGGTGGTCGTTGCCTTGACGTTGATCGCTTCCATCGGCACCCGCAGATCGTCGGCAATATATTCACGCATGGCCGCCAGGTGAGGTGCCATCTTCGGTGCCTGTGCCATCAGAGTGGCGTCCAGGTTAGCGACTCGGTAACCCTGCTCAGCCACCGATGTCATCACCTGGCGCAGCAGATCACGGCTGTCTGCTCCCCGCCAGGCGGGGTCGGTATCGGGAAAGTGGTGACCGATATCCCCCAGCGCACAGGCGCCCAGCAAGGCATCACTGATCGCATGCAGCAACACGTCACCATCGGAGTGGGCGATAAAGGCGTGATCAAAGGGGATTCGTACACCACCGATCATCAGATGATCGCCTTCACCAAAGCGGTGTACATCAAATCCATGGCCGATTCGCAGCCCGCTCGCGGTCATGATGCCGTTGTCTCCTGGATATGCTCGGACTGCCGCTGGGCCGCCAGAATATGCTCGGCCAGAGCAAGGTCCTCGGGATGAGTAATCTTGATATTGTCGCGACGACCCGCCACAAGCCTGGGAGCCAACCCCAGTGCCTCCACTGCAGAGGCTTCATCGGTCACCAGAGATGCGCCGATGCCTTCCGCTCCCAACGCCATCTCCAACGCCTGACGCAGCAGCGCATAACGGAACCCCTGGGGTGTCTGAGCCTGCCATAGCCCGCGACGGTCCTCGGTAGATTGGACACGCCCGGCAGCGTCATCACGCTTGATGGTATCTGCCACTGGCGTCGCCAATAGCGCGCCACTTGCAGACAGCGTGGCCTCGCGGGCCAGCTCAAGGAGATTGTCGATACTGACACAGGGTCTGGCCACGTCATGTACCAGCACCAGATCGTCGTCCGCAGCCTCACTTTCAATGGCGCGCAAGGCATTGAGCACCGAGTCGACGCGTTCCTCTCCACCCGATACGCGCCGATAGTCGGCAAACGGTACCCACTCAGCAGAGAAATATGGGTCATCGGCCTGCAGACACAGACAGAGCCCAGCCTCGGGAAAGGCCAGGTGAAGTCGCGCCAGGGTGTGTGCCAATACCGGTCGCTCGGCAATGCACAGATATTGCTTGGGGCATTCCGAGCCCATGCGTCGCCCTGCCCCTGCCGCCGGCACGATCAGCCAACGTGGTGTCATTGGGACGCTCCCGGCTTGGGAGCCGGGCTGGTCGCCGGCTCGCTGGATTCCACTCCCGGTACCCAGAAGAACTGTTCATCGGTACGGACCATGCCTACATCGCTGCGCGCACGCTCCTCGATGGCATCCAGCCCCGTCTTGAGATCGACAATCTCAGCGGCTAACCGTGCATTGCGGTCACGCAATGGCTTGTTGGCTGTCTCCAGAACCTCGACTCGTCCACTGACTTCCTTCATTTCCTGGACGCCACCCTCTCCCAGCCACAGTCGGTACTGCAGCAGAGCGAGCAACGCCACCAGCACTATCGCCAACCACTTGAGCATGCCCGGGGTCCGTTGCAAATTCATCCTGGCGACTAGTATGCCATCTACCGACCAACAGGGGCGACCGCATCATTGAGCAGCGAGCATCGAGCACGCTCCGCGCGAGCTGTAATCTGTCTCCGGCTTGTGTGCCTGAGCCATGGAGCGCAGCCGAACAGCCCGTAGCCCAGGCGAAGCGTGCTGGTAGCTGCGGGCCACAGCCCGCAGCTCATCACAGCTGAAACGGCATTCTGAAGGTCAGCAGGATATCGGAAGCATCTTCGGTCATGCCTATCCCGAGATTGGTCACCACAGACGTGGAATCACTCAGTGCATAGGTGCCGCCGATATTGAACACACCGATATTGGCGCCACTACCGACCACCTTGGTGCTGCTGCCACCGTCTGGAGTGATCCTGGTTTCACGAATGTGCTCATGAGAGTAGGACAAGGCGAGACTCAAGCGCTCGTTGAGCGCAAACGCGGTACCAAAGCCGGCCGAGATGCTGTCGCCCAGATCGACCTTGGCTCGCTGATTGCCTTCGCCACCAGAGATATCGTCAAACTCGTCCTCGATGTTGTAGGTATAACCGAGGTTGGCAAATACGATCGCCGGGTCCACGGTCTTCAATACCGAGACGCCAGCGGTAATCCCCCATACACCGTTGCCGGTCGGTAACTCCTCTGGCACATACAGGTTGGTATTGTCTGGATCCTGGTTGAGGTCGATGCCGTAGGGGTCCTTGCCGGTGGGTGCTCGAACCCCGAGGCTGACCACGACATCCGGGCGCTCGTAGGTCTCCGGCAGCAGGCGATAAGATAGATTGGCAGTGATATCTCCCAGCCCCGAATCACTGACGCTGGCAGAAGTATTCTGCTCGGTGGACAGATCCCCCCCAATCGATTCCAGTTCGGTGGTTCGGTACACGAAGGGAACATTGATGCTGGCTTCGAGACGGTCGGTAAAGCCGTAGCGGGTATTCACCTCCATGGTGGTGATATGGCTCTCGACGTTGTCGAGATTCAACTCACCGAGAAAAATAGCGTCCAAAGCCAGAAAGCCTCGCAGAGCGAGGCTATCACGGTCGGAATAGGTGTAGGTGATACCCGGTTCGACGGTCAGACGATCCGAGAACAGCGCATGCTCTTCACGATAGATATCCTGGACACTGCGGCTCTGGGATTCCTCTCGTGCTGCCTGCTGCTCGGTGCCAATAGTCGTCTGGGCCAGCACCTGGCCGGAAGCCGTGACTCCGAAGCCCAGAACGACGGCGCCCACAAAGGGTGGACGCACCACGCGACGATAGCTGTTGTTCACGTCTTTCTCCCTTGTCCCTTTAGATCTTTATGGTTTTGATATATCGCTCGCTTCTGATACGAGTGTCTCGAGCAATGGGTATCAGTGTCGGAACCAATGCCATCCAGCTTCAGCGTAGTGCTGCCGCCGCCCGAATACCATTCAACACTCCAGGCATTTCACTATGGCTGCCGCCTGGCTGATTACCCATGTACAGCTGCAGTCGCGTCAGGTTCTGAACCCGCTGCAGATTACTGGTCAGCTGTATCGACTGCCGCAACCCACTACCCGGTACGATGGCCTGTTCGATACGGCCGTGCCCCGGCAGATCGATGGCCACACTCATGTCTCGCGGCTGCATGGAAATGCTCATCCGCGAATTGTTGGCGCCTTGCGCCTCTACTCGACCTCCCTTCACTCCACCCTGTGCTCCCGACCGGAAATCCGAAGCGTCCATAACGTCGAGAGACAGGCCGTTGTTGGCAATATTGAAATTCCCCCCGGCCTGTATCGATTGCACAACCCCGGACGCATTACGGGTTCCGCGATCAACGACCGTAGCGCCGCTACCTCCCGTTGACAGTCTGGCCACCTCATCGGTACTGAAGCTGTTGATGACCGGTTGAAAGCGCACGCTGGGCTGCCCCTGCATAAGATCGCCGATCATCCGAGTACCCGCCGTGAGGTGGTCACCTGACGCCGTACGCCAATGGCTTACCATCTCAACACCGAAGAACATCACACGGCCCTTATCGACAAAGCGACCACGTAATTGCCCCAGTTCCTCGTCATTGAGTTGGCGCGACTCAGCGGCTTCCTCAAGCGGTGAAAAGTCGGTTGTGGCAGCCATGGCTGCCGGTGTGCCCAAGCTCAGAGCCAGTACCCACCACACCCGCGAATACTGGCGCACTTGCTGTTTTCGTTGTCC
Source organism: Halomonas huangheensis (assembly GCF_001431725.1). Taxonomy (NCBI): domain Bacteria; kingdom Pseudomonadati; phylum Pseudomonadota; class Gammaproteobacteria; order Oceanospirillales; family Halomonadaceae; genus Halomonas; species Halomonas huangheensis. The sequence goes on along the minus strand of NZ_CP013106.1, from coordinate 990,288 downwards.
CAGCATGGTCCTGTCCCCAGGCCGATTTACCGAGATCGCTTCCGAGCTAGAACAACTCGGTATGGCGGAAGCCGAAATCGACCAGTTGTTCCCGCGACACGGGAGAGAAAACATCCCGCATGCGGTGCGCCGAGAGAGGTTGGCGCGGATCGAGCAAAACCGAGTAGCGGTCATACCCCTCTCCCACTACTGCGAAGATGATGTTGTTCCATGCGCTCATGAAGTCGTCTCGTGACATGACCCGGTTGCCCAATGCGGGGTCACCGATATAGACGCGATCGTCACTCGCCTTCTTCAGGACCACAAAGTGTTTGTATCCATCCAGATCCAGCAGCACGATCACTGGAATCGAGACTTCATCGAGGGTCTCCGGCGTGACCTCATAGCCACGACCGCGTAGCCCTAGACTCTCGACGTAATTCTTCATGTCCAGCAGAGAGAAGCCCTGCTGTTGCACCAGCTCAATATCCGCCAGTTTCAGCATTCCGCTGAGTACCTGGTTTTCACTGGTGTCGGGAAACTGATAGGCGTAACGCAGAATGGTGGCCAACGATGCGGCCCCACAGGAAAAATCGGTGCGCTGCTCGATGAGATTCTCGTAGCGGCGCTCGCGAATCGACTGGACACCCTTGCTCATCAAGGTACCCGACACGACTCCCGGAATCTGTACGACCCCGGCATCGCTGGCCTGCCAGGGCAGGGCGATACCCAGTGCCATCAGCGGAACCATGGTCCAGTGCGGCAGTTTCATGGAGAGCTCCGATACGTCAGTGCAACCTCGATGGAGTCCCGGCCCACAGAATGGGCCGGGAGCATTAGTGAAGGCTGAAGATTACTGTTCTCCGCCACCACCACCACCGCCGACAGAGCCACCCATGCTGGAGGCAATCGACAGTGAATTGCGTTGCAGGTTGCCACTGCCGGATGCCACGTTGACGCCGATATTACCCACGGCGCCCTGCAGAGCGTTGCCGCCCAGAGTGGCATTATTCTGCTGGTAGACCAGCACATCACGGAACTCACGGCTGCTGCCTGAAGTAGTACCGCCAAGTGCAATGGCACCGAACTCGACAAAGCCGAGACCGCCGGAGAAGCTGCCTTCTTCAGTGCCATTTTCAGTGAAGACAAAGGCACCGCCATCGCCGTTATCGTCCTGAGCGCCCTGGGCTACGCTATCCACATCGATATGGCCGGTATTGTTGCCACCGGTGTGGGTCTCACCACTCCAGGTATCGAGGTAGACATCACCGCGTTGGTCGGAGACGCCTTCGGTGGTGCCCTCATACTCACCATGCATGCCACCCAGGCCGACACCGGCGTAACCACCAGTCAACCGGGTGTCTTCCTCATAGCTGGAGCCGCTCCACAGACGCACCTTGTTGCCAGTGGTGACGGTATCGTTGCCATAGGAAGCCTGCACACCACCTGTAGTGGCTTGTGCACTACCGCTGGCAGTATTGACCGCCGCTGCCAGGCTGTTGTGCTGAGCGTTGCCCATACCCGCTGCAACGTTGACGCCGATGTTACCGCTGGCACCGCGCAGAGCATTACCACCCAGGGTGGCATTGTTCGGGCTACCAGAGGTGTAGTGCATGTTGTTGGAAGCAGACTGTGCGGAGAACGAGCTGGCCTGGCCAAACACGGTCGATGCATCAGAGGATGCCAGAGCGGCATCATTGGCCTGCTGGTTGTTGTCACCGGCGGCCACGTTGGCACCGATATTACCGGCGGCACCACGCAGCGCGTTGCCATTCACGGTGGCATTGTTCTTCGTCATGGTCTGAGAAGATTCGTTGCCATCGCTGAGCTGCTTGGAGTCCACGGTAGCGCCGGAATAGTTCGGATCGTAGAAGACCGACCCACCGATGACACCGGTTCTGGCCTTGAACGCCTGATCGTGATCGATATCAACACTGATATCGTTATCGAAGTTGGAGTCGATGCTGGAGTCAGTATCGAAGTCGTTGCCGCCCCAGCGATCAGCCATGGCGGCAGGCGCCACCAGAAGTGCAGAAATGGCCAGTGCAAGCGGAGCTTTATTGAAGGTTTTCATGATGTTTCTCCTGAATGAACCATAGTGCCTTGTTACTGCTGTTGATTCGCGCCACCTACTGATTCAACCGTAGGCTGAACCTATTGCTGGTAGCGTTCCCCGTGCCGGCTGACTGGCTAACCTGAATGACGCCTCGCGCACCACTGAACGCAGACTCATCTATCTCGAGGTTGCGTACCGTGCTGCCCGCGTTGCCACCGGCTGACCCGTTCAGCCCCTGCCCTGTTGCCAGCACCTGCTGCAGACTGTTGTCGCTGAGGTCACTGACACCAGTGCCCATCGCCATACCGAAGGTATTGCTCTGGACATTGCCGATGCCGGCTGCCTGGTTGACCGACACCCATCCAGAGGCATTGCGGAAAGCACGCTCCTTGATGGCGGTATCGGCCTGAATGGCGGCCAGACGTTGATCGATACGGGACTGTTGAACGAGCCCCTGATTGGTCCCGGCCTGCTGCCCAATCGCCAGGTTGCCACTGTTGGACTGCAGATTGCCTTGACCGGCAGCAGTGTTGGCTGCTGCAACACCGCTGACATTGCTCAGCGCGTTACCACCAATCACTGTGCTGCTCTTGAGTGCTGATAGATCCTGGGAGTGGGCGCTCTCCGGGCTCGCCATCACGACCGCAAGAGCCGTCATCAAGATGGCGCCCTCCAGCCAATGTCGTACGGCGGATTCGCGTTGTCCGTGCTGCCAAGGATGACGTTTCATCACTGTCCCCTTCCTGCTGTCAGAGGAGCCAGAGCCCCGGTCACGGTGTCAGCGATACCACTGGTGACACCGACGACACCGCCACCGATACGCGCCCCCCCGCCACTTCCTGCTGGAGTTCCGCCCAGGCGCTGACTGTTGACTGCACTGCCGGATCCGAGAGCACCACTGGTTCCCAATGCCTGATGCATCCGCCCGATGCCCGAATGCACTCCACTGGACACTCCCGCGGCCTGACTATCGGAAAGCATGACCGCCGTAACGCCCTTCATCTGGCCATGGATACGATGGGTGGCTCGACTCGCCATCTCGCTGCTGTGAATGAGGTCAGCCCTGGCGCGAATCGGTCCGCTATCACGATTGACCTGGCCAACCGGGGCATGCTCAACCTCTCGAATGACGACGATTTCTCCCGGCATCACGCCAGGGCGCAAGTCTGCGGCCTGGCTGGAAGCGGTCCCCAAACCGCTCCACAGCCCAGCGCAAAGCACGGACAACAGGCATCCCTGCCGACAGCGTGTCGCTGTTCTCCTGCCTCCCCCTTGCTTCCTGTTCTGCATCATCATTTTCATGACGATCACCTATTCCTTTGCGCAGTGACGCTGACGCGTTGTAGGTTGTTGAGGCCGTTGGCAGCACGGTGATCAACACCACTACCACCACCTCCTGCATCACGCCCTGGACGCTCGTCCCACAGGATCACCCCATCGACTGCTCCGATATCGGTATCGGTGTGAGGTATGTACCGCCCGCGTACCTGTTCGAGAGTGTTGTCGTTGATGACCTCGAACTCCGGCAGCGTCACCCCTGCTGGCAGCCTCTCTGTATCGATTGCAGGATCCTCGGCAGCCACAGCGTAGAATGCTGTCAGCAACATCGATGCTCCCAGTACCACCACCCATCTTCTGCCGGTCGACCTCTTCATTTCGGTTCCTCCGATAGAGGTGTGGTTGTCCTGCGATCACTCCTGCCTGCTACCGACTGCCTTTCTCATTCCTGCGATGACCTTTCCTTCCACAAGCAATTCTTTCCACAAGCAATAGCAATTCGCGTGCCAACTTAATAACTAATTGTTTTTAAACAAATTTATATTTTTGCTTGAACAGAAACTGTTAAGCAGATGAAACAACATCCACGACACCGTCATTCACAAACGGCTTGATAGACAATATTTTTCTTTAATATCAACATGTTGACTACATCAAGCCAAGAGTGAAACAAGAATGGACCAGACATCCCGCTGAAAGCCAGACAAGGCTGGCTTCAGTGCTTGAAAAAACCATTTCTCATAAGGGTTTGCGGTCAAGAGGACAAGACGGGGGAAGGATGGATGTCAGCGCAGTAACAGCGGCGCATCATCCAGCGCTCTATGGCGCAGGGGCAGGCCACAACAAACGACTGCCGCCAGACGGAGTAGAGGCAGGCTATTGATATAGTTGATGTTTTTTAGATCAATCAGAGAGGGATACCGCCCAACACAGGATGTCTCAGTAGCGTTACAGATAGCAAAGAACCAGGCTGCCGGGAGGCAGCCCGTTTCCGACATCAACCGAAGGAAGCTTCCTCCTGTGGTGTGCGCGAAATACCGTGTTTATCGAGTAAGCGATAGATGGTGACTCGTGAGACACCCAGCTCAGTGGCAGCAGCATTGACTCGGTAGCGATTACGGCCCAGAGCGGCAAGCAGTGCCTCTCGTTCGGCCGCTTCGCGGACTTCCTCGAGAGTCACCTGGTGGCGGTTGGGTCCACGTCGCTCTATACCAAGATCTTCAGGCTGGATCAGTCGGTTCTCACACATCACCATCGCCCGGCGTACGCGATTGATCAGCTCTCGTACGTTGCCCGGCCAATGGTAGCGCTGCATGACCGTCAACGCTTCGCGCGAGAACCCCTTGAGACATGACGCCTTCTCGTTGGCGAAACGCTCGAAGAAGAAACGCGCCAGAATCTCGATGTCTTCCGTGTGTTCACGCAACGCCGGCACCCGGATATGCAGGACATTGAGACGATGGAAGAGGTCCTCACGGAATCGCCCTTCTTCGACCGCCCGTTCCAGATTGACATGGGTCGCGGCGAGGACTCGAACATCCACGGGAATATCCTCCAGCCCTCCAACGCGCTGTATACTTCGGGTCTCAAGAAAGCGCAGTAGATTGACCTGAAGGTCGAGTGGCAGGTCGCCGATCTCATCGAGAAACAGAGTGCCACCGTCCGCCGCCTCGAAACGCCCGATCTTGCGTTGAGAAGCCCCTGTAAAGGCACCCTTTTCGTGGCCGAACAGCTCGGACTGGATCAAGTGCTCCGGCAAGGCACCACAATTGATGGCATGGAACGGCAGATAGCTGCGCGAAGAGCGCTCATGAATGGCCTGAGCGGTCAGTTCCTTGCCGGTACCGGACTCGCCGCTGATGAAAACCGGTGCATCTACCGCTGCCACCTTGCGGATGGTCTTGAACAGGTCCCACATGGCAGGCGTGGTGCCGACAAACTCATAATCATCCCGCTCATCACGACTGCGACTGGTCTGCTGAAGTTCACGCTCACGCTGCTGAAGGCGTGCCAGATCAGCACCATGCTCAAGCAGTATCGACAGCCTCAGGATATCCACCTCTCGAGTCACCATGCCATGACTGAGGTGGGCAATGATTCGGCGCTTCTCGGGATCTTCCAGGTCCGCGTCACACCCCACGACGATCCAGGGCCTGGCGCTGCGTAACATCAACGGCTCCAGTTGCCGAAGATCATTCACTTCAAGGTCCGCCAGGGTGACAACACCCACTCGGCATTCATCCTTACCGGAAATTCGGCAATCCGCCAGCGGCAGCGGTAACGGCACCAGGCTCCAGCCATTGGCTACCAGACCATCGTAGAGACGGGCAGACTCCCCGCCAGTATCACCTACCCACCAACAGCAGCGCTGCAACCCACTCATCAGTTCGCCCCCGCGCCCCGATCATGATGCCCGCTCTTGCGGCAGGCCTGGACCAGGGTAGTTGTTGATTGCTGTTGCCCCGGAACCCACCGCACCAGTCCCACATTCAAGATGGGGATGGCGATGGGATAACGCCGATTACGGAATATCGGCAAATAACTGGATATATGCAGTCTAGCGCTTTCCTCGATGATGGGGATTCAACGCATTACACTTTCACGCCTGCACAGGAATGACAACATCGTCAGGGCATAGCATTCAAACCAGCTTCACTACGGAAGGGCAGCCCCTGCTCAGCACTGCCGGCATATGCCTGGATATGTGAATGCTCACGACGACAGAAATCCAGCACTGCATCGCTGAGGCGCGGGTCGGCAATGTAGTGCAGGGAGGTCAGCCTTACCGGCGCGAAGCCTCTGGACACCTTGTGCTCCCCCTGGGTTCCTGGGTCGAAACACGTCAGTCCTTGCTGCAGGCAATGCTCTATACCCTGGTAATAGCAGGTCTCGAAGTGCAGGCAATCGGCCATTACTTCGCTTCCCCAGTAACGGCCGTAGAGCGTGCGGCTGCCCTGCAGACACAGCGCTGCGGCAACCGGTTGACCACTATGACGCGCCTGAACAAGCACCAGTGCATGCGGCATGTCCTCAAGCAGACGCAGAAAGAATGCCTCACTCAGATAACCACTCTGGCCACGCTCGAGGTAAGTGAGGCGGTAGCAGCGATGGAAATGCTGAATGTCACTGTGGCTGATCTCGCTGCCGCTCAGGCGATGTAGACTGATGCCTTGCTCACGCACCCGCCGGCGCTCACGGCGAATTTCCTTGCGACGCTTCGAATTCATCGCCGCCAGGTAGCCTTCGAAATCGCCGAATTCCCTATCTCGCCACTGAAACTGCACTCCGCTGCGCTGGACCAGTTGTGGCCGAGCTAGACACCAATCCGCAACTTCACTCGGCTCAGCGAACAACAGATGCCAGCTCGACAGCCGCGCATCCGACTCCCAGCTCGTGGCCAACAGTTCCATGGCAGCCATCCTGTCGACCCCTTCTGCCAGTGCCAGCCGCGGCCCTGGTGCAGGGGTAAAGGGAATAGCACTCAGCCCCTTGGGGTAATAGCGGCCACCGGCATTCTGCCACGCTTCGGCCCATCCCCAGTCGAAGACATACTCTCCCCAGGAGTGCCTCTTGAGATAAAACGGTAGAATGCCGACCAGACGCTCGCCTAGCCACAAGGTACGGTGCTCAGGCAACCAGCCGGTATCGGCGGCCACCGCACCCGTGCTCTCCAGTGCATGCAGGAACTCGTGACGCAGGAAAGGATGATCATCACTGACCAGGGCATTCCAGTGCGACGGCTTGATGTCCGCCACAGCCTTGATGCATTCCAACCTGAGCTGCGTCATTGGCTTCTCTCCGTCTCTTGTATTTCCACTGGCCCTGTATTCCCGCTGGCGCACCCGACCAGCTCGGGATGGATAGCGATTCAAGACAGCCTTGCGATCCTGTCACAGGCTGCCAGACTTTAGCTGCCTTGCCGCCGGTGAGATACCATTTGCCACTTTTGCTTACCCTTCGCTGTAATAAAACTACAAACTCGACCAAAGAATCGTAGAAAGGGAAGGAAACTGGAATTTTGTTTGGTAAAATTACATATACGAAAAGTGCCGGTGCCATCAGGTAAGGTCCAGCAGTGCACTTGTACAGTGATTTCTCATTAGACCGAGGTTGACCATGGCTAGCCAATTACCTTCGCTCGACCCTACCGTCGCCCGCGTGACCGAACGCATCCGTGAGCGCTCGCGTGAGCGGCGTGCGCTCTACGAGCAGCGCATGGAGAATCAGCATCAGCGCGGAGTGCATCGCAGTGAGCTGTCATGTGGCAACCTCGCCCACGGCTTTGCGGCATGCGGTAGCGATGACAAGAACCAGCTCAAGATGATGAACAGCGCCAACCTGGGCATCATCTCGTCCTACAACGACATGCTCTCGGCACACCAGCCCTTCGAAACCTATCCCGAAGTGATCCGTGACGCGGCGCGCCAGATGGGCTCAACAGCACAGTTTGCTGGCGGTGTTCCCGCGATGTGTGATGGTGTGACCCAAGGCCAGCCGGGCATGGAGCTGTCACTGTTCTCACGCGACGTGATTGCCATGTCCACCGCCGTCGGCCTCTCGCACAACATGTTCGACGCCGCCCTCTACCTCGGCGTGTGTGACAAGATCGTACCGGGCCTGTTTATCGGTGCCGCACGTTTTGGCCACCTACCCGCCATGTTCGTCCCTGCCGGTCCGATGCCCAGTGGCTTGCCCAACAAGGAAAAAGCCCGGGTGCGTCAGCTGTTTGCTGAAGGCAAGGTGGGGCGCGATGAGTTGCTTGAGGCGGAATCCCAGTCTTACCACAGCCCCGGCACCTGCACCTTCTACGGGACCGCCAACTCCAATCAGTTGATGATGGAGTTCATGGGTCTGCACCTGCCTGGGTCCTCCTTTGTTAACCCCGGCACCGGAATGCGTGAAGCATTAACCCGTTTTGCCACACAGCAGGCGGTCCGCAATACCGAGCCCGGTGGAGATTATCGTCCGTTCTATCGCCAGATCGATGAACGCGCCATCGTCAACGCCATGGTAGGGCTGCTGGCTTCGGGTGGTTCCACCAACCACACCATGCACCTGGTCGCGATGGCGGCTGCTGCCGGCATCACCATCAACTGGGATGACTTCGCGGAACTCTCCGCCGCCGTGCCGAGCCTGACGCGGGTGTACCCGAATGGTCAGGCCGATATCAATCATTTCCAGGCCGCTGGCGGCATGAGTCTGCTGATCCGCGAGCTGCTGGGCACCGGCCTGATTCATGGCGACCTGCCGACCGTGTTCGGCACCGACATGACTGCCTACACCCAGGAGCCATTCCTCGAGGGTGACAAGCTGGTATGGCGCGAAGGTCCGAGCGAGAGCCTCGATCCGGACGTGCTGCGCCCGGTCGCCAATCCCTTCGCTGCCACTGGTGGCCTCAATGTGCTGGATGGCAATCTCGGCCGCGGTGTGATCAAGGTCTCGGCGGTGGAGTCTCAGCATCGAGTGGTCGAGGCCCCCATCAAGATCTTCGAAGATCAGAATGAACTCAAGGCGTCCTTCGAATCCGGTGACCTGGATCGCGACGTCATTGTCGTTGTGCGCTTCCAGGGGCCCAAGGCCAATGGCATGCCCGAGCTGCATAAGCTGACGCCTTATCTCGGCGTACTTCAGGATCGTGGCTACCACGTCGCGCTGGTCACCGATGGCCGCATGTCCGGGGCGTCAGGCAAGGTGCCAGCCGCTATCCACATCACGCCGGAAGCCCTCGATGGTGGCCCGCTATCTCGCCTGCGTGACGGCGATGTCGTGCGCCTGGACGCTGACAGCGGAGAACTCAAGGTGCTGATCGATGCACGCGAGTGGGCGGATCGCCCACAACACGTCGCCGAGCTGGACCACTATCACGTCGGTCTCGGACGCGAACTGTTCGGCGGCTTCCGCCATCTCGCGATGCGGGCCGAGGAAGGCGCTGGGGTCTTTGGCAGCTTCGAGGCAGACGACCTGGCACGCCAGCAGAGCCAGATTCATGACGAAGACGCCTGAGAGATTCGCCAATGACACGCCCTGCTCTGATCGGTGACATCGGTGGCACCAACGCCCGTCTGGCGCTGGTGCTACCGGGCACCACCGATCCGTACTCCATTCTGACTCTGCCTTGCGCTGATTATCCCGGTGTTGTCGAGGCGGTACAGGACTATCTCGAACGCGTTGGTGCCACCGGTGACCAGGCGCCGCGCGAGGCCTGTCTGGCTTTCGCCTGCCCAGTGCATGATGAACGGGTAACGATGACCAACAATCACTGGGACTTCACCAAGTCCGAAGTGAAGGATGCGCTCGGTCTTGAGCTGTTCAAGGTCATCAACGACTTCATGGGTCAGGCGCTGGGTGTCCCGCATGTGCCGGACACTGATCTGGTGACCATCCACCAGGGCGCAATTGTCGACCATGCCACCCGCCTGGTCATCGGCCCCGGCACCGGGCTTGGTATGGCCGGAGTCTTTCCAGCTCGACGCGCGTGGATTCCACTACCCAACGAAGGCGGCCACGCCAGCTTCGCACCGACCGATGACCGTGAGCTGGAAATCTATCAGCATTTCCACCGCCGCTATGGTCGCGTCAGTGTTGAGCGTGTGCTGTGTGGCCAGGGGTTACTGGACCTCTACCGGATCCTTGCCGAGATAGAGGGGCTACCGAGCACTGCGACAAGTCCGGCAGAGGTTACCCGAGCGGCCAATGCTGGTGACCCTCTCGGGCGTGATACCATCCTGCGCTTTCTCAAGATTCTCGGCGATACGGCAGGTGATGCCGCGCTGACCATCGGCGCCAGAGGTGGTGTCTATCTGTGTGGCGGCATCGTGCCACGCTTGATCGACTGGCTTCCCCACAGCGGCTTCCTCAATGCCTTCTGTGCCAAAGGGCGCATGCGCCCGTACAATGAAGCCATCTCTGTGCACGTGGTCAAGGCGCCCTGGACAGGGCTGCTGGGCGCCGCCGAGGCACTCCACAACGAGGAGGTCGAATGATTCCCGCATCACTCAAGGCGCTGATTGACGCCACCGAAGGACAGCGCATCGTCAGCTGGGCCGGACGTGAAATCTGGGTCGCCAATGAAATCTGGGGGCAGTTGGCGATCTCATTGCAGGGCGCTCAGGTGCTTCATTATCTTCCCGCGCCCGAAGACGCGCGAGCCACAGGCGAACCGGCGACCATCAACAGTGGTGTTGATGATCCACTGGTCGCGGGTGGTTGGCTATGGGTTACGCCCACGCCGCAGGAGGCTCCAGGTGCGATTCGTGGCGGTATCCCACTGTGCTGGCCCTGGTTTGCCAGTGAGAACACTGCCGATGAGTCTCCTGACCGCTCAGGCCCGATGCATGGACCGGCGCGCAAGGCCAACTGGCAGTTGGATGCCGTCGATGAGCATGAAGAAGGTATTGAGGTTCACCTGTCGTTGCCCGAGCGGCTGCACAGTCAACTGCATCCGCGCGCGGTGGTCCAGGCCAATGCGCAGCGCCTGCATGTCGAGCTGATCACCGAGCATGTCGGAGATACGCCAATCAAGATGACCGCAGCCCTGCATAGCTATCTGGCGGTGGATGATGTCTTCGCCTGTCGCGTAGAAGGTCTCATCGGCGCTCGTTATCTCGACAAACTCAAGGACTTTGCCGAAAGCGAACAGCAAGGCGAACTTGGTGTGCGCTCCGGCGTCGATCGCATCTATCACAGCAACGCAGAGGTCACTCTCGACGATGGCCAGCGCCGCATGCGTGTCGCCCGCCAGAACAGTGACTCGGTGGTGGTATGGAATCCCGGTGACAATGTGCACCCGGATACTCCGCCTCTTACCGCCAGGCGCTTTCTGTGCATCGAGTCCGCCAACACCCGTCTCGATCCAGTGTGGATGGTGCCTGGCGCCCAGCATATGCTCGGCACCACCCTGTCGCTGACCAACGACTGATGATTCGCCACGCCTTCCACTCACCACAAGCGGGAGGCGCGCAGGCTAGACAACAGGAGATCCCGCATGACCCCAGTCATAGCCTTCGGCGAAGCCCTCGTCGATATGCTTTCCAGTCGCCTCGGCGATGATCGTCAGCAGGGGCCGGAGACATTCACCCCCTATGCCGGTGGAGCTCCGGCCAATGTCGCAGTGGCCTGCGCTCGCCTCGGACTCCCCAGCAGCTTTCTCGGCATGCTCGGCGCCGACTATTTCGGCGATTTTCTTGAACAGGAGCTCAGGCACCATGGTGTCGATGTCAGTGGCGTAGTGCGTACGCAATTGGCACGCACCTGTGTGGCCTTTGTCTCCCGAGACAGCAGTGGCGAACGCACCTTCGACTTCTATCGCCCCCCCGCCGCCGACCTGCTCTACCGAACCGAACATCTGCCCGCTGGCGTCTTCGCCAATCCGGCCATCATTCACCTATGCAGTAATAGTCTGACAGATCCTGATATCGCTCAGACAACGCTGGCCATTACCGAGATGGCGCATCGCTCTGGCAGCCTGGTCAGTGTCGATGCCAATCTGCGCCACAACCTCTGGCCGGACCATCACGTCGATATTTCGCTGGTTACCCGACTGATCGACCAGGCCGCATTGGTCAAGGTTTCCAGCGAAGAACTCGATCATCTACGCGCCGAACATCCCCGCGAGGACTGGATCGCCCAGCGCCTGGCGGCAGGAGTGCGGCTCATCGTGGTGACGGATGGCCCCGGTTCGGTAGAGGCCTACACCGCCCACGGAATGACATCCATGACACCTCCCGCAGTGAAGGCAGTCGACACAACGGCTGGTGGCGATGCCTTTATCGGCGGCCTGCTCGCAGCTCTCGCCGAGCACGACTGGCAGGCGGATGGTTGGCAATACGACACCGACTTCCTCGACCGAGCCCTTGGCCTGGCTTGCCGCTGCGGTGCCCATGCGGTGACGCGTCCCGGTGCCTATATCGCCCTGCCAAAGCCTGAGGATGTGGGGTTGTAAGAGGGAAGAGGGAAGAGGGAAGAGGGAAGAGGAAAGCGGTAAGCGGTAAGCGGTAAGCGGTAAGCGGTAAGCGGTAAGCGGTAAGCGGTAAGCGGTAAGCGAGTCTCGAACGGCGAACCGCTGACTATCCAGGGCCGCCTGGCTCGCCTCTGTGGGGCTACTTACAGCTTAGCGCTTACAGCTCGAATTCGAGTTCGAGCTACAACTGATGCTCGCTGCCATCACGCAGGCGTCGAATATTCAGCGCGTGGCGGATCAGCACCAGGATGGCAAAGGCCACCACGACCCAGACGAAATCCGGCGCCAGCCATAGACTGATCAGCGGTGCCAAACAGGCGCTGGTCAAGGAGGCAACTGCTGCAGTATGAACCCGCCATGCCAGCAGCACCCAGATCAACGCACAGATCAAGGCAACTCCCGGCGTCAGCAACAACATGATGCCAAACGCACTGGCCACCGCCTTGCCACCGCGCAGGTGATACCACAACGGATAACAGTGGCCCAACAGTACCCCTAGACCTACGACTCCCAGTCCCCAGGGAGCCAGCTCCAACGCCATTCCCATCAGCAACACCGGCCAGCCCTTGGCCATATCGATCAGCAATGTTGCCAACGCAAGGCGCTTGCCATGCAGGCGCAGCACGTTGGAAAACCCCGGATTGCTGGACCCGGTCAGGCGCGGGTCAGGCAACCGAGCAAGACGGCAGACAGTGATCGCTCCCAGCCAGGTGCCACTCAGGTATCCGAGCACTGCCAGCGCCAGGATGATACTCCAGTCTTGCCCCACAGCCGCTCCTCGCATGACTCAGGGGGAACACCGTCCGGGAATCACCACCGACGCCCCACTGCTCGTCGGCACACCAGAAGGCCGTTTGTAGCTCTACCTCTCAGGGAGGCAGGTAGTGTGCTTGTTCGTCTGGAACGAACATAGCCAACTCTCCGCTCGCTATCCTATTCTGCGCCAGACGCTTTCACCAGAACAGCCATTCCATGCGGCACTTCCTTGCACCATGGCGAACGCGGAATTCGTCCTGTCGCCAGACCAGAGGCTCAAGTACAATCAGCGACCTCGAGAACCCCAATGGCTATAGTTCTATGGACCAGGTACTTATCGAAGCGCTCGAAGTAGACACCGTGATCGGCGTCTACGACTGGGAGCGCACCATCACTCAACGGTTGTCACTGGACCTGTGCCTGGCCACCGACATCCGTGCAGCAGCCGAGCGGGATGACCTTTCGCTGACTCTGGACTATGACGCCATCAGCCAGCGCATCGGTCGTTTCGCCAGCGAACATGACTTCGCGCTGGTCGAGACCTTCGCTGAGCGCCTGACCGCCATGCTGAGAGACGAGTTTGCCATTGCCTGGCTTCGCCTCACAATCCGCAAGCCCGGCGCCGTTCCCAATGCAAGAGCAGTGGGCGTCATGATCGAACGTGGCGTCCGACCGGAGACCGCCTGATGGCACTGGTAACACTGAGCCTGGGCAGTAACATCGAGCGCGGCCAACACATCCGCGCCTGTCTGGATGCTCTCGCCGATAGCTTCGGTGAGCTGGCTATCTCGCGGGTGTTCGAAAGCCGTCCGGTGGGATTCGAGGACGGCCGTAACTTCTACAATCTGGTGGTCGCCTTCGACAGTGATTGCTCTGTGGCGGAACTGCAGGCCTGGTGCAAGGACATCGAGCGACGCCATGGACGCCTCAAGGACAGCCCCAAGTTCAGTCCTCGCACACTGGATATCGACATCCTTACGGTCAATCAGTTGTGTGGCGAGCATGGTGGTGTACTGTTGCCCCGTGGAGAAATCCTCCACCACGCCTTTGTCCTCTGGCCCTTGTCCGAACTGCTGCCTGACATTCGCCACCCCATTGATGGCCGCCGCTATGACGAACTGTGGGCAGCTTTCGATGATCACGATCAGGCGTTATGGCCCATTGAATTCCATTGGCAAGGCCATCTACTTCCCCTACAGGGTACGCCGCCTCAAGCCTGAAATCACAGCGCCTCAAGCCTGAATCGCCACACTGATCGCCTGTAAACGCCTACGCGCCAACTCCTCTCCGAGTTCCGCGCCCTTGAAGCCCTCAGCCACCAGGTCACGAGGCGCCACCTTCAGTGCAGCCTGCCACCCTGCCGCCAGGCGGTCCGCCAGCGATGGTTCAGAGAGTCTCACCAGCGCCAGCAACGGCGCCACTCGTTCGCCGCGCCGCCAGGCATCGATGGCGTTCAACCAGCGCATTACCTCCACTTCACCGACAACGCTTTCCGCAACCAGATGGCGAGTGCAAGCTACCTGCTCAGCCAGCTCACACCACGCACGCGGCAGCTTGAGACGTTTGCTCAGTTGCTCACGGGCCTCCCTGTCCAGCACCTCAACCAACCGCGCCCAACGCCAGCGTGCCTGCTCCTCTCCGACATCGGGGAGCACAGACATGCATGCCAGACCCTCCTCGAGCAACGGGACCAGTTCCGGCATCAGTTCATTTAATGCCCGGCACTGGGCCAGCTCATGGAAGAACGCAGCGGGATGCGGTTCGCCAAGCGCCTTTTCGGCTTCCGTCCAGACTCGCTCGGCCACCAGGTGAGCCACTTCGCCGCTGGAAACCAGTTGCGCCATCAGTTCACGGGTGTCCGCCGCTACACGAAAGCCCAGCCCACTATAACGGGCCACAAAGCGCGCGGTACGCAGGACTCTCAACGGGTCTTCGATAAAGGCGGGACTGACATGGCGCAGCAGGCGAGCTTCGAGATCGGCCAATCCATCGAACGGATCAATCAGGCGGCCATCAGCCGAACGAGCCATAGCGTTGATCGTCAGGTCGCGGCGGGCCAGATCTTCCTCGAGCGTCACTTCCGGGCTGGCATGCACGATAAAGCCGGTATAACCATGCCCGGATTTTCGTTCGGTACGCGCCAGAGCATACTCCTCCTGGCTCTGTGGATGCAGGAACACAGGGAAGTCACGCCCTACCGGACGAAATCCCCGACGCTGCATGTCCTGCGGTGTCGCGCCGACGACCACCCAGTCGGTATCCTTGACCGGCCAGCCCAGCAGCTCATCACGAACCGCACCGCCAACGCGATATACCTCGAGCCCATCACAGGGATCACGCATGGTCATGCATCAGCTCTGGGTCGCTACACGCGACGGCAATTGATGTTGCCATTCGGTGAATCCGCCATCCAGGCTGTAGACGTCGCTATAGCCCTGAGCCGACAACCAGGTGGCCGCCTGCTGGCTGGAGTGGCCATGGTAGCAGACCACGACCATGGTGGATTCGCGCGGAGTTTCCTCGAGCAGAGCACCAACACCGTCATTGTCGAGATGTCGACTGCCGGGAATATGTCCTTGAGCAAAACTCATTGGGTCGCGAATATCTACGAGTGTCAGCACCCGTTCACCATCCAGCCAGGTGGCCAGGGTGGCAATATCAAGGTGCGAGAAAGAGCTGTCAGTTGTCATTGAGCTTCTCGTTGGTCATCGCTTGAAAGGTCCCCATCAGTCCGGTCAATCCGCCTCTCAGGACACGGTCTGGTGACTCGGGACGCTGATCCGTTGTCCGGTATCCAGATTCAGCGCTGTCAGGCTATCACCCCAGACGCAGCCCGTATCCAGGGCTTCGGCACGCACACGGCTGCCGGGCGTGGTCCCTGCCAGGGCCGCCCAATGTCCAAACAGCAGTAGTGGGTTATCATCACGCGGATACTGGAACCAGGCGGCATAGCCCGCTGGAGCGCAGTCCAGCCCCTCCTTGGCATCAAAATCGAGGCGCCCTTCGGCGTCGATGAAACGCATTCGCGTCAAAGTGTTGACGATAGCCCGCAGGCGGTCGACACCTTCCAGCTTCGGCTTGAAGCGGCGTGGTCGATTTCCATACATCTGCTCAAGAAAACTACCGGAAAACTCGCTGCACAGAGCGGCCTCGACCTCACCCGCACGCTGCTCAGCCTGCTCAATCGACCACTGTGGAGGGATGCCGGCATGACTCATCAGCCACTCTCCCTGACGAACCAGCAAGCTGCGCGACTGCAACCAGTCCAGCAGCGCATTAGTGTCTGCCGCCTGCAGAATATCCTCAAGGGTATCGCGGCGCTTGAGCCTGGCACCACCACGCGCCACGGCCAGCAGATGAAGGTCGTGATTGCCGAGCACTACCTCGGCGGCGTTACCCAGCGCCATGACCTCCCGCAGACAGGCCAACGACTCTGGACCGCGGTTGACCAGATCGCCCGCCAACCAGAGTTGGTCGCGGCGCGGATCGAAGCTCAGCCGATCAAGCAGTTCGACAAACTCGGCATGACATCCCTGCAGATCACCAATTGCATAGGTCGCCATATCTACTCCACATCTTGAATCAAGGACGTACGGGAAGTTCAGTGAATCTGGTTGGGTGTGGCCAGCCGAAACATCTTGATATCGACCTCAAAAGGGCGCTGGCTAGCAGTATCAACACAGGTATAGCCACCCTCCATGAATCCCACAGGTCCATCAATGATAGCGCGACTGGTGTAACGAAAGGTCTGGCCGGGCCCGATCATCGGCTGCTTGCCTACAACCCCTTTGCCACGCACTTCCTGAACCTGACCGCTGGACTGGGTAATCTTCCAGTGGCGCGCCATCAGCTGCACGTTACGTGCAGAGTGGTTGTGGACCGTTACCGTGTAGCTGAATACATAACGGTTCTCAAGCGGCGAGGATTCCTCCTCGCGATAGCTGGGCTCCACATCAACGCGCACATCCGGTTCCGGAGAATGTTCGCTCATGCCTTGCCCTCCCCACCCACGACAATGGCATTGGCAATGATCACGAATTCATCGACTGTCAGCGTTTGAGGACGGCGGCCGGGATCGATGCCCAATGCCTCCAGCGCCTCACCGCTAATACGCCCCTTGAGATTGTTGCGTAGCGTCTTGCGGCGCTGACCAAAGGCTTCACGCACCACATCAAACAACAGGGCTTCATCGCTGGCATCGAGACTCCGTGAGGCACGTGGTGTCATGCGCACAATGGCAGAGTCAACCTTCGGCTGGGGCACAAAAGCCTCTGGCGGCACCACAAACAGCGACTCCACATCACAGAAATACTGCGCCAGTACCGACAAGCGCCCACGATCACTACCACCCGGCGGTGCCGCAAGGCGGTCGACCACTTCCTTCTGCAACATGAAGTGCATGTCCTGAACTGCATCACCGGCGCGCAGTAAATGGGAAATCAACGGCGTGGAGATGTTGTAGGGCAAGTTACCGACAACGCGCAATGGCTGGCCTTCTCCGCGCAGTGCGAGGTAATCCATCTTCAGCGCATCGCCTTCATGGATCACGAAGTTCTCGTGACGAAAGAACTGCACGCGCAACCCGGGAATCAGATCACGATCCAGCTCGATGACCTCCAGACTACCCTCGGTGCTTGCAAGCAGCGGCTCCGTCAGCGCCCCCTGACCCGGTCCGATCTCTACAACTCTATCCCCGGGACGCGCTCCGATAGCTCTGACAATACGGGAAATGATACCTGGGTCACGCAGGAAGTTTTGACCGAAACGCTTGCGAGCCCGGTGCGCCGTAGGGCGGGATGCCATACCAATATCCTTTAAAGATGAAAGCTGGAGAACACTACAATCAGGCGGTGTGATGCTAGCCCATCACAAAGCTGTCTCAGCGGCTACCAACCATGTCGGCGGCCAGTGCAATGGCCACGCCAAGGCTACTCGGGTCCGCCTGTCCGGAACCCGCTAGATCCAGCGCTGTACCGTGATCCACTGAGGTTCGAATCAAGGGGAGTCCCAGGGTGATGTTGGCCGCACGACCAAAACCGGCGTACTTGAGCACCGGCAAACCCTGATCATGATACATGGCCAATACCGCATCCACTCCCTCCAGATGTCGTGGTGTGAATAGAGTATCGGCGGGCAATGGGCCTTCGAGCTCCATCCCCTCACTACGCAGACGCTCAAGCACGGGAGTGATGATCTCGATTTCTTCGCGCCCGAGGTGCCCATCCTCTCCAGCATGCGGATTGAGTCCACACACAGCAATACGCGGAGCAGTGACAGCGAACCAACGCTGGAGGTCCGCGGCGAGAATTCGCAGCACGCGCTCAAGAGAGCAAGCTTCAATGGCAGCAGCCACATCCTTGAGTGGAAGATGCGTGGTAGCCAACGCGACACGAAGTGCCTGCCGTTGATTTTCGACTTGCCCATGCAATGCACTGTCGGTGGCCAGCATCATGACCACCTCATCGACACCGCACGCATCACGAAGATATTCGGTATGCCCGATGAAGTGGTCG
The DNA here is from genome assembly GCF_001431725.1 of Halomonas huangheensis. Classification (NCBI taxonomy): domain Bacteria; kingdom Pseudomonadati; phylum Pseudomonadota; class Gammaproteobacteria; order Oceanospirillales; family Halomonadaceae; genus Halomonas; species Halomonas huangheensis. The sequence goes on along the minus strand of NZ_CP013106.1, from coordinate 971,747 downwards.
TTGCCGGCCTCACGAATGACGCCTTTATGTAATGGTGCAGTGACCATGGCACTGGCATGCCCATCGAGACAGGCGGCCACGGCCAGATCCAGAAGTTCAAGTACATAGGCGCCATTGGCGGCGTTGACCCGGCCGGGCCAACACTCTGCATGCAGCGCAACAGGCCATACTGGCAGCCGCCCCGAGCATGGTTCAGGCAAGGGATCGCCAGGAGAGAGTTCCAACAGTTCGACAGCGAGTCCAATCTGCCGTGCTCGATCACGCAGCATTTGCGGGTCACCAATGGCAACCCAATCCACTGCCTGCCGCGCGGCGAGCATCAGTACCAACTCCGGCCCGATGCCAGCAGGCTCACCGGTGGTGATAACCAGAGGAGCTTGCATTACCCCTCGTTCAGACGATTATCAACAAAGGCCTCACCGCGGATTTCCTGCATCCACTTCTCCAACTCATCACCCGCCTTCTGTTGAAAAATGGCCTGACGTGCCTGATCGCGCGTAGCACCTGCGCCTTGCTGCTGCAGGAAACGGTTGACTTCGGCCTCGGAAATATTGATGCGGCTGGATACCTCGGCCTGCTGCACCTTGAGGATCAGTATTTCGTGGCGGATCTGCTCACGCACAGAGTTCAGACTCAAGCCCTGACTTTCCAACATGTCGGCAAATTGCTCTACCGTCATATTGTTCTGGTCAGCCACCGCACGTACCTGTTGATTGAGTTCGGTATCATCGACACTCAGATTCAGGCGCTCCGCTCGCTGGAGTTCGATCTGTTCGACAATCATGCGCTCGAGAATCTGCTCGCGCAGTTGCTCCTGTGGCGGTAGGTCGACACTCTGAGACTGCAGACGAGATTGTGCCTGTGTCACGCGCTCATCCAACTGGGACTGCATGATCGCATCGTCATTGACCACGGCAACGATTCGATCCAATGACTGGCGATAGCCGTCCTGAGCCGCGGCCGTCAGAGAAGTGAGGCCCATGCAGACAGCCAGCACCAGAGTAGCAATGTATCGGCTACGCATCTTGAAACATCCTCTATACAGAATTACTCGAGTCGGGCTGAACGATAGCCCGGAATCGCAGATTCGAAGTAACTATCGGCTTCGCCACCAACGCCGCCCAATCCCTTCAGCACGAAGCGCAGGAAGAAGCCACGATCAGTGGTGTCATCCTCGATATTGTTGGCGGTGTCCTCATCATCAATCCACTCCCGCCAGACCAGCTGCACACCATAACAGCAGTCGTTCCACTGCACACCTGCCATCTGATCCAGAGCGCGATCGTTGGTGTGGTCGTACAACAGGCGACCGATGACATCGAAGTTGTCCGTCGCTTTCAGGGCAAACGACAGATCATACTCCTCGCGGTTGTAGTTGAGCCTATCCTCCGCGTCTTCCACAGCATCGAAGCCTTCGATCCGCCAACGATAGCCGAGGTTCACTACATGCCCTGCATCGCCACGCCACTGCAGGCCGACCGAAGTGCTTTCGGTACGGTCGAGGTAATCGTCGTACAGCCACTGCCAGCGGGTCTTCCAGTTATCGGTAACTTGCCAGTTGATCCGCGTCACCCACGGAGAGCGATCACGGGTGGCTTCGTAATAATCGAAGGAGTCCTCATCACTCGGCAGAGTATCCGGATCGCCTTGCATATCGATATTACGGTCTTCGAAATAGGCGGACTGGCCAATACCGACGGAGAAGCGCTCGCGTCCTGACTCGTCCTCGAGGAAGCGGCTCTCGACACCATAAGAGAAACGATTGAGATCGCCAATGCGATCACCACCACTGAAGCGATAAGGCGACCACAACTGATTCCAGGAAAATGACTGCTCGGCGGTATCGAAATCCGGGAACTCCGACTGGTCCTCGGCCGGCACGTAGGCATAGTTGAGCCGCGGTTCAAGCGTCTGCATGAAGGCACTGCCACCAAGATCCACATCGCGCTCGAACACCAGCCCAGTATCGATGCTACTCACCGGTACGGTGATACTGGGTGTATCGCTGCGATCCGTAATCCGGTCCTGGTAGTCAAGGTCATACTGGGTGTGGTGCAGAGCGACACGGGGCTTGAAGAAACCCCAACCTGGATCGTAGCGATAACCGAACGCCGGCGACAGGCTCAAGCGCATTCCGTTGGCCGCTTCGGTGATCGGAATCCGCCGCGTAGTGCCATTGAAGTTATAGCGACCATTCTCGTCGCCTTCGATATCCCGCCAGAAGTAGGTCAGATTGGAATTCCACTCCTGATACAGCCCGGTGTCCTGGGACCAACGCGCCCTGGCATCGAGGCTCGGCAAACGATAGAACGGCTTGTCCTTCTCGTTGAGTGGGTCATCCATCACCTGGTAACCCTGAGCCCTGGCCTGTAACTTCCAGACATCACCGCGGTAGTCGATCCGCGCCAGGCGCGGCATGTTATCTGTACTCGACTCGCCGAACGTGCGCCCGAAATCATCGAAGTAGGCACCATCGCTGGCAGCACCGTAGCGCAACCGATAAGGCACGCGCTTGCTCAACCGGCCTTGATGGCTGTAATCGAAGTACCAGCGATCATCGCCCTCCTCCAACTCGGTGTTGCCATCATCCTCACCAGCACTCTGGTCATCTGCCAGGTAAGCGCCCGCCACCGTGCCCCGGGCGTTGGGAGTCAGGTAACGAAACTCAGCACCGAACAACACGCCACTGTCGCCGACCCAACGCGGCGAAATCGTAGCGTCATAGTTGGGCGCGAGATTCAGGTAATAGGGTTGCTCGAAGTCCAGGGCACCGTCGGAGCCACTCAATGCTGGCCACAGGAAGCCACTCTGGCGTCGATCATCAATGGGAAAACGGACCCATGGCCAGTAGAATACCGGCACATCGGCGATCTCGAGACGTGCATGGCGTGCAGTCCCATAACCCGCGGCACGGTTGATATCGACTTGATTGCCGATCAGCCGCCAGGTGCTGTCTCCCGGCGCACAAGTGGTGAAGCTCGCCTCATGCAGACGAAACTCATCAGCGGTGATTCGCTCGAGCTGCACGGCATCACCACGAATTCGGCTTTCATGAGCCACATAGTGGGCACTGTTGATGCTGGCTTCATCGTTCTTCAGCGAGACCTGAGCATCATCACCACGCACCAGTAGGCCCTGGTCACGCAGCGTAACCGGCCCATTGATATTCGCTACGTCACGTTCCGGAGGGACTTGCACGCGAGGCGCTTCAAGCTGAGTATCGCCCTTGCGCAGCAGCACCTCCCCCTGGAGGATGGTATCGCCTTCCGCGCCATAGTTGGCGGTATCGGACTCACTACTGACATTACCTTCCACCGGTCGTGCCAGACGATACTCAGGCTGTAGATAGTAACCACCACAGACTTCGCCTGCGGGTCGATCAGTTCCCCAGGGCACCCAGTCAAGCTGGCTCGCAGGGAGAGGCTGCGGAGGCTCTGCCCACACGGGAACACTGATCATGCTGGTGGTGGCAAGGCCTGCCAGGGCCATCCATGCTTCGCGCTTGGCCATGTTTCACGCTGTCCTCGGCGGGGTGAATCGGTATTATACAGGCCGCAGCCTTGCTGTAACGCGAGTCGCTACAACTGCACATCATTTTACTGCTGCAGACAATCAACCAACAGCATGCGGTCAGGGCGTGAGAGCGTCAACTGCACACCGCTCAAAACCGTATTCAGGAGAAGTTTTCCGCCATGCCTCAGGCCGATACGCTCACTCGACTCGAACGCCTGCAGCAATGGGCCTCCGCTCGTCATGATCACAGCGGCCAACGCAGCTCCCTGAGCCTGGCTGCGGGGGACGCCAGCTTTCGCCGTTACTACCGTCTATACCTTGAGGGTAATACACGGATGTTGATGGATGCGCCTCCCCCTCAGGAAGACATTCGTCCCTTCGTGACCATCGCCCACGCCTGGCGCCAGGTGGGGCTGCCGGTGCCCGAGGTATATGCCAGTGATGCCGAAGCCGGGTTTGTCGAGCTCGAGGACCTCGGCGATGCCCCCCTGCACCTCGCGCTGGACAACGCCGATGACCGTACAACCAACGCCCATTTCGAGCGCGCCCTGGCATTGATCGACACGCTTCAGAATCGTGCAGATCCGAGCATATTGCCCCCCTACGACCGTAATGCTCTGGCTCGTGAGCTGGACCTGTTCCCCGAGTGGTGTCTCGGCCAATGGCTGAACATGGCACCACCACCCGGCTGGGACGAGCTACGCCTGGCATTGATGGATACCGCATTGACCCAGCCGGTGGTTGCCGTGCACCGCGACTACGACGCCATGAACCTGATGGAGCACGCTGGCGAATTGTATTTGATCGACTTTCAGGATGCCCTGGCGGGCCCGATCAGCTATGACCTCATTTCGTTACTGCACGGCCGGTATCGTCGCTTCTCGACCACCAGACGCGCACACTGGATCGAGGCTTTCCGTCAGCGCGCCATTGACGATCGGCGCCTGGATGCTGCCTGTGACGACGCCACTTTTCTTGCCCAGGTCAATGCCATGGCGGCTCAGCGCTCACTCAAGGTGTTGGGCATATTCTGCCGACTAACCCTGCGCGACACCCGAGAAGGATACCTGGCGCGCCTACCGCACTTCCTTGACCATCTCGAGGACAGTCTGGCAGGGCTGAATGGCCATAACCCGTTCCGCCACTGGGTCTCCCGTCAACTGCGCCCGGCCTTGATGCAGAAGCTCACCGCGGCAGGAGTCTCGATGTGAAAGCGATGATTCTTGCCGCCGGATTCGGCACCCGTATGCGCCCACTGACGGATAGCTGCCCCAAGCCGTTGCTACCCGTTGCCGGTAAACCGCTGATCGTGCATCACCTGGAGCGTATCGCTGCCAGTGGTATCCGCGAGGTTGTCATCAATGTCAGCTACCGTGCCGATCAGATCATTGCAGCGCTGGGAAGTGGCCAACAGTGGGGGCTGGATATCGCCTTCAGTCGAGAAGGCGAGCCTCTGGAAACTGCCGGCGGCATCGCTCACGCTCGCTCGTTGCTTGGAGACGCCCCCTTTATTCTGATCAATGGCGATACATGGAGTGATATTGCGCTGGAAGCGCTTCCAGCATTAGGCAATGATCTCGCTCACCTGGTATTGGTGGACAACCCGCCGCAGCACATCACGGGGGACTTCCGGCTCGATAATGCAGGTCGCGTCCATGACGATGGCGAGCCACGCCTGACCTACGCGGGCATGGCAGTACTCAACCCACAACTGGTCGACGACCTTCCCACCCACTGCTATCCATTGGCGCCGTTGCTGCGTCAGGCAATGGCAGCGCAAAGGGTTTCAGGGCAGCACCATCGCGGACAGTGGGTCGATGTCGGCACCCCCGAGCGGCTGCATGAGCTTGACCAGCAGTTGCGCCACGGCTGAGCAGGAATGACGTAACTGATATGCTGCATCACCACAGGCCGACAACAGGCCGATTTCGAGCCGGGCGATAACGTCTGCCCTCTCCTGAAAGCAATAAGGAAACGACTCTCATGAAAGCCAGTGTCAAATGGACCGACGGTCGCCAGTTCGTCGCTGAAACCGGTAGCGGGCACAGTGTGGTGATTGATGGACCGCCGGATCACGGTGGCCGTAACACCGGTCCGCGCCCGATGGAGATGCTGCTGATGGGATTGGGTGCCTGCACGTCCTTCGATGTGCTGGATATTCTCGAGAAATCCCGCGCCCCGGTGGAAGACTGCGTGGCCAGTATAGAAGCCGAACGTGCCGACGCCGTGCCAAGCGTATTCACGAAGATTCACGTGCATTTCACGGTGACCGGCAAGGGCCTCAAGGAAAAGCAGGTACAGCGCGCCGTTGAGCTATCCGCCGACAAATACTGCAGCGCCTCGATCATGCTGGCCAAGGGCGGTGTCGACGTGACCCACTCCTTCACCATCGTCGAAAGCTGACACGAGATCAGCCACGGGCAGCTCACCGCCCGTGGCCAATACCTGGTTCTGTTCGAAAAATCGGCGAGCGATGATCAGGCAAGGCGGAATCGGTCGAAAAAGCGGAGTTTACAGGGTGTAAATGAGCATTTTGAGATTGATTCCAACACAGCATGAACAAGCGCAGGCACTTTTCGTACAGGACCTAGATACGATAGACGCTGCTGGTCATTACCTTCGACATCAGCGTCATGCCCGCCTTGACCGGTCCCGGGAAGCGGGCACCGCCGGCCTCCAGTGCCTGTTGAGCATGATGGGCTTCATCGATGGCCATCTGCCGCAATACCGCGCGTGAGCGCTGGTCACCCGCTGGCAGAGTCTCGAGATGCTCGTCCAGATGTCTGCCGACCTGCTCTTCAGTGGCCGCCACAAAACCCAGACTGATACGATCTCCTATTGCCCCAGCCAGCGCCCCCATGCCAAAGGAGGCCGTATAGAAGAGTGGATTGAGCAGACTGGTGCGTGCATCGAGCTCGGTGAGACGTGCATCACACCAGGCCAGGTGGTCTATCTCTTCCTGGGCAGCTTCTTCCATCTGCTCCCGCACATCCGGCAACCTGGCGGTCAGGCCCTGGCCCTGATAGAGCGCCTGGGCACAGACTTCCCCGGTATGATTGATGCGCATCAATCCCGCCGCATACTCACGCTCTTCCACACTCATCTCGGCATCCACGATATCCGAACTGGCCGGAGATGGCCGTGACGCGGTGGCCGCGCCTGGTACAAGCGTACGCAGAACATTATCAAACTGGTGGATCAGTTGATCGGCTCGGCTGAGGGTGCGAGACATGGTGCGCTCCTTTTCGATGACCACACCATTCTAGCCCGAGAGGACACCGCCAGGAAACGTCCGACGTGTGCTCGCGAAAGCGCCGCCTGAGGGCTACAGGCGGCGCCGGAATGCATGGATGCGTCGAACGCTTGAAGGGCTCGGACCGAGGTCCGCTGAGCGCCGACTAGCCAGCCGGCCAAGTGAAGCGACGACCGCCCATCACATGCATATGGATATGATAGACGGTCTGGCCACCATCTTCATTGCAATTCATCACCACTCGAAAGCCATCTTCGGCGAAGCCCTTGTCGCGAGCCAGATTGGCGGCAACATACGGCAGTCGACCGACCAATGCCAGGTCCTCCTCGGCAATGTCATTCAGTGTCGGGATATGCTTCTTCGGGATCACCAGCATATGCGTCGGCGCCTTCGGGTCGATATCATTGAAGGCCAGTACCTGCTCATCCTCGTAGACGATATCGGCAGGTATCTCGCGGTTGATGATCTTGCAGAACAGGCAATCCATGGCAGGCTCCATAGTCTAGTAACGCAATAGTCCAGTAACACAATAGTGACAGCGGCATTCGTCCAACAGCATGACACCCCACCGCCGAGCGAGAAGCAAGGTGTCTACTCAAACCGCTGCACGGCCGAGCAGGGTCGCAGCCCAAGCCTAACGGAATCTTCTCTGAGCCAGCAGATGCCTGACCAACGGCCCGAGGATCAACTCCATCGCCAATGACAGGCGAGCGCCGGGGACCACCAGAGTATGCGGCCGGCTCATGAAGGCATCATGGATCATCGACAACAGATAGGGGAAATCCACGGTCGCCGGATCACGGAAGCGAATCACCACAAAGGACTCGGCATCGGTCGGGATATCCTGAACTTCGAAAGGGTTCGAGGTATCGACGGTCGGAACACGCTGGAAGTTGATGTGGGTACGCGAGAACTGCGGCAGGATATAACGCACATAGTCGTCCATGCGCCCGAGGATGGTATCCAACACTGCTTCCTGCGTATAGCCACGTGCGTGCATATCGCGGTCGATCTTCTGGATCCACTCGAGGTTCATGGTCGGAGCCACCCCGACCAACAGGTCAACGTGCCGCGCGATATCCACATCGCTGGTCACCAACCCGCCATGCAAGCCTTCGTAGAACAACAGATCGGTCCCGGTGGGCAACGGCTGCCACTCAGTGAAAGTGCCGACCTGTTGGCCAGCCTCGATCATCTTCTTGTCTTCAGCATGGATATAGTGACGGAAGGTTCCGGTGCCACTTTCACCATACTCCTGAAACAGGTCACCGAGACGATCGAGCAGGTTGGCCTCAACAGCAAAGTGTGACAGCTCATCCTTGCGTTCGGGTTCTTCGTTGAAGATCCGCGCCAACTCCTGACGGGTATAGCGGTGAAAGGCATCACCGTCGACAAAAGCGGCATGAACATCCTCGCGCGCAAACATACGCTCGAAGGTCCGTTTGACCGTCGTGGTTCCCGCCCCGGAGGAGCCGGTTACCGAAATGATCGGATATTCGCGTGACATCAGCGCCTCCCCCGAAGTGCGGAAAAGACCGCCTCCGGCACCATCACTGGCCGACCAGCGGCAGGGTCCACCAACATCAGGTTGACTCGTGCCGTGGCGACAACACGGCTGTCGCGCTCACGGCGAATACGATGAAATACAGTGATAACCCTGCTTCCGGGCTCCGGAATCGCGGTATCTACCACAAGCGGGTCAGGCCAGTGCGCCTCCGCCTGGTACTGGACAGCAAGGTCGGCTGCGATACAAGGATAACCTCCCATGTCACCTTCACTCATGCCGCAGTGGGCCAGGGCGCAGGCACGCGCTTCATGCATCAATGAAATGACTGCATCGTGCCCCAGGTGGTGTCCATAGTTCATATCGGTGATGCGCACCGAAAGAGGGTGCTGATGCACAATGGCATCCTCGGGAAACTCGAGTCTCACGCGCTCCATGCTCGCTCCTTGATTCATTGTTGTCAGGCGACTCGTCCTGAGGTGCAGCGCAGGACAACCGCCAGTCAACCTGAATACCTTGCCTCTCAGGTTGATGTTATCTGGGTCAGGGGCGCCGGATAGGGAATGGTGGAGCGGAGCCCTGATGGGCCCCGCTACCGAAGCCGGACGTCAGGAGGATTCGCGCGCCATGGCTCGATGGGCAATATCATTGCGCCAATAGGCGCCAGCAAAGGTTACCGACTCCACGCCCTTGTAGGCTCTCTGGCGCGCCTGAGCCAGGTCGTCCCCCAGGGCTGTCACGCAAAGCACGCGTCCACCCGCAGTTACCAGCTCATCGCCCTGCTGCTGTGTACCCGCATGGAACACCTTGCACCCCAACGCATTGGCAGCCTCGATGCCCTGGATGGCATCGCCCTTCGGGTAGCTGCCGGGGTACCCCTGAGCGGCCATGACCACGCCAATCGCCGGCTTCGGGTTCCACTGGCAGTCGTGTCCCTCCAGGCAACCTTGCGCAGCAGCCAGACACAGCTCGGCGAGGTCACTTTCCAGGCGCATCATGATCGGCTGGGTTTCCGGATCACCAAAGCGGCAGTTGTATTCGATAACTCGCGGCCGACCGTCAGCTTCAATCATCAAGCCTGCATACAGGAAGCCGGTATAGGAATTGCCTTCCGCCGCCATGCCACGCACGGTGGGCATGATGACTTCATCCATGATGCGGCGATGAACATCATCGGTCACCACCGGTGCCGGCGAGTATGCTCCCATGCCTCCGGTGTTGGGGCCGGTATCTCCTTCACCAACACGCTTGTGGTCCTGACTGGTCGCCATCGGCAACACCGTCTCGCCATCGACCATCACGATAAAACTGGCTTCTTCACCTTCGAGGTATTCCTCGATCACCACTCGCGCGCCAGCGTCGCCAAAGGCATTGGCTTCCAGCATATCGCGAATTGCCGCCTCGGCCTCCGCCTCGGTCATGGCTACAATCACACCTTTCCCGGCGGCTAGACCATCGGCCTTTATTACTATCGGCGCGCCCTTTTCGGCCAACCAGGCCAGCGCCGGCTCAACCGCGGTAAAAGTACCGTACTCGGCGGTGGGGATGGCATGACGCGCCAGGAAATCCTTGGTGAAGGCCTTGGAGCCTTCCAGTTGAGCAGCCGCCTGACTGGGGCCAAAGATATTCAAGCCGGCTTCATTGAAGCGATCAACAACCCCTTCGACCAGCGGCGCCTCTGGCCCGACGATGGTCAGATCAATAGAATTGCTGCGCGCGAACTCGACCAGCGCATCCAGGTCAGACACCGCGATGTCGATGTTGGTCAAGGCAGGCTCGAGCGCCGTTCCAGCATTGCCGGGGGCAACGAATACCTCGTTGACACGAGTCGACTGGGCAACCTTCCAGGCCAGGGCGTGTTCGCGGCCTCCGCCGCCGATGATCAGGACCTTCATCCGCTCAACTACCTTTCGAGTGACAAATGAGGCGGCATTATGGCAGAAAAAGCCTCCCTACGCCGCAGCCTGGCCTCAGGATGACTTATCGTCGTCATCCTTGTTCTGCCCCGCATGCATGATGGTGTTCTGCCAGAAGCGCATATTCTCCTCCGCCAGTTCACGCATCAAGTCCATGGGCGAGTGGCGCATGGCCTGCTGCCACTGATCCTGCATCCGTTTCTGCTGCTCGAGCATCAGGCGTGTACCCTGTTCCAGATAGCGTGCGAGTGGCAGTGGCTGTGACATGGCATAGACACGGATCAGTTGCTCAAGCAGGTCATTGGAAAAGACCTCCGCCTCTCCGTCCGCCTGTTCCTGCTCGATGATGATCGACAACAGAATCGTGCGCGTCAGATCCTCTCCGCTCTTGGCATCCTCGACGCGAAAGGGCACTTCCTCGAGAATCAGGCTGCGCAGATCCTCGAGCGTCACATAACGGCTCTGTTCGGTATCATAGAGCCGACGGTTGGCATACTTGCGAATTACGCGCACAGTGCTGCTCCTTGAATTATGAGAGAAGCCAAAAGCTCCCGCTTGTATCCATTTTGCACCGCGACACGCCCCTTGCAAGACAATCCCGCATACGAGGACACATGAATCTGATAATGCTCGCCTCCGAAGACACCGCCGAAGCCGGCCTGGCAAGGGTTACAGACCCGCGTCGTCTGATACATCTGCGCCAGGTTCATCGCGCCAGGGTCGGAGACACCATGACCCTGGGCATCGAGAATGGCTGTCTGGGCAAAGGAAAACTGCTGTCGCTGAGCGAGCATGAAGCCTGCTTCGATATCTCGGCACTCGACCAACCACCTCCTGCACCGCTACCGGTCCACTTGATCCTCGCCCTGCCGCGTCCAAGGATGCTGGCCAGAAGCCTGGAGCATGCCACATCGCTGGGAGTCAAACGTCTAACACTGCTGCACAGCAAGCGCGTGGAGAAGAGCTACTGGCAATCACCTGAACTCGACCCAGCGAAGATCCATCAACACCTGGTTCTCGGTCTGGAGCAGGCGCGCGATACCGTAATGCCCATCGTCGACACCGCCCGAGGCTTTCGTCCTTTTGTCGAGGACCGTCTGCCGGAGTTACTGCAGCAACGCCGTGGTCTGTTGGCGCACCCTGGCATGCCGACCGAGTGTCCCCGCGGCATCAACAGCGATAGCGTGCTGCTGATCGGCCCGGAAGGTGGCTTCATCGACTGGGAAGTTGAACGCATGCTTGACGCCGGTTGCGAAGGGATACACCTGGGGCCGCGCATTCTGCGTGTGGAAACAGCCGTCACCGCCCTGCTGTCACGCCTGTTCTGACGCATCCGCGCTCAATCCACCCACAGCCAGGCGCAGCACAAACAACAAGGGCCTGACGACACTGCTATCGCCAGGCCCTGATGGAACCTTCATGGATACCTTCGTGGATGGCACCGCACTAGCCGTCAGTGTCGTCCTCGTCCTCGTCATCCTCACCATCGGAACGATTGGTGCCGTACTCACCTTCGCTCTCGTGCTCGATCACCGGAGAATCAGCGGTGCAGCTCGGTTGAGTGAGGAAGGTTCCATTGACATCCAATAGCCCCAGCTCACCGATGGTGCGTCGCCCAAGCAATAGCGGATAGATCATGTCTTCACGATTGCGCAGGCTGAATTGCTCCTCGTGAATGGTATCGCCTAGACAGACCTTGAGCAGAACCACCAATCGTTCGTCTCGGCCACCAGCGCCACGCACCGCCATATCACGGTATAGAGGCCGCTCCAGTTCCTTGCGGAAATCTTCCCCGGTCGCCTCATCTTTCAGTTCAAGAGCAAAGCGCACCCAGGGTTCGCCATCCTTTTCGAAACGCTCGATATCACGCGCATCAAGGGATGACGTCAGCGCCCCACTATCCAGCTTGGCCTTGATCTCGATATCCCAGGGCTCAAGCGTGGCCTTCTCAACCCAACCGAAGACCTCCGGATCACTCTGATCATCGGCGGCTACAGCCGGGACAACACCTGCAAGCGGCAAGAGCGCGAACGCCAATGGGGCCAACCTGAAGGCTCGGACAAGAGAGACTCTGCTCACGATCATCGGTGATCCTCATCGTCAATCGCCGCCTGTCACCAGCAGGCGGACGAGCTGCTGTCAGCTGTTGATAACCGCGGGCCAGAAGCCATCGCGGGAAGAGTGGTCTCAGCGCTGCAACTGTTGCAACACGTGCACGGTGGCGAAGCCGTCCGGCACCAGCCCTTGCGCGTTCTGCCAGGCTCTGAGCCCCGCGCGGGTATTGGGACCGGTAATGCCATCCGGTGTTCCCACGTCATAACCCTGCGCATTCAATTGCGTCTGCATCTCGCGCACCTGGCTGCGAGACAAAGGCTGCTCATCGCGTGGCCAGCTCGCTTGAATGCCGGAGCGTCCAGCGATACGGTCGCTCAGCTTGGCCACCGCCAGCGCATAGCTGGTGGCATTGTTGTAGCGCAGGATAGCACGGAAGTTTGGACCCACCAGGAACGCTGGACCACGTGCACCAGCCGGAGTAATCACCGATGCCTCGGCGAAATTCGGCAATGCGCCTCCGCCCAACGCCACGACTCCCTGATCGGCCCACTGTGCCGAGCCATGGCGTACGGTGATCTCCGTCTGGCTATAGTCAAAGCCGTTCGGCAGTTCAACTTCCACTCCCCAGGGCTCTCCTTCACGCCACCCGGCTCGATCGAGATAGTTGGCCGTCGAAGCCATGACGTCAGGGATGCTGGCCCAGATATCGCGCCGGCCATCACCGTCGCCATCACGAGCATACTCCACGAAGCTGGAAGGCATGAACTGAGTGTGCCCCATGGCACCTGCCCATGAGCCCTTCATGCGTTCAGGGGCAATATCACCAGCTTCGATGATACGCAGAGCAGCCAACAACTCCGAACGGGCAAATTCATGACGCCTGCCTTCATAACCCAGCGTCGCCAGCGACTCGAGAGTCGAGAAGTCACCAAAATTCTGGCCATAGTTGCTCTCGATTCCCCAGATTGCCACCAGCACTTCCCCCGGCACACCATAGTCGCGGGCGGCGGCATCGACAGCACTGCGGTTCGCGGCCAGCTTGTCTCGTCCCTGGCTTATACGTGCATCGGACACGGCAGTATCGAGGTACTCCCAGATCGGGCGCACGAACTCCGGCTGAGAGCCATCCAGCTCAATCACTCGGGGACGGAAGCGCAAGCCATCGAGAGCACGGTCAACAGTGGCCGCATCGATGCCTTCAGCCAGCGCCTCACGACGGAAACCCGCCAACCATTCCTCGAAACTACTGGCCTGAGGTACCGGAGCCTGCGTCGTACTGTCGGTTGCAGGCTCTGCAGAAGACGACACAGTGGATTGGTCGGATGCAGGCGCGGCGGCAGTCGTGGTCTGGCAACCTAGAAGCGGCAGCAATAATACAGTGGGGAGCAGTAAACGCATCAACATGGCGAAAGCATTCCTTGGCTGTCAAGTTTGCCCGCATGATGACTCAGCTGGCGAATTGATACCAGATTCTCCCGTATGGCTGACAGTACACACAAGCCATTACCATCAGCGATAAAACGTCCCAGGGGGGACGCCGCCTACATCTTTCGGGTAAAGTGAGGCCGCAATAATGGGAGAGCAGCCCAACCTGGAAGGCAGCCAACGCGAGCGCCCGAGACGGCAACTCTCAGCCTTTCGCGATATCAACCACGTTCACGGACCGCGCAGGATGACCAACTGATGACTTTGTTCTGGATCCCCTTGCTGCCCTTATTGGGTGTGCTTGTTCCAGCATTGGTGGCCAAACGATCACGGCCTCAGTGCACACTAGCCACTGCGATATTGCCGGCCATAGCACTGGCCATGTCACTTGCCGCCCTGCCGGACATCAATGCTGGCGATATCCCTCGCGTTTCCATCGATTGGATACCACAGATCGGACTGGACCTGGCGTTCCGTCTTGATGGCCTGTCATTGATGTTCAATGTGCTGATTCTGGGCATCGGTCTGCTGATCATTCTCTACGCACACTACTATCTCGAAGCCCATGAAAAGCATGCACGCTTCTATGCCTTCCTGATCCTGTTCATGGCCTCGATGGTCGGTATCGTAATGGCCGATAATCTTCTGGTCATGTGGATATTCTGGGAAATGACCAGCCTTTCCTCCTTCCTGCTGATCGGCTTCTGGTCGCATCGCTCCGAAGCACGCAAGGGTGCAAGGATGGCAATGACGGTGACCGGTGCCGGCGGCCTGGCGCTGCTGGCCGGTCTGCTGTTGCTGGGAGATATGGCCGGCAGTCTCGATATGCAGGTCGTGCTCGACAGCAGAGAAGTGATCGCCGCAGACCCTCTCTTTCCGTTGATGCTGGTGCTGGTGTTGTTGGGCGCCTTCACAAAGTCAGCACAGTTTCCGTTCCACTTCTGGCTGCCACATGCCATGGCCGCGCCGACGCCGGTATCTGCATATCTTCACTCAGCAACCATGGTCAAGGCCGGTATCTTTCTGATGGCCCGACTGCATCCTGCGCTGGCCGGCAACGAACTATGGTCCGCGCTGGTGGCAAGTGCCGGCATCATTACCATGGTCTATGCAGCCTGGTTCGCATTGATCAAGGCCGACCTCAAGGGCATCCTGGCCTTTTCCACTGTCAGCCATCTGGGCTTGATCACGGTATTGCTGGGCATCGGCAGTCCGGTGGCAGTACTCGCTGCGTTACTGCACATCCTCAACCATGCTGCCTTCAAGGCCGCACTGTTCATGTGCTCGGGCATCATCGACCATGAAGCCGGCACGCGCGACCTGTCACGCCTCGGCAAGTTGGCGAAGGCCATGCCGATTACCTGCCTGGTGATGAGCATCGCCGGAGCCGCCATGGCGGGGATTCCGTTGTTCAATGGCTTCATCTCCAAGGAAATGTTCTTCACTGCTACTGTCGACACTCAGGTTCTCGGAGGGATCAGCCTGGTACTGCCGATATTGGCAACCATCGGTGGCATTCTGTCGGTCGCCTACTCGGTTCGCCTCGTACATGCCGTATTCTTCGCCGAAGCCCGGCATGCACCGCCCAGGGAGCCCCATGAGCCCCCGCACCTGATGCGTGCTCCGGCCGAGCTGCTGGCCATCCTCTGTATCGTCGTCGGCCTGTTTCCAGCCGTGACCAACTGGATACTCGTGCCAGCCGTTGCTGCTGTCCTGCAACAGCCCCTCGACTTCCATCTGGCGATCTGGCACGGCTTCAACCTGCCGCTGGCGATGAGCGCGGTGGCCACCGTTGCCGGCATCCTGGTGTACGTTGGGCACCGCCATGTACGCCGTTTCGTGCGTCAGTTCCCCGTTCAGGATGCCAGCCTGATCTTCGAGCGAGGCATGCAGAACATTGCCAAACGTGCCGAGGCCACTACCGACTTCCTCGACAACGCCTCGTTGCAACGCTTCATGGCACTGCTGCTTACCGCTGCTCTGTTGATGGCCGGTATTGGTCTGTCACAGCTGGGAGAGCTTACCGGAAGCAAGGGCAACCAACCGCTGGATGGCGTACTGCTGCTCGGCGCCGTACTGCTGATGTTTACCGCCATTGGTACCGCCGTGACCCATCGCTATCGTCTGGTGTCGCTGCTGATGCTGTCAGTGGTCGGCCTGGTCGTATCGCTGACCTTTGCGCGCTTCTCGGCGCCGGATCTCGCACTGACCCAATTGTCGGTTGAGGTGGTGACCATGATCCTGCTTATGCTGGCGCTGTTCTTCCTGCCTCAGCGCACACCAACTGAGTCCAGCCCACTGCGGACTCTGCGCGATATTCTGCTTTGCAGCAGTCTGGGAATCGTCGTGGCAACGCTGAACTATGCGGTACTGACACGGGATACTCCCAGCATTTCGCAGTTCTTCCTCGACAACAGCGTTCCCGGAGGCGGCGGACACAATGTGGTCAACGTGATTCTGGTCGACTTCCGTGGCTTTGATACTCTCGGTGAGATCACTGTGCTGGCGATTGCCGGGCTGGCAATCTACAAACTGCTCAATCGCCTACGCCTGTTCATGCCACACAGTGACAGCGAGGGGCGTATCTGGTGTCCAGACCGCTACCCCATGCTGCTGCTGACAGTCTCTCAGACCATATTGCCATTGGCACTGCTGGTGTCGGTATTCATCTTCCTGCGCGGCCATAACCTGCCAGGGGGAGGTTTTATCGCCGGCCTGATTACTGCCGTAGCGCTGATCCTGATCTACATGGCGCGAGGCGTCGAATGGACGCAACAACGCCTCGCCTTCCCCTATCAGCCGGTGGCAATCCTCGGCGTAGGCGTGGCAACTCTGACGGGACTTGGCAGTTGGTTGTTCGATGCTCCGTTCCTGACCTCGTCCTATGGTCACTTCCACATTCCGCTGGTCGGCGATATCGAACTGGCCACCGCCCTGCTGTTTGACCTGGGCGTTTACCTCGCCGTGGTAGGGGCAACGCTGATGATTCTGGCCAACCTCGGCAAGGTCACCACTTCACATCGACCGGCCAAGGATGACCCAGAGGTCATCGAGAAAGGCCTACACCGTGTAGAAGATATGCGCGACGGCAAGGAGATCACTTGATATGGAAATGCTCTACGCCATCACCACTGGAGTGTTGAGTGCCAGCGGCCTGTACCTGATGCTGCGCGGCCGAACCTTTCCGGTGGTTGTTGGACTGACACTACTGTCCTATGCCGTCAATCTGTTTCTGTTCTCGATGGGCGGTCTGACTTCCAATGCCGCAGCCATCATCGATGGTCCTGGCCGCTATGGAGACCCCCTCCCCCAGGCCCTGGTGCTGACAGCGATCGTGATTGGTTTCGCCATGACGGCTTTTGCCGTCATCCTGGCAATGCGTGCCCGTGGCGACATGGGCAATGACCACGTGGATGGCCGCAGGGCTGAAGAGAGGGAGGAGCGCCGATGATGTCGCATTTGATTGTCCTTCCCGTCGTGCTGCCGCTGGCAGCTGCCGTGGTGCTACTGCTGCCTCGCAATGGCAATGCGACCTTCAAGCGCTTCCTGAGCCTGGTTGCCACTCTGGCCCTGCTGTTGGTCAGTTTCCTGCTGGTACGCGAGGCCGACTCCGGCAGCGTACAGTACTACGCGCTTGGCAACTGGCAGCCACCATTCGGTATCGTCATGGTGCTGGATCGACTATCGGCACTGATGGTACTGGTTACAGCATTGCTGGCGGTCGGCTGTGTGGTCTTCGCCTGTGGTGGCGATGATGAGAAGGGCAGCAACTTCCATGGCCTGTTTCAGCTACAGCTGATGGGCATCAATGGCGCCTTCCTGACCGGAGACTTGTTCAACCTGTTCGTGTTCTTCGAGGTATTGCTGCTGGCCTCCTATGCCCTGCTACTTCATGGCGGCGGTAAATCTCGCATCCAGTCAGCCGTTCACTATGCGGTGCTCAATCTTGCCGGGTCAGCGCTATTCCTGTTCGCTGTCGGCATGCTGTACGGTGCAACCGGCACCCTCAATATGGCCGATATGGCCGCCGCGGTCAGCCAGTTGGACCCTGAACGCAGCGGTCTGGTGATTGCCGGAGCACTGCTGCTGTTGGTGGTGTTCGGTCTCAAGGCCGCCATTCTGCCGCTGTATTTCTGGCTGCCTCGCGCCTATGCCGCGGCCCCGCCTCCAGTCGCCGCGCTGTTTGCCGTCATGACCAAGATCGGTGTCTACGCCATCCTGCGTGTGTACCTACTGATCTTCGGCGATGGCTCCGGTCCGCTGGAAGCGCTGGAACAACCCTGGGTATGGTGGCTTGGCCTCGCCACGCTCGCCGCCGGCGGTATCGGTGTGCTGGCCGCACGCGACCTGCGCATGCTGGTTGCCTACCTGGTGCTGGTCTCGGTGGGGACCTTGCTGGCCGGAGTGGGTATGCGCTCACCAGCCGCCATCTCGGCCTTGTTGTTCTATCTCGTACACACCACCCTGGCGACTGGCGGACTATTCCTGCTCGCTGAAATGGTCGGCCTTCAACGTGGCAAAGCCGGCACTCGCCTGGTCAAAGGGCGCGCTCCAGGCCTGATAACTGCCCTGCTGTTCCTGGTCGGAGCCATGACTGTGGCGGGCCTGCCACCCCTGTCCGGAGCCTTGGGTAAGGTACTGTTGATGACGGCCGGAGAAGGCAGCCAACGGCTGTGGCTGTGGCCGCTGCTGCTCGGTAGTGGACTGTGCGCGCTGATAGCGCTGTCGCGTGCGGGGTCTACTCTGTTCTGGCGCAGCCAGGAAAGTGACGACAACGACGACCGACTGTCGCGCTGGAAATGGGCGGGCACCTGCTGGCTGCTGGCCGCGTCGCCGTTACTGGTCGTGCTGGCAGGGCCGGTCACTCAGTACACTGACGACGCAGCCACTCAGTTGAGCGAACCATCTGTAATGATCGAGGCACTACTGACACCCAAAGAGGATGCATCATGATTTCACATCCACTCAGGGGAGACGCCCGATGATTCGTGCACAACGCTGGTTGCCGACACCCGTGCTCTCGGTACTGCTGCTGATTGTGTGGCTGTTGCTGGTCAATGACCTTTCTGTGGGCCACCTGCTGCTGGGTGGGACTCTGGCAATCGTCATCCCACTGCTGACCCAGAGATTCTGGGACGTGCAGCCGAATATCAGCAATGGCTTCAAGTTGTTGCGTTTCTTCCTGCGCGTCGTTGGCGACATCATCATTGCCAACCTGCAGGTCGCCTGGATCATCATCAATCCGTGGCGACGCACGCGGCCGCATTTTATCGAGTACCCACTGACCCTCGAGAAGAAGTTCGCCATCACGGTGCTCGCCAGCACCATCACTCTGACTCCGGGAACGGTATCAGCCAATGTGCGCATGGACGGCAAGACCCTGCTGATTCATGCACTGGACGTGGAAGACGACGAGACGCTGATCCGTACCATTCGTGAGCGCTATGAGATGCCACTGAAGGAGATCTTCGAATGCTAGACATCGCTATCACCGTCAGCGCGACGCTGGTTGGATTAGCGCTGCTGCTGAACCTCTATCGCCTGACCGTTGGCCCAAGCATGCCGGATCGCATTCTGGCTCTCGATACCATGTACGTGAATTCCATCGCCCTGATCATTGTGATGGGAATATGGATGGGCACCAAAACCTACTTCGAGGCGGCTCTGCTGATCGCCATGCTTGGCTTCATCAGCACCGTTGCCGTGTGCAAGTACTTACTGCGCGGCGATATCATCGAATAACCGGAGCGGAATCGAGCTATGTTCTATGTATTTCTCGAAGGGCTGATTTCCGTGCTACTGATTGCCGGCGGTCTGTTTGCTTTCATCGGCTCACTGGGGATGGCGCACCTGCGTGATTTCTTCATGCGCCTGCATGGCCCCACCAAGGCCACGACACTGGGAATTGGCTGTATTCTGATCGCATCGATGATCTATTTCAGCGTCATCGGCAACGGCCTTCATCTGCAGGAGTTGCTGATTACTATCTTCCTGTTCATTACCGCCCCGGTGAGCGCTCACCTACTGGCCAAGACGGGTCTACACCAGCGTTTGAAGTATCTCAACAAGACGCGAGGCAAGCCGATAGAGCTACAGGAAGAGGACCAGGCTGAAAGCCCTGTAATGCACTCGCCCAACCGAGAGTGACCGGACGCAGAATACCAGCCCGCAGAAACGACCATGCCGCCCGAATGGGCGGCATGGTGCATCACAAGTAGCCGTTCCGCTCTACAACCAGCCTGCCAACTCCCCGGCAGCAATATCGGCCAGCGCTGTAATATGGTCATCGCGATCATTGAGGCAGGGAATATAGGTGAAGCGTTCCCCGCCTGCCGCCATGAAACTATCGCGAATCTCCTGCTGGATTTCCTCCAGCGTTTCGACACAATCCGTGGCAAATGCCGGTGACAGTACCGCGATATGACGGTGGCCAGCCCGTGCCAGTTCAGCCACTTTATCCACTGTCGCCGGACCGACCCACTCCTCGGGGCCGAACTTTGACTGAAACGTGGTAACGAGGCGTTGCTCATCGAGCCCCAGAGCTTCGGCCAGCAAGCGTGAGGTCTTGCAGCATTGGCAGTAGT